>NZ_JAHVAO010000002.1 GCF_019264345.1 Marinobacter arenosus
CGCTGGTGTTCGGGTTGTGTCGCCAGACGCATTGCCCGGTAGCTATGTTCGGATAGGATAACCGCTGAAAGCATCTAAGCGGGAAGCCCCTTCCAAGATGAGATCTCCCTGGACCTTCGAGGTTCCTGAAGAGCCGTTCAAGACCAGGACGTTGATAGGTCGGGTGTGTAAGCGCTGCGAGGCGTTGAGCTAACCGATACTAATTGCTCGTGCGGCTTGACTATATAACACCCAAGACAATTGCGGATGACGCAACGAAATCAACATCACTCTATCTCGTCCCCCCAGTGATCAACCGTTTTGTCTGACGACCATAGCGGCTTGGAACCACCTGATCCCATCCCGAACTCAGAAGTGAAACAGGCCTGCGCCGATGGTAGTGTGGCATTGCCCATGTGAGAGTAGGTCATCGTCAGACTCTTAATACCTGAAACCCCAGCTTCTTCGAAGCTGGGGTTTTTTATTGCCCTCTTAAAAGTCACCGTCGGTGGTATACTCCTGTATCCAAGCCAAATTAATTGATGGAGCCTGCGAATGCCCGTCCACGACCATCTGGTTATCTTCGACACCACGCTCCGTGACGGCGAGCAAAGCCCCGGTGCCACCATGAACAAGGCTGAGAAGCTTCGGATCGCAAAAGCGCTGGAGAAGCTTCGTGTCGATGTGATTGAGGCCGGCTTTGCCATTGCCAGTCAGGGTGACTTCGAGTCGGTGAAAGCCATCGCAGAGTCGATCAAGGAATCAACCGTCTGCAGTCTGGCCCGGGCGCTGGATAAGGATATCGACCGGGCGGCGGAAGCCATTCAGCCTGCCGAGCGTGGACGGATCCATACCTTCATTGCAACGTCGCCCATTCATATGAAACACAAGCTCCAGATGCAGCCGGATGACGTTGTTGAGCAGGCAGTGCGTGCCGTCAAGCGAGCCCGTAGCCACGTTGATGACGTCGAGTTTTCCTGTGAGGATGCCGGTCGTTCGGAATTGGATTTCCTGTGTCGGATCATTGAGGCGGCGATCGATGCGGGTGCTCGTACGATCAATATTCCGGATACCGTTGGCTACGCCATTCCCGAACAGTTCGGTGACACCATTGAGAAGTTGCTGACGCGAATTCCCAATGCCGACAAGGCGATTTTTTCAGTTCACTGCCACAACGACCTGGGCCTGGCAGTCGCCAATTCCCTGGCGGCGGTGACCAAGGGTGCACGCCAGGTGGAGTGTACAATCAATGGGTTGGGTGAGCGTGCGGGCAATGCCTCATTGGAAGAGTTGGTGATGGCGGTAAGGACGCGCCAGGACCTCTTCAAGATTGATACCCGAATCGACACCCGGCACATTGTCCCGGCCTCCCGTCTGGTTTCGACCATCACCGGGTTTCCCGTCCAGCCCAACAAGGCCATTGTCGGAGCGAATGCGTTTGCCCATGAATCCGGCATTCACCAGGACGGCGTGCTGAAGCACCGGGAAACCTATGAAATCATGCGCGCCGAAGATGTTGGCTGGCACACCAACAGTCTGGTGCTTGGCAAGCATTCCGGTCGTAATGCGTTCCGTACCCGTTTGCTGGAACTGGGTATCCAGTTCGAGACGGAAACCGAGCTCAATGAAGCGTTTACCCGATTCAAGGCATTGGCGGATCTGAAGCACGAGATCTTCGACGAAGATCTCCAAGCCATTGCCAGCGATACCCGCCAGAAAGAAGAGGTCGGTCGCTATGGTCTGGTGTGCATGCAGGTGTGCTCCGAGACCGGAGTGGTACCCAGGGCCAGCATGACCCTGACTCTCGACGGCAAAGAGCACAAGGTAGAGGCTGAAGGCAGTGGGCCGGTTGATGCCACCTTCAAGGCGATCGAATCACTGGTGGATTCCGGCTGCAATCTGCAACTCTACTCGGTCAACAACATCACCAGCGGCACCGATGCGCAGGGTGAGGTAACTGTCCGGCTCGAGCGCGGCGGACGGATCGTAAACGGTGTGGGCGCGGATACCGATATCATCATCGCGTCTGCCAAGGCGTACATTGAGGCGCTCAACCTCATCAGCCGCGGTGGCATCCGGCAGCATCCTCAGGTTGCGGATGTTTAAATGCAATTGATCGGACGTGCCAGGCAGCCCCAATGATGCAATCGGAAACCCAGCGACAGTTCTATCTTGGCATGGCCGGCGTGCGACTCTGGTACGCCCGAGATGCCCTGCCCGGAGCGGCGCCCAGCCCGGAGTATGTCTTTGATGAAGAACAGGGCTCTGATACCTGGGTGCCTGAGCAGCCCCTCCCTTCGCCCTCGGGTAGTCAATCACCGGGTGCAGCCTCGTCGGGTGATGCTCGGAAGGAAGCGGGTGCCGTCAGGGTGGCGAATCTCCAGGCGCTAATGGAGGACGCCCAGTCGAATTCCAGCCAACCGGAGCCGGCAGACGTCCCGGCCGAGCCCCCGGAGGCGGAAGAACATCAAGGGCCTGGCGCAGAAGAATCGATGCCAGAGGCCAAAAGCGCTGAGCCGATGCCCGAGCTCAATCTTCAGCTTTGGGTGGGGCGCGATGTATCGCTGGTCGCAAGTCTGTCGACCGAGGCGAGCCTGCGTTTGCAGGAAACCCTGGCTGAAAACATCCTCAAGAGCCTGGGTGAGACTGAGCTTCGAAAAGTGGGGCCGGTCCGCTGGCCCGTGTTCAATAATTTACGGGCGCCCGGCAACTCGATGGCGGACCTCAGGGCGGTCCTCATGCACGCGCTGTCTGAGTTACAGGGGCAGAAAGTCGTTGCCCTGGGCTTGGCGGGGCCTGACGGGTTCGAGAGCGAGCAGAGTTGGCTGCACCATCTTTCAGGAACCCGTCCGGACCTCGACTTTTCGGGCACCCTGGCCGAGTTGGCGTCCAACCCGTCCCAGAAGCGGGCTTTGTGGCAGCAGCTGAAATCACTGGCAGGACGGTAATGCCGGAATCAGAGACCTTTCGAGCGGTCATGAACGGTGACCTGGATATCCGGCACCTCGCCCGGGAAGACCTGCCGCAGGTCCTTGAAATCGAGCGACAGAGCTATTCCCATCCTTGGGCCGAAGCCGTCTTTCAGGATTGTTTCCGGGACAACTACCGTCTATGGGCCGCCTGCCAGGGGGATGTTCTGATTGGGTACGCCGTGGTCGCCTATATGGTGGATGAAGCGCACCTCCTGAATCTCTGCGTCCATCCCGGCCGGCAGGGTCAGGGCTTGGGTCGACAGCTGCTGCGTCACCTGTTGGCCGAGGCGGGCCGGGAACAGATCCGGCAGACCATTCTGGAGGTCCGTCTGAGTAATGATGCCGCCCACCAGCTTTACCTGGCTGAGGGATTCGACGAAATTGGCCGGAGACCGGGCTATTATCCTGACGCCGAAGGGCGCGAGGATGCCCGCGTGATGGCGTTCCGGTTCAGTGCCTAGGCCCACGACTGGAACGGTTCGCGTAAGCATCGCTTAGCCCCTATAATAGCCGCTTTCTCGGAACATCTGATTCAGGTTGCCTCTCTACTATGTCAAACCTTTCCCAGGAAGTGGCCAAGCGCCGCACCTTCGCGATTATCTCGCACCCGGACGCCGGTAAGACCACCATCACTGAAAAAGTCCTGCTGTTCGGCCAGGCGATTCAGAAGGCCGGTACCGTGAAAGGGAAAAAATCCGGCCAGCATGCCAAGTCCGACTGGATGGAAATGGAAAAGGAGCGGGGGATTTCCGTCACGACCTCGGTGATGCAGTTTCCTTATGGCGGTAAACTCGTCAACCTGCTGGATACTCCGGGTCACGAGGACTTCTCCGAGGATACCTACCGCACTCTGACGGCGGTCGACTCCTGCCTGATGGTGATCGACAGCGCCAAGGGCGTCGAGGAACGAACCATCAAGCTGATGGAGGTGACTCGCCTACGTGATACCCCCATCCTCACCTTCATGAATAAACTGGATCGGGATACCCGCGACCCCGTTGAACTGATGGACGAGGTCGAGGATGTCCTCAAGATCGCCTGCGCCCCGATTACCTGGCCGATCGGTATGGGGAAGAGTTTCAAAGGGGTTTATCACCTGTACCGGGACGAGGTTATTCTGTATCAGTCCGGTCAGGGCCATACGATTCAGGACACCCGGATCATTGCCGGCCTCGATAACCCGGAACTCGACGAGGCGATCGGAGCCTACGCGGGGGATCTGCGGGACGAAATCGAACTGGTGAAAGGAGCGTCTCACGAGTTTGACCGGGACGCGTTTCTGGCCGGCGAGCTGACGCCCGTTTTCTTTGGTACCGCCTTGGGTAACTTTGGTGTCGATCACATGCTGGATGGCCTGGTTGAGTGGGCGCCGCAGCCACAGCCGCGGGAAACCGATCAGCGTCTTGTGGAGCCCGTGGAAGATGGGTTCTCCGGGTTTGTTTTCAAGATTCAGGCAAACATGGATCCGCAACACCGAGACAGGGTTGCGTTCCTTCGAATCGTCTCGGGAAAATACACGCAGGGAATGAAGGCCCGTCATGTCCGGATTGGTAAGGAAGTGCGCTTCTCCGATGCATTGACCTTCATGGCGGGTGACCGGGAGCATGCGGATGAAGCGTTCGCCGGCGATATTATCGGCCTGCATAACCATGGCACCATTCAGCTGGGTGACACCTTTACCGCCGGCGACGACATGAAGTTCACCGGGATTCCGAACTTTGCCCCCGAACTGTTCCGTCGCATCCGCCTGAAAGACCCCCTCAAGGCCAAACAGCTTCAGAAGGGCTTGATTCAGTTGTCGGAAGAGGGCGCGGTCCAGGTGTTCCGGCCGCTGAGGAACAACGACCTCATTGTCGGTGCGGTTGGTGTGCTGCAGTTCGACGTCGTAGTCAGCCGCCTCAAGAGCGAATACAAGGTTGAGGCGATCTATGAGCCGATCAACGTGGCGACGGCTCGCTGGGTAACCTGCAAGGATGAACGCAAGCTTGACGAATTTCGGCGCAAGAACAATGACAATCTGGCGCTTGATGGCAGTGATCGGCTCGCCTACATTGCTCCGACCATGGTAAATCTTAACCTCGCGCAGGAACGGTTTCCCGACGTCGAGTTCCACAAGACTCGGGAGCACTGAGGCCCGGCTGGAGGTGTGAGTGCGATTTGTCGATGCTCATTGCCACTTTGATTTTCCCCGATTCGATGGGTGTCGGGACAGCGAGCTCGAGCGAGCGCGGGCTGCCGGCCTGGTCGGGCTGGTGATACCCGGGGTGCGTCGGGCGGACTGGGAGCGGGTTCGGGCAACAGCCCTGGCGTTCCCGGAAGGGTTCTACTGTCTCGGGGTTCACCCGTGGTTTGTGGCCGAGCACCACGACAGTGACCTGCAACTGCTTGAGGATCTGGTCAGTCGGTGCCCGGATCGATGTGTTGCCATCGGTGAGTGCGGCCTTGATCGTGTTCATGGCGACCTCGATCAGCAATGGCCCTGGTTTGAGGCGCAGGTTGCCCTCGCTGCACGGCAGCAGTTTCCCCTGGTGATTCACTCCGTCAGAACCCATGATGAGGTGCATGGCGCACTGAATCGGGCGAACTGGGTTGGGGCGGCGCTCGTGCATGGGTTCTCCGGGAGTTACCAGCAGGCCGGTAAGCTGGTCGATCTGGGCTGTTACATTGGGATTGGCGGAGTGATTACCCATCCGGGTGCCCGCAAAACCCGTGAAGCGGTCGCGAAGCTGCCGCTTGGCGCCCTGGTGCTCGAAACCGATGCGCCGGATATGGCGCCTGCCGGTGTGGAAAAAGGCCGTAATTCCCCGGCCAACATGGGTTTGGTGCTGAACGCCCTGGCAGAACTCCGTGGGATGAGGGTCGAAGCGCTGGCGCCGATTCTGCTGGAGAATGTTCGTCGGTTGTACCGCTGGCCGGAGGCGGCATAGGGGAATAACGAAACACCGGCGTGCGGGGTTGGCTTTCTGTAGTGGTTCGAGTATACTTCGCGCCCTGGCTTTTCAAGGCGATGTCACTGTCTCAGCCCCGAACGGTGTCACTGCCGCATTAATTACAGGTACAGAACCTCCTCCGGATGCCAAGCATTTACCGGTGGTGGTTTTTAACGTTTCTTATATAGCGTTCAAGGCGGAATCAATGAAGACTCTGAGTGCGAAACCAGAAACAGTAAAACGTGACTGGTACGTTGTAGACGCAGCCGGCAAGACGCTGGGTCGTCTGTCAACCGAAATCGCCCGTCGTCTGCGGGGCAAGCATAAGCCTGAGTACACCCCTCATGTAGACACTGGCGATTACATTGTTGTTATCAATGCAGGCCAGGTGCGGGTTACCGGCAACAAGTCATCTGACAAGATGTACTACAGTCACACCGGCTTTCCGGGTGGAATCAAGTCCATCAACTTCGAGAAGCTGGTGGACAAGGCGCCTGAGCAAATTATCCAGAAGTCTGTCAAAGGCATGCTTCCGAAAGGCCCGCTCGGCCGCGCCATGTTCAAGAAGCTGAAAATCTATGCCGGCGCTGAGCATCCTCACGCAGCCCAGCAGCCCAAAGAACTCGACATTTAACGGAAGGCGGATATGTCTGTAGCACAAAATTACGGTACTGGTCGCCGCAAGACATCCACGGCTCGGGTCTTTATCAAGCCGGGAAGCGGTAACATTTCCATCAACGGTCGCACCATCGAAGATTTCTTCGGTCGTGAGACTCTGCGCATGATCGTTCGTCAGCCGCTGGTTGTCGCTGAATCTACCGATCGCTTCGATATCAACATTACCGTCAAGGGTGGTGGTATCAGTGGTCAGGCTGGCGCGATTCGCCACGGTCTGACTCGTGCCCTGATGGATTACGATGAAACTCTGCGTCCGGCGCTGCGCAAAGCGGGTTACGTCACCCGTGATGCTCGTGAAGTCGAGCGTAAGAAAGTGGGTCTGCGCAAGGCGCGTAAGCGTCCTCAGTTCTCCAAGCGTTAATACCGCTGGAGCAGGATCCAGGAAACCCGGCCGATTCGGTCGGGTTTTTTTATGCCCGGATGATGTCGGAGCGAATTGATCTGGAACAGGGATGGGGCCGCCCGAGGCGGCTATCCGACTTGTAAGCCCCTGGTAATTTCATTACCATTTGGGCGCTTATATTTTTGGGTTGTGAAGTCCTTTTGATGCACATTGCCGGCTGTTTGGCGGGCTGTGACATCGCCTGATGGGAGAAAACCATAATGAGTAATGGCGACGTGAGCCAAGGCCGGCGCCGGTTTCTGATCGGTGCTACGTCCGTGGTAGGTGGAGTCGGCGTCGTCGGTGCGGCAGTTCCGTTCGTGGCATCCTGGAATCCCAGTGCCAAGGCAGAAGCAGCTGGTGCACCGGTAACCGTCAATGTCAGCAAGATAGAGCCGGGTCAACAGATCACTGTTGAGTGGCGGGGTAAGCCTGTCTGGATTATCCGCCGTAACGAAGAGATGCTGCAGAACATCGAGAAGCTGAACGACAAAGTGAAGGACCCCCAGTCCGAAGCGCCGCAGCAGCCTCCTTACATCGATGGTATCTATCGGGCGTTGAAGCCGGAGATTGCAGTGATCGTGGGCCTGTGCACCCACCTTGGTTGTGTGCCGTCCTATCGTCCAGAGGTCGCTCCGGCGGATTTGGGTGAGGATTGGCTCGGTGGTCTCTTCTGCCCGTGTCATGGTTCGAAGTACGACCTTGCCGGTCGCGTATACGAGGCGCAGCCTGCTCCCCTGAACCTCGAGGTTCCGCCTTATCGTTACGACGATGACGCGACCCTCACGATTGGTCTTGACCCGGAGGCAGCGTAATGCAGAAGTTCATTCAATGGGTAGACGAACGTCTGCCGGTCGTTGAAGCCTGGAACAAGCACCTTGGCAAGTATTACGCGCCAAAGAATTTCAATATCTGGTACTTCTTCGGCTCCCTCGCCATGCTTGTGCTGGTCAACCAGCTGGTTACCGGCATCTGGCTGACCATGAGCTACAACCCGTCGGCGGAAGGCGCGTTTGCCTCCGTTGAGTACATCATGCGGGACGTGGAGTGGGGCTGGTTGCTCCGTTACCTGCACTCCACGGGCGCATCGGCGTTCTTTGTGGTGGTGTACCTTCACATGTTCCGTGGTCTCATGTACGGCTCCTATCAGAAGCCTCGGGAGCTGATCTGGATCTTCGGCATGCTGATCTACCTGGTGCTCATGGCCGAAGCCTTCATGGGCTACCTGCTGCCGTGGGGCCAGATGTCTTACTGGGGTGCCCAGGTTATCGTTAACCTGTTTGGCGCGATTCCCGTAATCGGTGAAGATCTGTCCCTGTGGATTCGTGGTGACTACCTGATCTCGGGGATTACCCTGAACCGATTCTTTGCATTGCATGTTGTGGCTTTGCCAATCGTGCTGCTTGGTCTGGTGGTGCTTCATATCCTGGCGCTGCACGAAGTGGGGTCGAACAATCCTGACGGTATCGACATTAAGAAGAACAAGGACGAGAACGGCATTCCCAAAGACGGCATTCCGTTCCATCCGTATTACACCGTGCACGACTTGCTGGGTGTAGCTGTGTTCTTCTTCATCTTCTTCGTTGTGGTCTTCTTCTTCCCGGAAATGGGCGGTCTGTTCCTGGAAAAGCCGAACTTTGAGCCGGCTAACGCACTGAAAACTCCCGCGCACATTGCGCCGGTCTGGTACTTCACGCCGTTCTACGCGATGCTGCGGGCGGTAACGGTTGATCTGTTCGGTCTGCCTGCCAAGTTCTGGGGTGTGGTCGTCATGGGAGGGGCCATTGCCATTCTGTTTGTGCTGCCCTGGCTCGATAAGAGCCCGGTCCGGTCCATGCGTTACAAGGGCTGGCTCAGCAAAATCGCCCTCGCGATCTTCGCCGTCAGCTTTGTCGTTCTGGGCTATCTGGGTCTGGTTCCGGCAACTGCCGGGCGGACCACAGTCGCGCAGATTCTGACCGTGCTGTACTTCCTCTACTTCATTCTCATGCCGTTCTACACGCGGATGGAAAAAACCAAGCCAGTGCCAGAGAGGGTGACAGGATAATGAGAAAGCTGATTTTTGGTCTTTTCATCGCATTCCTGCCGGCTCTCGGGCTGGCTGCCGGTGGTGGGGTTGCGCTCGATCATATCGAGACGGATCACACCAACAAGGAGTCCCTGCAGCGTGGTGTGGCTCTGTTCAGCAACTACTGCATGGGGTGTCACTCCATGGAGTACGCTCGCTACAAGCGTGTTGCCGACGATCTTGAGATTCCGGCAGAGCTGTACGAAGAGAACCTGATCTTCACCGGTGCCAAAATCGGTGAGCTGATGAAGAACTCCATGAGCAAGGATATGGCGGCAGACTGGTTCGGTGCACCGCCACCGGACCTGACGCTGGAAACGCGTCTGCGCGGCGAGTCCTGGGTTTACTCGTACCTGCGCGGCTTCTACGAAGATGTCAGCCGTCCGCTGGGCGTCAACAATGTGGTCTTCCCAAACGTGGGCATGCCGCACGTGTTGGTCGATCTGCAGGGACTGTGTGCCGTTGCACCGAACATCGGGGTTGAAGCGAGTGTTGAGCCGCTGAGTGGCAACATCAACAACGCGGATGCCTGCCCCGAGTACGCCACTGAAGGCAGCATGTCGGCCGCGGAGTTCGATCAGGCCATGTACGACCTGACCAATTTCATGTCCTACATGGCGGATCCGATCAGGGTCGAGCGTGAGCGCTTGGGCATCTTTGTTCTGATCTTCGTGGCCATCTTCTTTGTCTTCGCCTACCTGCTCAATCGTGAGTACTGGAAGGACGTACACTGAGAAATAGGGTATAATCCCGTTTCCTGATTTCCAGCGGGCAATAACCGGCCCGCTGGAATTTGCGTTTTTTCGGGATCATTTCGGTTTGTTTACTCGTGAGGTAGTTCTATGGGCGTTGTGACCAAGCGGTCATCAATGACGTTTTTCTCGGATCCGGCCAGTCACTACAGCCACAGGGTGCGTATCGTGTTGGCAGAGAAGGGTGTTACCGTCGACATTGTTGACGTGGATCCGGATAACCCGCCGGCCGAGTTGGCCGACCTGAATCCGTACAATGCCCTGCCAACCTTGGTGGATCGTGATCTGGTGCTGTACGAGCCCAACATCATGATGGAGTACCTGGACGAGCGTTTTCCGCATCCCCCGCTGTTGCCGGTTTACCCGGTAGCCCGGGCCAATAGTCGCCTGATGATCCATCGGATCCAGCGAGACTGGTGTGGTCTGGTTGACCAGATTCTGGCGCAGCCGAATGCCAAGGCTTCGGACGCGGCTCGCAAGGAGTTGCGGGAAAGTCTTCTGGCTACGGCGCCGCTGTTCGGTGAAATGCCATTCTTCCTGTCAGAGGAATTCACCATCGTCGATTGCTGCATTGCTCCGATCCTGTGGCGCCTTCCGGCCCTCGGCATTGAGCTGAACGACAAGCAGGCCCGCCCGTTGCAGAAGTACATGGAGAGCATCTTCAGTCGGGATGGCTTCAAGGCTAGCCTCTCCGACCTTGAAGAAGACATGCGCAGCTGAATTGGCGACTCCCGTAATACCGGGCCAGGAGAGAGGCAGTGCCTGATAGCAAAATCACCATGACGTCCAGTCGGCCGTACCTCGTTCGGGCTTTTAACGAATGGATCCTGGACAACGACTGCACCCCCTATATCGTGGTGGATGCCGGCGTTCAGGGTGTTCAGGTGCCGACCGAGCATGTGGCCAACGGGCAAATCGTGCTCAACATCAGCCCCGGGGCTGTCCGGGGGTTGGTGATCGGAAATGGGGCGTTGGAGTTCAGCGCCCGTTTTGGTGGCGTGCCCATGCAGGTCTTCATCCCCCTGCAGGCGGTTATGGCGATTTACGCCAAAGAGAACGGCGAGGGCATGGTGTTTGGCAGTGAGCCAGGGTCACCCGATCCGGACGGTACCAGTGACAGGGACGACTCTCGTCCAGGTGGCGACGAACGACCATCCGGGCGACCAACCTTGAAAGTCGTTAAATAGCACGCCGACCAGTAGTCCCAGAAAAGCCAGCAATCGCTGGCTTTTTCTTTATCCCCCGAACAGTTTGCTGTCGATCAGTCCGCACAGGGCGTTGATGATGACCAGTAGCAATGGTGTCGCCTCGGTGGGGGGCAGGTCGTTCAGGGCGATTTCGTGATCCTCCGGGTGCATGAGCGAGGTAATGTCGGATTTCTCGCGGGCGCTCAGCACCACGACATTCATCTCCCGGTCGTGGGCGGCCTGAATTGCCTGGATCAGGTTGGCCTTGTGGCCATCGTCGACAATGACGAACAGCAGGTCTCCGGGCTTTCCAATCGCTCTGACCTGGCGGGAAAAGGTGTCATTGAAACGATTGTCCCGGCAGATAGCGGAATAGGTGGTTGCGTCGGCGCCCAGGTTGATGGCTGGCAGCGCCGGACGGTCCTGATCGAACCGATTCAGCAGGGCGGTACAGAAATACTGGGCCAGGATATTGGCATTGCCGTTGGCGCAGGTGATGATTTTCCCATCCTGAAGCAGTGCGTTGACGAAGGCATCAGCAACCTCCCCAATGGCCGGGCCGACAGTGCTGGCCGCCTGGGCAGTCTGTTCCATGTGGCTGGCAAACCATTGGTTGATCTGGTGTTCGGTGTCCGTCATCGTGCCTTTCTATCCTGCCTGAATTGCATTTTTAATCCATTGTACCCGGTATCTCTTGGCCGTTCCCGGGTTGATGGCAATCACATCGATGCGACTCTGCGCGTTCCACAGGCCGTGTTTATGGAGGTAGAAGGACGCCGCCTTCAAAAGCCGTTTCTGTTTGGCGAACGTGACTGAGCTGGCCGCGTCCGTCAGGCTGCTGGCACCGCGATAACGCACTTCGAAGAAAACCAGTGTGTCTCCGTCACGTCCGATCAGGTCGATTTCGCCGCCACGGTTGTAGACGTTGCGTTCAGAGATGGTTACGCCCTGACTCATGAGATACCGGGCAGCCACGCCTTCATAGTGATTGCCCAGTGCTTTGCTGCCTTCCATGGCCTGCGTGTCCCGGGTAGGTGGATTACTGTGGCAGATCCTCGGGCCCACTGCGGTCTTCCTGCGCGGGCTCTGCGAGTCGTGGCTCAGGATCCGGTATCAGCTTTGGGGTGCCGTTCTGGAACTGCGCCCAAAGCTGCTCGCGGTGAATGCTGCCTTGGGGGGACATGGTCAGAACGCCGGTTTGTCCGTCAATGGAGGCCGTTTCGACCTGCCTCAGAAGCGGTAGCCGCTTGCTCAACTGCCAGGCGTCAGCCCCCATGGCGAACAGTCGGCCGAGTTGGCCCCTGGTGCCTGACAGGTGCTCGTCGGCTTTCATGCGCAGTTCATTGGCTTCGCCAAGAACCCAGGGTGTGTCGGTGAAGATGACCCGGTTCAGATCCCGGTCCCTGGCGGCATCAGGTGTGCCCTCGTAGACGATGGATGGGGAGTAAACCGGGAGGCCGCCGCCGAAGTAGTAGGCAAACAGGGGTTTGAATTGGCGGGCAATGGTTGGTTCAGCCACCATCACGATGGCATCGGCGTCCTGCCGGCGCCGGGGCTCGAACTCCACGTCCAGTCCAATGGTTTGCTCCACCTGAATGGCCCGGTCCCGGGACGTTGTAATGCCAAGCAGGTCCGCTGTCACGGCGCGGAGATTGTCGTCCCGGAAAAAGCGCTCGATATCGAGGGCTGAATGGCCGTTGGCGGCCATTCGTTGAAGAAGGGCGGTCTCCACCCTGTCACCCCATTCGCCCTGGGGAATCAGAACCAGGGGGTGGCGAAGGTCCTCTGCGGCAAGCCGATCGGCAATCTGGCGGGCCTCGTCTTCTGCGGACAGACCAAACTGGTAAAGGCCCTCCGGTACGTTCTCATTGGTTGGCAGGTAATTGAGCCCCAGAGCGGGCACCGGAAGCGTGTTCATGGTGCTGAGTTGGGTCAGCGCCTCCTTCTCAAGTGGGCCGACGATCAGGTCGACATCCTTGGCCGAAAGCTCCTTATACAGTTCCGTGAACTCGGAGTCAGAGGTGTCGACGATGCGGATGTCTGTTTTGGTCCGGTCAACGGATTCATCAAGATAATAGGCTGCAATAAAGCCATCGCGAATGGCCTTACCGGCGGTCGCCAGTGGACCGTTCAGCGGCAGGGCCAGCGCGATCGTTTCCGGGCGGCTGTCGGCCAGGGACGCAATCAACTGCAGCTCTGATGGTAGAACCTGCGCCGCCGGATGCCCGGGCCAGTTGTTTTGCCAGCTACGAATGGAGCGCCCCTGCGCCTCCAGTTCAACCCCCGGTGCGCGTGCCGATGCGGCGAGTTCCAGCCAGCCCTGCGTCTCGTAGCCGATCGCGCTGCCGCTCGCCGCGTTCAGTTCGTCATCTGATACGGTTTTGAGCAACTGCCAAATCTGGTCATGCAGCTGTTGAGGGTTGGCGCTACTGTCGGTCTGTGTTTGCAGGACGAGGGTCATGGCCGCGGGCAGGGGCTCGCCGGCCAGGGCGAACGCCTGCGCTTGTAACTGGGCGGCGCGGCCCATCAGTTCCGGGCTGTAGTCGGTAATGCTATCGGGAGACAGGTCTGCGACCAGTGTGCGGGCCCAATTGCTGTCATCCAGAGCGGTCGCGCTGGCCAGGGCCAGGAGACGCTTCTGGCTTTCCAGTGCCGGTTCCGCTTGCGCCAACTGGGAACTTTGCAGTAGCGTGCGAGCCGCCTCATGCTTGCCCTGGTCCTGAAAGCGGCTGGCGATGCGAAGCAGATAACGCTGAGCGGCTTCCCGGTTGGTTTCCTGGCCAGCAAGCTCAAGTGCCTGCTGCGGGGTCTGGGCGACATGGGACTGCAAGTTAACGCTGGCACAACCGGCGGACAGCAGTGCCACAGTAAACGCGGTGGCGAGGGCTCGGTGTTTGGTGGGGTTCTTGATCATGGCAAGCTCGAAATACTCCGGATGATTGGGCTTGTGGCGCCGATCTAACGGTGGCAAGTTTAACAGCTCCGGGGTCAATTCACATGACGTAAGTGTCATGGTGTGGGTGTCAGCAACAACGAGGCAGGCGATTTGAAATCCGAGGGAGAGGGGTCGGTATCCGTAACCGGCAATAAAGATGGGGCCGCCGGTGTTCTCTACATCGTCGCGACCCCGATTGGTAATCTCGACGATCTGTCTCCCCGGGCCGCCGCCATCCTCGCCCGGGTTGATGTGGTCGCGGCGGAAGACACCCGTCACAGCGGGCGTTTGCTGCAGCATCTTGGGCTTCAGAAGCGACTCGTCGCGCTACACGACCATAATGAGCGGGATCGGGCGGGCAGCATTCTGGATGAGCTGGCGCGTGGTCGCAGTGTTGCGTTGATCTCGGATGCCGGTACGCCCCTGATCTCGGATCCGGGATACGTGCTTGTTCGCGAGGCGCGGAACCGAGGGTTCACGGTCTCGCCCATCCCGGGGCCGTGTGCCCTGGTGGCGGCACTCAGCGCCGCCGGCCTGCCGACGGATCGGTTTCTGTTCGTCGGCTTTTTGCCCGCCAAGCGAACGGGGCGTCGCGCCGCGCTGGAGCCGCTGCGTAAGGAGTCGGCAACGCTGGTGTTCTATGAATCCCCGCACCGGATACTGGATGCCATGGGTGATATTTCGGCCGTTCTCGGTGAAAGTCGTGAAATCGTATTGGGTCGCGAGCTGACCAAAACCTTCGAAACTTTCTATTCGGGAACCGTCGCAGAGGTGCTTGGCGCACTTGAGGCTGACCCCCACGGGACCAAAGGGGAGTTCGTGGTGATGATTCGGGGGGCGGACCCAGTCGGCAGTGAAGGGGACGAAAGCGCGCTGGATACTGACCTCCTGATCAAACTGTTGCTTCCGGAGTTGCCAGTGAAGAAAGTGGCCAAGCTGGCGGCTGAGCTCAGCGGGCGCTCGAAGAACGAACTGTATCAGCGGGCATTGGAGCTCAAGCAGGACTGAGCCGGGCAGCGAGTTTTCCTTGCAAGGCCAATACGGCAGGAGTATTGTCTCGCCCGAGCTCGCCAGACAGTCGCCGCCGGTTTCGCCGGGGGAGGAAAGTCCGGGCTCCGTAGGGCAAGGTGCCAGGTAACGCCTGGGCGGCGTGAGCCGACGGAAAGTGCAACAGAAAGTATACCGCCTAAGCACCCTCGGGTGCCGGTAAGGGTGAAACGGTGCGGTAAGAGCGCACCGCGTGGCTGGCAACAGTCCACGGCGATGGTAAACCCCACCTGGAGCAAGACCAAATAGGAATCCAATGGCGTGGCCCGCGCTGGATTCGGGTAGGTTGCTTGAGGCCTGTGGTGACGCAGGCCCTAGATGAATGACTGTCCAAGACAGAACCCGGCTTATCGGCGAGCTCGCCTTCCTCCCGTCCCGGTGTGACGCGGTTCATTCTCAGCAGATTTCCGTTATAGCTAAAAAATCTTAAACCTAACTTGCCTTCTTCAAACATTTTTGCAGGTGTTTGATTTTTCACCTTTTCTTTTTCGTAATCTCTCCGATTTCTCAAAACCTCGCCTGTAACCTCTTGTCATAAAAGGAACTTTTGCTAGTGCGACGCCATTCGCGGCGCTTGCATTGTGTAATGCGTGTTTCTATAGTGTGCAGAAGTGGGAAAAAGTGGTTTCTAGTGGTTTTTTGTGGGTTTCTAGGTCCCAGAGACGGTAAAAATGAGCAAATTCCTCGGCAGCAATGCCATCAATATGGATGCGAAGGGTCGCCTGGCGATCCCCGCCAAGGTGCGCGAAGAGCTCGCGCAGACCTGTGGTGGGCGCATTGTATTGACGGCCAATGCCGATGAAGAGCGTTGTTTGCTGGTTTACCCCGAACCCGAATGGGAAGAATTGCGTCCCAAGATTGAAGCACTGCCCAATATGAACAAGGCCGCTCGTCGGCTTCAGCGCTTGCTGCTTGGTAATGCTGCGCCCATGGAGTTGGACTCTGCGGGGCGTATCCTCATTCCGCCGACCTTGAGAAGCTATGCCCACCTTGAGAAAAAACTGATGTTGATTGGCCAGGGTAAAAAACTGGAGCTCTGGAGCGAAGAGCGCTGGTTCGCTTGGCTGGATGAGTCCTCAGACGACGATGAGATGCCGCCTGAAATGGAGGCGCTCTCCTTATGACCGCCGATCGCAAGCAGGGGCACGGGGCAGCGCTTCCGCATCGCTCGGTGCTTCTGGACTCGGCGGTCGACTATCTGGTCAATGACCCCGAAGGAAACTACGTGGACGCCACCTTTGGCCGAGGTGGTCACAGTCGGCTCATTCTGGAACGCCTGGGGCCCGATGGACGTCTTCTGGGCATCGATAAGGATCCGGAAGCGATCAGTGTCGCTGAGCAGTTAGCCATCAAGGATCCGCGCTTCTCCTGGTTCCACGGCTCTTTCGCGGAACTTGAGCTTGCGCTGGCGCGTCGGGAATGGGATGTGGTGAACGGGGTATTGATGGACCTGGGCGTGTCCTCCCCGCAACTGGACGACGCCTCCAGGGGGTTCAGCTTTATGCGGGATGGACCTCTGGACATGCGGATGAATCCGCAGCAGTCGCCCAGTGCGGCCGAATGGCTCGCTGAAGCCGACGAGCAGGACATCGCCAACGTGATCTGGCGATACGGCGAGGAGCGGTTTTCTCGTCGTATCGCCCGTTTGGTTGTGGCGCGCCGCCAGGAAGAGGCGATCGAAACGACTCGCCAGTTGGCCGAGCTGGTCAGTGAGGCGGTGCCCAAGAAAGAAAAACACAAGCACCCGGCGACCCGGACCTTTCAGGCTATCCGGATATTCATTAACCGGGAGCTCGAGGATCTGGAAATTGGCTTGCAGGCCGCCGTTGATCACCTTGGTCCGGGTGGCCGACTGGTCGTGATCAGCTTTCATTCGCTCGAGGATCGTGTGGTCAAACGGTTCATGCGAGATCTGGCGCGCGGGCCGCAACTGCCCAAGGGCATACCGGTAACCGCGGAGCAAGAGGCGTCGGCATTCCGGTTAATCGGCAAGGCCGCCAAGGCGAATGCAGAGGAAGTCAGTGACAACGTCCGGGCCAGGAGCGCAGTGATGCGGGTCCTGGAACGTATCGATACCAAAGCGAACTCGAAGGGGAGTGCGTAGCCATGGGCGCCGTAGCCATAGAACAGCCGGTAAAGACGGCCAAGCTAAACAAGCAGCGAGTGCGCGATGGCGTCGCGACGGCCGTGCGGATCTCACGGCAGGTCTTCGATGCTACTCGCCAGCGCAATGTGTTGATTTCTCTGGCACTGGTGACCTTGCTGGTGGCCTCGTCCATTGGCGTAGTCGTCAGTGCCCACGAGAACCGTGAGCTATTCAACACCCTGTCTCATTTGCAGAGTGAGCGTGATCGCTACCAGCAGGAGTGGAGTCAGCTGCTTCTGGAGCAGAGTGCGCTGAGCGCCCACGGGCGCGTGGAGAATCTCGCTGCTGCGCGGTTCGGAATGGTGGTTCCGGGGCGTCAGGATATTGTTTTGGTGCCGCTGATGTCACCGACGTCAACGCCGTAATACACGATAACAACAACCGTCAGGGTGATCGATTTGTCCGGTCAGGAAACACAGACAACATGGAGCCAGCGATTGGTGTCCGGCCTGAAAGCCTGGCGCTACTGCTCTGTGCTGGGCGTTTTCCTGATGGTCGTGGCCGGTCTCGGCTGGCGGCTGGTTGATCTCCATGTCGTCGATAACGAATTCCTTCGCAAGCAGGGCGACGTCCGTACCATCCGGGTGGAGACCATCGATGCCCACCGGGGTGTCATTTCAGACCGCTATGGCGAACCGTTGGCGGTCAGCACGCCGGTTCAGACCATCTGGGCCAATCCCTCTGAGGCGGATGCCGGCGAGCCCCGGCTGGCCAACCTCGCTCGCTTGCTTGACATCAGTGAGGCGGGCTTGCGCGAGCGCCTGAACGATTATGCCGGCCGGGAGTTTATGTACCTGCGGCGGAAGGTGCAGCCGGAATTGGCGAATCAGGCGATGGCCCTGGACATCGATGGCATATACACCCGCCAGGAGTATCGTCGTTATTACCCCGCCGGAGAAGTGACCGCTCACATTGTCGGTTTTACCAACATTGACGAGCGTGGCCAGGAAGGCATGGAACTGACCTATAACCAGTGGCTGTCCGGCGAATCCGGTCGCAAGCGGGTGCTGAAGGATAACCGTGGCCGCGTGATCAAGGATCTCACGCTGATTCGGGATGCCCGCCCAGGGCACAGTCTCCAGCTCAGCATCGATCTGCGCCTTCAATACCTGGCCTACCGTGAACTGAAAGCCGTGGTTCATGCTCACGATGCCCGGGGTGGAACCCTGGTCATGCTGGACGTGGACACCGGCGAAGTGCTCGCGATGGTCAACCAGGGGTCCTACAATCCCAATGACCGCAGTCAGTTGGCGCCAGAGAATCTTCGGAACAAAGCGATCACGGACCTGTTTGAGCCCGGATCGACCATGAAGCCGGTGACCATGGCCGCCGCACTTGAAACCGGGAAATACACGGTTAACACCACCATTGATACATCGCCGGGCTACCGGCGTTTTGGTCGGTTTACCATCCGGGACCATCGCAATTACGGCGTTATGAACCTCACCGACATCATCGCCAAGTCCAGCAACGTGGGAATCAGCAAGATTGCCACCGACATCGGCGGTGACACCATTCGGGATCTGTATAGCCGGCTGGGTCTCGGTCAGCCAACGGGCATCGGATTTCCCGGCGAGGCGGTCGGCGTCCTTCCGTCTCCGCCAAAGTGGCGCCCGGTTGAGGAGGCGACCCTTTCCTATGGATACGGTATGAGCGTAAACGCGCTGCAGTTGGCCCAGGCCTATATGGTTATTGCCAATGGCGGTGTACGGTATCCATTGAGCCTGATCAAGCTTGACGGGGAACCTGAGGGGCAGCGGGTACTCTCAGAAAAGGTGACCTACGAAGTTCGGAACATGCTCCGCGAGGTTGTTTCCCGCGGTACCGGCAAGCGTGCCCAGCCTGGCTTTTACTCGGCGGGTGGCAAAACGGGGACCGTTCATCTCGTTGGCAAGCAGGGTTATGAAGACAGCCAATACAAGGCGATATTCGCGGGTATGGCGCCAATTGATAACCCCAGAATTGTAACGGTTGTGGCCGTTGATGCGCCGCAGTCCGGCGAGTACTACGGCGGTGAAGTAGCCGCTCCGGTATTTGCGCGGGTCATGAGTGACGCACTTCGACTGTTGAATGTGAAGCCTGAACTGGAAGTCGGTGGCACGAAAGTGCCCGGAAAGACCGCCGGGGAGCGAGGGTAAGCCTATGTGCATCACATCTCTCAGCACGTTGTTGCAAGGAATTGTAGCGGTGCCGTCGGTATTCGACGTCACCATTCACGGACTCAAGACGGACAGTCGCGATGTCAGGGCGGGCGATGCCTTTGTTGCCCTGGCCGGTGCTCGAACGCCCGCGGATCATTACCTCGAGGACGCCATTGCTGCGGGCGCCACGGTGGTGCTGCTGGAATCCGAGGCAGCGGGCGAATGCTCCGAGCACCAGGGCGCTTTGCTGGTGCCGGTCGTCGGTCTTCGGACACTCTTGGGCAAGATCGCTGATCGATTCTTCGAGCATCCATCCCAGCGGCTGCGAGTGATCGGTGTGACGGGAACCAACGGCAAAACCTCGGTGACCCAGTATGTCGCACAATTGCTCAAGGAAACCGGCACACCCTGTGGTGTCCTGGGAACCCTGGGTTACGGCATGCCCGGAGCGCTGCAGCCGGCCACCCACACCACGCCGGATGTTGTCCAGGTCAACCGGGTGCTGTCGCGCATTCTGGCCCAGGGTGGCCGTGCTGCCGTTATGGAGGTGTCCTCCCACGCCCTCGATCAGGGCCGGGTAGATGACCTGACCATCATGGGTGGCATTTTCACCAACCTTACCCGGGATCACCTCGACTACCACGGTTCCATGGAGGCTTACGGTGAGGCCAAGGCCCGTCTGTTCGACCGGGAAGAGTTGCACTTCTCCGTGATCAATTTCGATGATCCATTCGGCCGGCAACTGTATGACCAGCTTGAAGGCCAGTGCGATCGGGTCCGTTTCAGTTTGCACGAAGCCCAGACCGAGCTTTGGCTAAAATCCTTCACCCCTACCGACGATGGTTTCCAGGCCAGTGTGGACGGTCAGTGGGGCGCCTTCGATATCGCGGTTCCGCTGATGGGGAGCTTCAACGCCAGCAACGTTCTGGCGTCGATGGCCATGGTGCTGACCCTGGGGGTCCCGGTTGAACGCGTACAGCAGGCGGTCAGCAAGTTGACGCCACCTCCGGGTCGGCTCGAAAAATTCAGCAGCGCCGAAGGTGTCCGGGTGATTGTGGATTACGCCCATACCCCCGATGCCTTGTCTAATGCGCTGGCGGCCCTGCGGCCGCATGTTGCGGGACGACTGATCTGCGTTTTCGGGTGTGGCGGCGACCGGGACAGCGGCAAGCGCCCGGAAATGGCACGGGAGGCCGAGAAAGTGGCCGATGTCATTATCGTCACTGATGACAATCCCCGCAGCGAGGATCCGGCGGCAATCGCAGCCGAAATCGTGGCCGGCTTCTCGCAGCCGGACCGGGCCTCGGTGATTCATGATCGGGCAGATGCGATTCGTTCCGCCATCCAGATGGCGTCGGCCGATGATCTCGTTCTGGTAGCTGGCAAGGGTCACGAGGCCTATCAGGAAGTGGCCGGACAGAAGATTCCTTTCAGTGACGCGGAGCAGGTGCGTCATGGCCTGAACCTGAATGGGGGTGTGGCATGATGCGCGCATTCTCCCTGGCCGATGCCCTGCGGTGGACTGGCGCGACCAGCGACGCTCCGGGGCTGGACGACCTGAATTTCTTCGGTGTTTCCACCGATACGCGGTCGCTCGGACAAGGCCAAGTGTTTGTTGCACTGCGCGGTGACAATTTCGACGGCCACCGATTTCTGCAAAAGGCGAAGGACTGCGGCGCGGTGGCGGCCGTGGTTGATACCAAAGATGCGACTGTTGATCTGCCCCAACTTGTGGTCGATGACACGGTTAATGCCCTGGCCCGGTTGGCGGCGGGCAACCGGAACGAAAGCGACGCCCGGTTCGTCGCCGTCACCGGCAGCAGCGGCAAGACGACCGTTCGGGAAATGACAGCGGCAATCCTCGCCCGAATGGGCCCGACTCTGGCCACCCAGGGCAACCTGAACAACCACATTGGCGTGCCATTGACCTTGTTCGGGCTTATGCCTGAGCACCGCTATGGCGCTATTGAGCTTGGAGCCAGCGGCCTGGGAGAAATCGCGCACACCGTAGCGATCACTCGGCCTGAGGTGGTCATCCTGACCAACGCCGGTTCCGCCCACCTCGAAGGCTTTGGCAGTTACGAGAATATCGTCCAGGCCAAGGGCGAGATCATTGATGGCGTTGCCGACAATGGCCTGGTCGTACTGAACCGGGACGACCCGGCGTTTGAGCAATGGCAGGCCCGCGCGGGACACCGTTCTGTCGTCAGCGTCAGTCGTCTGGGGCATCCCGATGCGGACTATCGCTCAGAGACAATGGCATCGGATGCGCCGGGCCAGCGCTTCCGGGTAGACGGCCCGGATGGTTGGACCAGCAGCATTCGCCTTGGCCTGGAGGGCGAGCACAACCAGACCAATGCCATGCTCGCGATCGCCGCAGCCCGGCGGGTGGGCGCTGACGATAACGCGATAACGGAGGGGCTGGCCGAGCTGGCGCCCGTAAAGGGACGGTTGCAGAGCCTGGAGCTTGCGCCAGGGCTCACCGTGATTGATGACAGCTACAACGCCAACCCGGCCTCCATGAAGGCCGCGCTCAGCGTGTTGGCCAAACGCGGCGGGGAAAAAGTCGCTGTGTTTGGCGCTATGGCAGAACTTGGTCCGGAGGCACTGGCCCTGCACCGGGAAGTTGGTGAGTTCGCACGGGCCCAGAATATCGACCGTTTGCTCACCGTCGGGCCGGGCTGCGAGGGTTACGCCGATGGTTTTGGTGGCGGAGCCGAATCGTTTCAGACCCACGATGAAGCCGTTGAGGTCATCGTTAGAGCTCGCCAATCGCCGATGACGGTCCTGGTAAAAGGTTCTCGCAGTTCTGCCATGGATCGCGTGGTGGAGGGATTAAAAGAAAAGGTGAATAACTCATGCTGCTCTGGCTGACAGAGGTTCTATCACAATATTTCACGGCTCTGACCGTGTTCCAGTATCTGACCTTGCGCGGGATACTGGGCACGCTCACGGCCTTGCTGATCTCCCTGATCATTGGGCCGGTGATGATCCGCAAGCTGAGTCAGTACCAGATCGGTCAGGCCGTTCGGGATGACGGCCCGCAGACGCACCTGAGCAAGGCCGGTACGCCAACCATGGGCGGCGCCCTGATTCTGGTGGCGATTGGCATCAGCACCCTGCTCTGGGGCGATCTTACCAACCGCTACGTGTGGGTTACCTTGCTGGTTACCCTGTTGTTCGGGGCCGTCGGCTGGGTCGACGATTACCGCAAGGTGGTTGAGCGCAATCCGCGGGGGTTGCCGGGGCGATGGAAATACTTCTGGCAGTCGGTGATTGGTGCCGGTGCCGCCATTGCGCTCTTTTTCAGCTCGTCATTGCCGCAGGAAACGTCGCTGTACGTGCCGTTCGTCAAGCAGGTGTCGCTGACCCTCGGGCCGGTGATCTTCATCCTGCTCAGCTACTTCGTGATTGTTGGCAGCAGTAACGCCGTCAACCTGACCGATGGCCTGGATGGTCTGGCGATCATGCCGACAGTGATGGTGGCGGGAGCGCTCGGTATTTTTGCGTACGTCTCCGGCCACTCGCAGTTTTCCAACTATCTTCTGATTCCCCATTTGCCTGGGACCGGCGAGCTGATCGTGTTCTGCGGCGCCATTGTCGGAGCGGGGCTGGGTTTCCTTTGGTTTAACACCTACCCGGCGCAGGTATTCATGGGCGATGTGGGCGCGTTGGCACTGGGTGCCGCCCTTGGGGTTGTCGCCGTCATCGTTCGTCAGGAAATCGTGTTGTTCATCATGGGCGGTGTGTTCGTGATGGAGACGGTCTCGGTGATTCTGCAGGTCGCCTCGTACCGGTTGACGGGACGCCGTATCTTCCGGATGGCACCACTGCATCACCATTTTGAGTTGAAGGGCTGGCCGGAGCCGCGCGTCATTGTGCGGTTCTGGGTGGTAACGGTTGTTCTGGTTCTGATTGGCCTCGCCAGTCTGAAGATACGATAAGGGTACGCATCGATTATGAGCGTCATTGTTTCGGATCGTCGCACATTGATTGTAGGGCTCGGTAAAACCGGGCTCTCCTGCGTGCGCTATCTATCCGAGCAAGGCCGGGACATTGCCGTTGCGGACAGTCGCGAAACACCGCCGGGACTGGATGAATTGCGGGCTGGCTGGCCGGATGTGCCTGTCCATCTTGGCGCCTTTGATGCGGAACTGTTCTCAGGTTTCAACGAGCTGGTGGTGAGCCCGGGAATCAGCACCGAAGAACCGGCCATTGCCCAGGCAAGCAGGAACGGCGCGCGGATCCGCGGCGATATCGACCTGTTTGCCGAGGCCGCAGACGCTCCCATCGTGGCCATTACCGGCTCCAACGGCAAGACCACGGTAACCACGTTGGTTGGAGAGATGGCCAGGGCCGCCGGTCGACAAGTGGAAGTCGGCGGTAATATTGGTACGCCGGCGCTCGAGCTCCTCGGGCGGGGAGCCGACCTTTACGTGCTGGAACTGTCGAGTTTTCAGCTGGAAACCACCGAGGAACTCAATGCCCTCGCGGCTACCGTCCTGAACGTCAGTGACGATCACATGGATCGTTACCCGAACAAAATGGCGTACTTCCAGGCCAAGCAGAGGATATTCCGGGGCTGCAAGAACGCTGTGGTCAATCTGGATGATGCCCTCAGCACTCCCATGGCCCGGGATAACCTCCGGTTTATCTGTTTCGGTTTTCACCGGGTGAATCCGGACACCTTCAGTACCCGCGATGACGACCAGGGCACCTGGATCACCTTCGGTTTTGACAACCTGCTGCTGGCCAGTGAGCTACACCTGATGGGCCAGCACAACATCAGCAATGTGATGGCGGCTTTGGGACTCGGGTACGCGGCTGATTTGCCCATGGACGTCATGCTCGATGTGGCTCGCCGGTTCCGGGGTCTGCCTCACCGATGCGAGTTCATCCGGCAGGTGGGCGGTGTTGATTACATCAACGATTCCAAAGGCACCAACGTTGGCGCTTCGGTGGCTGCCATTGAAAGCCTCGCGCCACAGGATGGCAAGGTTGTGCTCATTGCCGGAGGCGATGGCAAAGGCGCCGACTTTGCGCCGCTGCAAGCGCCGGCGTTGTTGCACTGTCGAGCACTGGTACTGATTGGACGGGATGCTGGACAAATCGCCGAGGCCATAGGCACCGGCGTCGAAAGCCACATTGCCCACTCGCTGGCGGACGCAGTCGACATCGCCGCCGGGCTGGCACAGGAGGGTGACCGGGTACTGCTGTCGCCCGCGTGCGCCAGCTTCGACATGTTCCGGGACTACGGTGACCGCGGTGACCAGTTCCGCACGCTGGTGGAGGCCTTGTGATGCAGACAGGAATCGCAATGCCAAATCGAAACCAGTGGCTGGGCGAGCTTCAGCCGTTGCCCATGCTTGTCATCAGTGCCGTCGCCTTGCTGGTGATGGGGGTGGTGATGATTTCGTCGGCGTCCATGGACATGGCGGCCGAAACCATGGGCAATAGCTACCACTACGTGATTCGTCAGCTGCTCTTCGCCGCGATGGGCTGCGTGCTGGCCCTCATTGCCGTCAACGTGCCGATCTCATGGTGGGAGCGAAGCGGCTGGCTCTTGCTGGGCATCGGTCTTGTGGTTCTGGTGCTGGTCTTGACGCCACTGGGTCGTACCGTCAACGGCTCCACTCGCTGGATCCCGTTCGGACTGTTCAACGTCCAGGTATCCGAGGTGGCCAAGCTTTGCTTGATCGCCTATCTCGCGGGCTACGTCGTTCGCCGCAGGGAGGAGTTGCTGAATACCTGGAGCGGATTCCTCAAGCCATTGGTCGTGCTTGGCGTGGCGTCGGTTTTGCTGGTGATTCAGCCCGACTTCGGGGCCACCGTGGTTCTGGTGTCGGCTGCCGCCGGCATGATTTTCCTGAGCGGGGTCCGGCTCAGCCGGTTCGTGCCGCTGATCGTGACCCTCGTGGTGCTCGGGGCGCTGCTGGTCCTGACCCAGCCGTACCGCCTCAAGCGCGTGGTGAGTTATCTCGATCCCTGGAAAGATCAGTTCGACAGCGGCTACCAGTTGACCCAGTCCCTGATCGCGTTCGGTCGCGGAGACTGGGGCGGGGTTGGCCTCGGCAACTCGATTCAGAAGCTGTTTTATCTGCCGGAGGCGCATACCGATTTCATTTTCGCCATCATCGCCGAAGAGTTCGGCTTGTTGGGGTCACTGATTGTCCTGGCGCTGTTCACCCTGCTGGTGGTCTCCGGCTTTGTCATCGCCCGCCGGGCCGAGAAGGCGGATATGCCGTTCGGAGCATGTTTCTCCTACGGCATTACCCTGCTGATCGGACTGCAGGCAACCATCAACATCGCCGTCAGTACCGGCATGCTGCCGACCAAGGGGCTGACGTTGCCGCTGGTCAGCTACGGTGGCTCCAGCCTGATGATCATGTGCATCTGTATCGGTGTCCTGGCTCGGGTCGAGATGGAACGCCTGGATCAGGTTCGGCTCGGGCAGGAGAAAACCGGACGAGGAAAGCGGGGAGGTGCGGTTTATGACTGACCAGCGTCGCTTCCTGATGATGGCCGGTGGCACCGGAGGGCACGTTTTCCCGGCGCTGGCAACCGCGCGCGCGCTCGAAGAGAAGGGGCACCAGGTCTACTGGCTAGGGGCCAGCGGTGGCATGGAACAGCGCCTCATTGGTGACACCGATATCCCGCTGTCACTGATCCACATCTCGGGTCTGAGAGGCAAGGGCAAGCTGGCTCTGCTGCTCGCACCTTTCCGGCTGATGCGGGCCCTGGGTGAGGCATTCACGATCATGCGCCGGATTCGCCCGGATTGCGTGGTCGGTATGGGCGGCTTCGTGACCGGTCCTGGGGGCGTGGCGGCCTGGTTGACCCGGACGCCGTTGGTGATTCACGAGCAGAACGCGGTCGCCGGACTGACCAACCGCCTGCTGGTGCGGTTTGCCGAGACCGTACTGGAGGCGTTTCCGGCGAGCTTTGGTACCGACGTGGTCACCCGGTGCACCGGCAACCCGGTTCGGCAGGATCTGGCGGCCTTGCCAGCCCCGGACCAGCGCCTGGCCAATCGAGACGGTGTCCTGCGCGTGCTGGTGGTCGGTGGAAGTCTCGGCGCGCAGGTGTTCAACCAGCAGGTGCCCGAAGCCCTGGCGAAGCTGCCGGAGAACGAGCGGCCCGTTGTGCGCCACCAATGCGGCGAGAAACATCTCGATGCGGCCCGGGCGGCTTACGAGTCGAACGGGGTGGAGGCGGATGTCGAGCCCTTTATCAAGAACATGGCTGAGGCCTACGAGTGGGCTGATGTGGTCCTGTGCCGGGCCGGTGCCCTGACCATCTCGGAGCTCTGTGCCGCGGGAGTCGGGGCGATCCTGGTGCCTTTCCCCCACGCAGTGGACGACCACCAGACCAAGAATGGCCAGCAGATGGTGAACGTGGGTGCGGCGATATTGATTCCGCAGAACCGGCTGACACCGGAAGGACTGGCAGAGACCTTGGGCGACCTGAGCAGAGATCGGACCCGGATAACAAACATGGCGAAGGCCGCACGTACGCTGGCCCGCCCGGATGCAACGGAGAGAGTCGTGAATTACTGTCTGGAGGCCGCCAATGGCTGATGCAACGAATCCGCCGCTGGTCTATCAGGTGCCGGAAATGCGCCGGATTCGCCATATCCACTTTGTGGGTATCGGCGGCGCCGGCATGAGTGGCATTGCCGAGGTGCTGAAGAACCAGGGCTACGATGTCTCCGGTTCGGACATCAAGGAGGGGGCAGTCACGGCGAGACTCAAGGCCATGGGCGTGGAAGTGCACATCGGTCATGGTCCCGAGAACAGCGCCAAGGCGGACGTGGTTGTGGTGTCCTCGGCGGTGGCGGATGACAACCCTGAGGTGGTCTCAGCGCGCGGTCGCAGAGTGCCGATTGTTCCTCGCGCGGAAATGCTTGCAGAGATCATGCGTTACCGGCATGGCATTGCGGTGGCGGGTACCCACGGCAAGACCACAACCACGAGCCTGATCGCGTCGGTGCTTGGTGAGGCCGGTCTCGACCCCACCTTTGTGATTGGGGGCAAGCTGAACAGTGCGGGCACGAATGCCCAGCTTGGTAATTCTCGTTACCTCGTTGCTGAAGCGGACGAGAGTGATGCGTCGTTCCTGCACCTGACGCCGGTCATTTCCGTGGTGACCAACATCGAAGCGGACCACATGGATACCTACGGCGGAGACGTCGAAAAGCTGAAACAGACGTTCGTCGACTTTCTTCACAACCTCCCGTTCTACGGTGTCGCGGTCATGTGTGTCGACGACGACTACGTCCGGGAAATCATCCCGCGAATTTCCCGCGCCATCATTACCTACGGTATCGACAACCCCGAGGCCGACTACCGAGCCGAAGACATCGAATCGGATGGCCTGCGGACCCGTTTCGTGGTCAAGCGCCCAGGCGGCCGGAGTGATCTGGCGGTGGAACTCAAAATGCCGGGGCGTCATAACGTGCTGAATGCACTTGCGGCCATTGCGGTAGCGACTGATGAAGGTGTTGCCGATGACGCCATCTGCAAGGGGCTGGCGAGTTTCGCCGGCGTTGGCCGTCGGTTCCAGGTCTACGGCGACTATCAGACACCCAAGGGCAACATCACACTGGTTGATGACTATGGTCACCATCCGACCGAGGTGGAAGCGGTGATCCGCGCCGCCCACGATGCGTGGCCGGGACGTCGGCTGGTGATGCTTTATCAGCCGCACCGTTACAGCCGTACACGGGATCTGTATGAGGATTTCGTCCGGGTTCTGTCTGAGGTGGACGGACTGCTACTGATGGAAGTGTATTCCGCGGGTGAGCCCGCCATCCCCGGAGCGGATGGCCGTGCGCTCTGTCGGAGCATCCGGCAGCGGGGCAAGGTTGAGCCCATGTTTGTCGAGGACAACAACGAAATTGAGAGCCTGCTGGCGAACGTACTTCAGGACGGCGACCTGCTGATGACACAGGGCGCCGGGGATATTGGTGGTGTAGCGGCGAGATTGGCCGCAGCAGGAGTGATTTCCAGTGAGTGATATGCAGCATCCCGAACCACAGGCCTACCAGGCGCCGCCGGAACTTGTCCGGGCGCTCGGCCGTGTTGCGGTGTTTATGGGGGGCGATTCCGCTGAACGCGAAGTGTCCCTGAAAAGCGGTAAGGCCGTGCTGGCGTCACTGGTGTCCGCCGGTGTCGATGCCTTTGCGGTCGACGTTCGCGGCTGTCTGCTGAAGACCGTCGAGAACCCGGATTTTGACCGTGTCTTTATTGCCCTGCATGGTCGCGGCGGTGAGGACGGCACGTTACAGGCCATCCTGGCGCAGGCCGGTATCCCCTATACCGGCAGCGAAGTGCTGGCGTCGGCCCTGGCGATGGACAAACTGCGCACCAAATACGTGTTCGAAGGGTGCGGCCTGCCGACGCCGCGGTTCCGCACCATGGGCTCGGTGGACGAGGCCGCGCAGATTGTCTCGGAATTGAGACCGCCTCTGAGCGTGAAGCCCTCCCGGGAAGGATCGAGCATCGGCATCCGCAAGGTCAGCAACGCCGAAGAACTGGCAGCGGCGTACAAGGAAGCGGAAGCGCTGGATACCCTGGTGCTGGTCGAGGAGTGGATCGAAGGCCCGGAGTTTACCGTCAGCCTGCTTCAGGATCAGGCCCTGCCAGCCATCGGGTTGAGCACCGATCACGTGTTCTACGACTACGACGCCAAGTACCTCGCGGACGATACCCGCTATCGAATCCCCTGCGGACTGGCGCCAGAAGACGAGCTTCGTCTTCAGCAGCTGGCGCTGGACGCCTTCCGGGTTGTTGGCTGCCGGACGTGGGGGCGGGTGGACGTCATGCAGGACAACGACGGCCAGTTCTGGTTGCTGGAAGTGAATACCGTGCCGGGGATGACCGACCACAGTCTGGTACCCATGGCCGCGAAAGCCGCGGGTATCAGCTTCGAAGAGCTGGTGGTCCGCATTCTGCGGGACACCCTGGAGGACGCCGATGCTTGAGACACTGCTGATCCGGAGTCGGGCGGTACCGTCCGAACCCTCGCGGCGCCGGGGGGCAACCACCCTCGGTCCCGAGCGGGACCGGTTTGGTGTGTTGAAAGCGGTACTCGCCGCGGTGCCCTGGCTACAGGTGGGCATGGGCGCGGTCATCGTGTTGCTGGCGGCGCTGGTGCCCTGGGGGACCAGCAAGGTTCTCGGCGCCATGGACCAGCAGTTCATGGCGGTGGATGTGAATGGTGATTTCATTGGCGACAGCCGGGTGGCGATTGAACGGGCGGCAGGTAACTGGATTGGAAAGAGCTACTTCGCCACGGACCTGTCGGAGATCAAGACCAGCCTCGAGCAGAGACCCTGGGTTGAGTCCGCCGCCGTGCGCCGGGTGTGGCCCGATCGCCTGGTCATCGACATCCGGGAGAAAAAGCCACTGGCCTACTGGACCGACGGGCGACTGGTGAGCCGTACCGGTGAGCTGTTCGCGCCACCCAATCCGCAGGTCGCGGGTCGGCTGCCAAAGCTGGCCGGTCCGGATGAGCGGGTGCGTGACGTTATCAAAATGGCCCAGGGCATGAGCGAACAACTGGTCGGCCACGGCCTGAATTTTGCGGGACTGTCGCTGGAACAGCGCGGTGCCTGGACCCTGCAACTGGCAAACGGCATCGAAGTGGTGCTCGGTCGGGACCAGGTGGAGCAGAGGTTCGAACGGTTTATCACAGTGTACGAAACCCGGCTGGCGTCACGGTCGGATGAAGTCAGTCGGGTGGATGCCCGTTACACCAATGGTGTGGCGGTGCAGTGGAAAGCGGCGGAAGCCGCCTCCGGCCCGAAATCATAGTAACGGTTAATTCAGACCACGGTTTGGTGAGATACATGTCATCGGTTGAAACGGAAAACATGATTGTCGGCCTCGATATCGGAACCTCGAAGGTGGTTGCGATTGTCGGCAAGCGCAAGATGGACGGCACCATTGAGGTGGTGGGCATCGGCTCGCACCCCTCGCGGGGGCTGAAGCGAGGTGTCGTGGTCAATATCGAGACCACGGTCCAGGCTATCCAGCGCGCGGTGGAAGAGGCTGAGCTGATGGCGGGCTGCCGCATTCATTCGGTGTATGCGGGCATCGCCGGCAGCCACATCAAGAGTCTGAACTCCCATGGCATCGTGGCGATTCGTGACCGTGAAGTGACCCAGGCGGATATCGACCGGGTAATTGATGCTGCTCAGGCGGTGGCGATTCCGGCAGACCAGAAAATCCTGCACATCCTGCCGCAGGAATTCGTGATCGATAGCCAGGAAGGCATCAAGGAACCGATGGGCATGTCCGGTGTGCGCCTCGAGGCGAAGGTGCATCTGGTGACCTGCGCGGTGAATGCCGCACAGAACATCGAGAAATGCGTCAAGCGCTGTGGCCTGGATGTGGACGACATCATTCTGGAGCAACTGGCCTCCAGCCACGCCATCCTGACCGAGGACGAAAAAGAACTGGGCGTCTGCGTCGTGGATATTGGTGGCGGCACCACTGACATCGCCGTCTTCACCGGCGGCGCTATCCGCCACACCGCGGTAATTCCCATTGCCGGTGACCAGGTCACCAACGACATTGCCATGGCCCTGCGCACACCCACGCAGAACGCCGAGGAAATCAAGATCAAGTATGCCTGCGCGCTGACCCAACTGGCGGGCGCCGATGAAACCATCAAGGTTCCGAGTGTCGGCGACCGGGCACCGCGGGATCTGTCTCGCCAGGCCCTGGCGGAGGTGGTGGAGCCTCGCTATGAGGAGCTGTTCACCCTGGTCCAGTCTGAGCTTCGGCGCTCCGGGTTCGAGGACCTGATTCCCGCAGGCATCGTGATTACAGGCGGTTCCTCCACCATGGAAGGCGTGGTGGAACTGGCTGAAGAAATCTTCCACATGCCGGTAAGGCTGGCCTGTCCGCAGGCGGTTTCCGGTATGACGGAAGTGGTCAACAACCCGATCTACGCCACGGGCGTGGGGTTGTTGATCCATGGTTTCCGCCAGATGGATCTTGGGCGGACGCCAGTGCTCAAGGGTGAAGACGCACCCACGCTGTTTGAGCGAATGAAGGCCTGGTTTACCGGTCATTTCTGACGGTGCCGGGTGAGCAGTTAACGAAGGTATCTCGAAAACACAATCTCGAAATAACAGCCTGGAAAGGCTGAAAAAACAGCACGAAGGAGTAGGGGAAATGTTTGAACTCGTCGATAATGTCCAGCAAAACGCTGTCATTAAGGTCGTCGGTGTAGGCGGCGGTGGCGGTAATGCCGTACGTCACATGCTTAACAGCGACATCGAGGGTGTGGAATTCATCTGCGCCAACACCGATGCCCAGGCACTGACTGATATGGATGCCCGGCAAATCATTCAGCTGGGTGGCAATATCACCAAAGGGCTGGGAGCAGGTGCAAACCCGGAAGTGGGGCGTCAGTCCGCTCTGGAAGACCGGGATCGCATTGCCGAGTCCCTGAAGGGCGCTGACATGGTGTTCATCACCGCCGGCATGGGTGGTGGTACCGGCACCGGCGCCGCGCCTGTGGTGGCGGAAGTGGCCCGCGAGCTTGGCATCCTGACCGTTGCGGTTGTGACCAAGCCGTTCATGTTTGAAGGTGGCAAGCGCATGAGTGTCGCCGAGGCCGGCCTGAAGGAGCTGGAGGAAAGCGTTGACTCGCTGATCACCATCCCGAACGAGAAGCTGCTGGCGGTCATGGGCAAGAAAACCAGCCTGCTGGACGCCTTTGCCTCGGCCAACGACGTGCTGCTTGGGGCGGTTCAGGGGATTGCTGACCTGATCACCCGAAACGGCATGATCAACGTCGACTTTGCCGACGTAAAAACGGTTATGTCCGAGATGGGTATGGCGATGATGGGCACCGCCCGCGCCACCGGCGAAAACCGGGCCCGGGAAGCTGCCGAAGCTGCAGTACGCAGTCCGCTTCTCGAGGATATCAACCTGCAGGGCGCCAAGGGCATTCTGGTCAACATCACGGCTGGCATGGACCTCAACCTGGGCGAGTTCTCCGAGGTTGGTGACATTGTGCGCGAATTCGCATCCGATTCCGCCACCGTCGTCGTTGGTACGGTGATCGATCCGGAGATGACCGACGAGCTTAAGGTAACCGTGGTTGCCACTGGCCTGGGTGGAGATCGCGAAAAGCCGACCAAGGTGGTGGACAACACCCGGACCCTGGACGGTAAGACCGATTACAACCAGCTCGACCGTCCGGCTGTTCTGCGTCGTCGTGCCGTTTCTCACGGTAACGTTGCGATTGATCAGAGCAAAGAGAGCGAAGAGCAGGGAGTCGACTATCTCGATATTCCCGCATTCCTCCGTCGGCAAGCTGATTGATAATCTGTTGCAATTGTGATCCGGTTTAGGGGTTTGCTCCAGAGTAGGAAAAAAATAATGAACCATTGATCCGGAAAAAACGTGCACTGTTTACCGAACGTTGGCTTATTGTAAATTTGACGCAAAGCCAAGCTGGTTAAATGGTACTCAGTATTACTTTCTGATATTCTCCGGGCAGATTTTTGCTCAGAATATCGACATTTTGTGACGGAATAATGAACCGATGATCAGACAACGGACACTAAAAAACACTATCCGTGCAACGGGTGTGGGGCTGCATTCGGGCGAGAAGGTTTACCTGACGCTGAAGCCTGCGCCGGTTGACTCGGGAATCATCTTCCGGAGGACCGATCTGGACCCAATGGTCGAGATTCGTGCCTGCGCGGAAAATGTGGGTGAGACCATGCTGTCCACGACGCTGGTAAAAGACGGTGTCCGTGTGGCAACAGTAGAACATCTGCTGTCAGCCATGGCTGGTCTCGGTATCGACAACTGCTTTGTGGAACTCAGTGCTGCTGAGGTGCCGATCATGGATGGTTCTGCGGGGCCGTTTGTGTTTCTGCTCCAGTCTGCCGGCATCGCCGAGCAGGAAGCTGCCAAGCGTTTCATTCGCATCAAGCGCGAAGTGACCATTGAAGAGGGTGACAAGAAAGCCACCTTCCTGCCGTTCGAGGGCTTCAAGGTCAGCTTCGGCATCGATTTCGACCATCCGGTCTTCAAGGGCCGTGCCCAGACCGCCACTGTCGACTTTTCCAGCACGTCCTTTGTCAAGGAAGTGAGTCGCGCCCGGACTTTCGGGTTCATGCGTGATATTGAAAAGCTTCGGGCGATGAATCTGGCGCTGGGTGGTAGCGTGGATAACGCCATTGTGGTCGACGACTACAAGATTCTTAACGAAGACGGTCTTCGTTACGATGACGAGTTCGTCAAGCACAAGGTCCTGGACGCCATCGGTGACCTTTACCTGCTGGGCAACAGCCTGATTGGTGAGTTCCGTGGTATCAAGTCCGGTCACGACCTGAACAATAAGCTGCTCCGCAAGCTCAGGGCAGAAGAGGATGCATGGGAAGTGGTTACGTTTGACGACGAAGCCACAGCACCCATCTCCTACATGAAACCTGTGCTGGCGGCCCAGGCTTAAGGCGGGAGGCCTTAATCCCGGACGTGGCTTGCGAGTTTTTCGAGAACCTCGCGTAGTTTTTTATCCTTCGTGTGCCCGGCTTCCTCTTTGAGGAGCCGGGCATTTTCTTTGCTGAGCGGCGCTTTTTTGAACGCCGGCTTCTCACGATAGCGGGGCGGGGTCACTTTGACCTTCAGCTTCCAGACGTACCGAAACAGTTCGTGTTCCCGAACCTTTTCCATGATTTCGTGCTGGCGAAAACGGATCTGGCTGGCCTTGCCCGCGGTTTCTGTGGACAGTACGAGCTCACCTTCATGGCAACTGACAAAGCGGGTTCCGGCCGCAAGAGTTGGTGGTACGGCGGAGAGCACCTGTTCCTCCGCCTGGCGATGCAGTTCGGCTTTGGCGACAAGATCCTTCAATGCCGGCGTGCCACCGAGTTTGTCGAAGCTCAATTTCTGTTCACTTTTTCGCTTCATTGACGACCGTTCACTCGACGAATTCGATTACGATTGGTTACACTTCGGCACGGTTTGTGCGTAGTGCCTGTATTAGACTCGTTTTACATTGTGGAAACTCAGTATGTCTACCCGGGCGCTGCGACTTTTTTAGTACGTAGTTGTTGTCATGGACGGCAAGCCCACTCGGAAATTTCCGGGGCGCAACACTACAGGAATCAGGTTGCGGCTCAACGATGAAACCAGATGACACTATGAACATTATCCTTGTTGGCAAGCGCCATGGGAAATCCCGCGTGGTAGCACTGAACGGTGCCGTTGCCGTCGGCCTCGTTCTTCTTGTACTTGCCTTGCTTGTTTCTGCGGGCTGGGCGGGCTACCAGGTCGCGATCAGTGAAGCCGAGGCGGAGAAGCCGACCCCGTCGGGTTTGGTTGCCCACTGGAAGGCCCGTCTGGATGAGCAAAAATCCGAATTGGTTGCCGTTGAACAGGAAGCTCAGCGACAGATTGACGCGCTGACGCTCCGGTTGGGGGCAATGCAAGGGCGCTTGCTCCGGCTGGATGCGCTCGGCCAGCGGTTTGTTGAGTCCGGCCTGGTCGCCAGCGAAGAATTTGACTTCAGTGAGCCGGCGGCCGTTGGTGGTCCGGAAGGCGGTGCCGGCAACGAATCCTTCACCGTGCCCGGACTGACGGCGATGATTGAACGGCTGGAAGCTCAGCTCGACGATCGGGAACAGCAGCTGCGCCTGCTGGACAAGCTGGCCTCCCGTCAGAAGCTGGAAGACGAGATGTTTGTCGAGGGACGACCAATCACCTGGGGCTGGTTATCCTCCAAGTACGGCTACCGGTCCGACCCGTTTACCGGAAAACGTACCTGGCACGATGGTGTCGATCTGGCCGGCAAGGATGGTAGTGATATCATTTCCGTGGCCGGCGGCGTCGTTACCTGGGCAGGGGAGCGGTACGGATATGGCAATCTGGTGGAGATCGATCATGGCGACGGTCTGGTGACCCGGTACGGGCACTGCAAGACCATCAAGGTCAAGGTGGGTGATGTTGTCCAGAAAGGCCAGGTTGTTGCGCTGATGGGCAGTACCGGGCGCTCCACCGGGCCCCACGTGCACTTCGAGGTACTGGCCAATGGACGGTCCAAGGATCCCGTAAAATACATCGCGCGATCAAGCAACTGAGCGCTGTTTCAATCCGGTTTTCCTGCCTTTCCCTGCGTTCCTGAATCGCCGGCGGCGTCCCGATTTGTCGGGGCTGGCGATTGGGGACACATCAATAAGTTACCCCAAACCCCGCGGCTGTGCGGCCTACCTTTTTTCCTGTCGCGAAATAAGGTTAGAATGCCCGCTTCCTCCGTTTAATCAAAGAAGCAGTGGTCTATGTTCACAAAGCTTGCAACCAAGATGTTCGGCAGTAAAAATGCCAGAGAAATCAAGCGCATGCGCAAATCGGTGTTGCGCATCAACGAACTTGAAGAACAATTTGGCAATTTGTCCGACTCCGAGCTGCAAGGCAAGACCGCTGAGTTCCGTCGCCGCATTGAAGAAGGTGAAAGCCTGGAGGCCATCCTGCCGGAGGCCTTTGCTACGGTCCGTGAGGCCAGCCGACGGGTCATGGGCATGCGTCATTACGATGTCCAGCTGATTGGTGGTATTACCCTTCACGAAGGGCACATTGCGGAGATGAAGACCGGTGAGGGCAAAACCTTGGTGGCGACCGCCTCGGTTTACCTCAATGCCTTGCCGGGCAAGGGCGTCCACGTGGTGACCGTGAACGATTACCTGGCCCGCCGGGACGCCGACTGGATGGGAAAACTGTACCGGTTCCTAGGGTTGCAGGTCGGCGTTGTCGCCTCGGGCCAGCCACCGGAAGAGAAGCGCGCGGCCTACCAGGCTGACATTACCTACGGCACCAACAATGAGTTCGGCTTCGATTACCTCCGTGACAACATGGCGTTCAGCACCGAAGACAAGGTGCAGCGTGGGCTCAACTACGCCATCGTCGATGAAGTCGACTCGATTCTGATCGATGAGGCGCGGACGCCGCTGATCATCTCCGGCGCCGCCGAGGACAGTTCCAAGCTCTACAAGGCGATCAACGAGCTGATCCCGAACCTGGAAAAAGGTGAGGTGCCCGAAGAAGGCGAGCCAACAGGCGACTTCACCATCGACGAGAAATCCCGTCAGGTCGAACTGACCGAATCCGGCCACGAAAGGGTCGAAGAGTTGCTGCTCAATCAAGGCCTGTTGGCTGAGGGCGAGAGCCTCTATTCAGCGTCCAACCTCAGCCTGTTGCATCATGTGCATTCCGCACTTCGGGCCCACCACCTGTTCCAGAAAGACGTGGATTACATCGTCCAGGGCGGTCAGGTGGTCATCGTTGATGAGCACACCGGCCGGACCATGCCGGGTCGCCGTTGGAGTGAGGGTCTGCACCAGGCGGTGGAGGCCAAGGAAGGAGTCAATATCCAGGCTGAGAGCCAGACCCTGGCGTCCACCACCTTCCAGAATTACTTCCGTCTATACGACAAGCTGGCGGGCATGACGGGTACCGCCGACACCGAAGCTTTCGAATTCCGCCAGATCTATGGCCTCGATGTGGTGGTGATTCCGCCCAACAAGCCGATCCAGCGTATTGATTACAATGATCTTGTCTACCTCACCCAGGAAGAGAAGTTCCATGCGATCATTGACGAGATCAAGGATGTCACGACCGAGGGGCGTCCCATACTGGTCGGTACGGCGTCCATCGAAGCCTCTGAGCTGCTGTCGATGCTGCTCAAGAAGGCCCGGATTGACCACAAGATCCTGAACGCCAAGCAGCACGACTCGGAAGCCCTGATCATCGCCCAGGCTGGTCGTCCCGGCGCGGTGACCATCGCTACCAACATGGCCGGTCGTGGTACCGACATCGTGTTGGGTGGTAACTGGGAGTTCGAGGTCGCGGATATGGACAATCCGTCCGAGGAAGACGTCGCGAAGATCAAGGCCGAGTGGACCGAACGCCACAACCAGGTGCTGGATGCCGGCGGTCTGCACATCATCGGCACCGAGCGCCACGAGTCCCGTCGGATTGATAACCAGCTGCGTGGTCGGGCCGGTCGTCAGGGCGACCCGGGCTCCTCCCGTTTCTTCCTGTCCCTGGAAGACAACCTGATGCGCATTTTCGCGCCGGATCGGGTCAAGAGCCTGATGCAGGCCATGGGCATGAAGAAGGGCGAGGCCATCGAGCACCGCATGGTCACCAACGCAATCGAGAAATCCCAGCGCAAGGTGGAAGGTCGCAACTTCGACATGCGTAAGACGCTGCTTGAGTACGACGACGTGGCCAATGACCAGCGTACCGTGATCTACGAGCAGCGTAACGAGGTGATGTCTTCAGAGGACATCTCCGAGATGGTGGATACCATTCGGGCCGATGTCGTTGACAGCATGATCAGCGAATACATCCCGCCCCAGAGCATGCCGGAACAGTGGGATGTTTCCGGGCTGGAATCCCAGATCCAGTCGGAGATGGCGCTCGAGCTGCCAGTGCAGAAGTGGCTGGAAGAGGACAGCAACCTTTACGAGGAAAATCTCCGCCAGAAGATTCTTGATGAGGTTGTCACTGCCTACAAGGCAAAAGAGGAGATTGCCGGCTCCGAGGCCATGCGCAAGTTCGAGAAGCAGGTCTTCCTGCAGGTGCTGGATACCCTGTGGAAGGAACACCTTTCCAACATGGATCACCTGCGCCGCGGTATTCACCTGCGTGGCTATGCCCAGAAAAACCCCAAGCAGGAGTACAAGCGCGAGGCGTTTAACCTGTTTGAGGACATGCTGGAAACCATGAAGCGCGATGTCACTCGGGTGCTCTGTCATGTTCGGGTCCAAAGCCGCGAGGAAATGGAAGAGGTTGAGCGTCGTCGCAAGCAGGAGCTTGAGCAGGAACTGGCCCGGGCTCGCCTGCGCCATGACCAGACCAGCGCGACCGCCGAGAGCCAGCGCGAGGCCGAGGGCCAAGGGGGGCAGCAGCCTGCGGGTACGCCCGAGACCTATGTCCGGCAGGAGCGTAAGGTCGGGCGCAATGAGCCGTGTCCGTGCGGGTCTGGCAAGAAGTACAAGCAGTGTCATGGCAAGGTCAGCTGATCGCCGGCACTGAGTTGAAATCGAAGACCCGCAACCTGGCACGATCAGGCTGCGGGTTTTTACGTTTTGAATGGCCTGTTTCAGGCGTTATCAGAGGAGATGCAGGATGGCGGTAGGTCCCGGAACCTTGCCCGAATTTTTCCCGGTTGCCGGAGTTCGGTTGGGAATTGCCAGTGCCGGAATCAAAAAGCCCGGCCGGAAAGACATCGTGGTGTTCGAGTTGGCGTCGGAAAGCCGGGTTGCCGGTATTTTTACCCGTAACCAGTTCTGTGCCGCGCCCGTGACACTGAGCCGCCGACACCTGGCGCAGAAAGCCCCGCGCTACCTGCTGATCAATACCGGCAATGCCAATGCCGGTACTGGCGAGCGCGGTATGGCCGATGCCCTTGCCTGCTGTAATGCCTTGGCTGAAAAAGCCGGCGTGAATTCGGCGGAAGTGTTGCCATTTTCCACCGGTGTTATCGGTGAACCGTTGCCGGTGGCGAAGATTGTAAATGCCCTTCCCGACGCGCTCGCGAATACCGATGAGACCCATTGGGCGGAGGCAGCCAGCGGCATCATGACCACGGACACCCGTCCCAAAGGAGCAACCCGTCGGTTGGATCTCGATGGCCATACCGTCACCATCTCCGGCATCAGTAAGGGCGCGGGCATGATTCGCCCGAATATGGCTACCATGCTGGGCTTCATTGCCACCGACGCCCGCATTGAGCCCGGGTTGCTGCAGACCCTGGCATCCGAGCTCGGAGAGAAGTCCTTCAACCGGATCACCATCGACGGTGACACCTCGACCAATGACTGCTGCATGCTGATGGCCAGCGGTCAGTATGGTGGGCCGGAGATTGATGCAGATAGCCCGACTCTGCCGAAGCTTCGGGAAGCGCTGGAGCAGGTATACCTGGAGCTGGCCCACGCCATTGTCCGGGACGGGGAGGGCGCCACCAAGTTTGTCACCATCGACGTCAGCGGCGCCGCGGACCAGAAGGAGGCTCTGGACGTCGCCTACACGGTGGCGCATTCCCCCCTTGTGAAGACCGCGCTGTTCGCTTCGGACCCGAACTGGGGTCGGATTCTGGCGGCGGTTGGACGTGCCGGGGTCCCGGACCTGGACCTTGAGGCGCTGGAGATCTTCCTTGGGGACGTTTGTCTGGTCCGCCATGGCGGGCGCGCCGACGACTATTCGGAAGCGCGGGGACAGGCTGTGATGGACCGCGAGGAGATCACCATCGCCATCGACCTGAAGCGAGGCGATGTCAGGGAAACGGTCTGGACCTGTGACTTCTCCCACGACTACGTCACCATCAACGCCGAGTACCGGACCTGAGCATGACCGGAGTCAAGCCTGCGGTCAGGGAAGTGCATGTAGCGGTGGCGGTCGTGATCCGTGAAGGCAGGGTGCTGATTGCCCGGCGGCCGGATCATGTGCATCAGGGCGGGCTGCTGGAGTTTCCCGGTGGCAAGGTGGAGCCGGACGAAACCGTCCAGCAGGCACTGGTGCGGGAAATCGCTGAGGAAACCGGCCTGAGCGTGCCTGAGGGCTCTCTGAAGCCCGTTATTGGTATTCGCCATGACTATGGCGACAAGCGGGTGTTTCTGGACGTCTGGCGCACTCAGGAAGCCATCGGGGTGGCCGAGGGGCGTGAAGGTCAGCCGATAGAATGGTTGCTGCCCGGTGACTTACGGGATGAGGATTTTCCCGCGGCGAACCGGCCCATCATCCGGGCCCTGAGGCTGCCGCCGGTGCTGGCCATTACCGGTGCCATCGAAAATGTCGCAGACGGTCTGCGAGGGCTTCAAATGGCGCTGGCGGGCCTGTCGTCGGACCTCGTGGTTTTGCGGGCTCCGGATCTGCCAGTCGAGGATTACCTGCGATTGGCGGAGCGGGCGGTTCCGTTGTGCCGCGACGCCGGTGTCGGAGTGATCGTCCATGGCGCGCCGGCGACGTTTCGGGAGACTCCGGGCGCGGCCGGACTGCATTTGCCCTGGCGGCAAGCCGAGACGTTGTCGGAGCGTCCGATTCCCCCGGGTGCCTGGCTGGGTGTGTCCTGCCATGACGCGGGGCAATTGGTCCATGCGACCTCGCTGGGCGCGGATTACGTCACGCTCGGACCGGTAACCCCCACGCCCACGCACCCCGAGGCCAGGGGCATCGGCTGGGCCGAATTCGGACGCCTCGCCCGCGCCGCCCGGGTTCCGGTCTATGGTCTGGGAGGCCTGGGGCCGGGTGATGTAGCGCGAAGCCGTGATGAGGGTGGCCAGGGCGTGGCCGGTATCCGGTTCTGGTGGTCCGCACGCTGACGATGACGGCGGTGTTGGCGGTCATCTGGTATGCTCGTCATCCTGCATGAGTCATTCCCCGGTTCAAGAAATCCTGGAGACGCTGTGAGCAAACTGACGCATCTTGATGACAAGGGTGAAGCCCGCATGGTCGATGTGACCGAGAAAGCGGTCACCGAACGTGAGGCCCGTGCCGAGGCCACCATTCGTATGGCGCCGGAAACACTGAACATGATTGTTGACGGTGAACACCCAAAGGGTGATGTGCTGGCGGTCGCCCGCATCGCAGGCATCATGGCGGCCAAGAGAACCCACGAACTGATTCCGTTGTGCCATTCGCTCAACCTCACCTCGGTGAAGGTGGAGCTGACGCCCGGCGATGATGGCGCGTCGGTCCATATCCTGACCCGCTGCAAGCTCTCTGGCCAGACCGGTGTCGAAATGGAGGCGCTGACCGCGGCCAGCGTGGCGGCCCTCACCCTCTATGACATGTGCAAGGCGGTGGATCGCGGCATGGAAATTGGCGCGGTTCGTTTGCTTGAGAAGAAAGGTGGGCGCAGCGGCCATTGGGTGGCAAACAGCCCCTGAGTTTTAATCCGCAATGTCCCCTGGTGCGTAAATCACCAATATCTCAGCATCATCGGAGGCGCTACAGTGCCGGGACTACGCCAAGCAGACGGCCGCGTGATAGAATGCGCGGCCCGATTGACTGAACCACGAGGAAAGACTGTGGCTGTTCGTTACATCCAGACCTGCCGGTTGCCGACCCCGTTCGGGGTGTTTGACATGCACGGCTTCGAGGAACCGGACACTGGCAAAGAGCACATAGCCCTGACATTGGGTGAATTGAACAGCGCGGAACCCATGCTTGCCCGGACTCACTCCGAGTGCCTTACCGGCGATGCGCTGTACAGCATGCGCTGTGACTGTGGTTACCAGCTTGAAGAGGCCCTGCGCAGTATTGCCCGCGAAGGTCGGGGTATTCTCATGTACTTGCGCCAGGAAGGCAGAGGCATTGGCTTGTTGAACAAGATTCGCGCCTACCACCTGCAGGACCAGGGTGCAGACACCGTCGAAGCCAATGAACAGCTCGGTTTTGCGGCAGATCTTCGGGATTACAGCATGTGCAAAGACATGCTGGAGCATCTGGGTATCACAAGTCTGCGGCTGATGACCAACAACCCCCGCAAGGTCAAGGCGCTGTCGTCCTATGGCATCGATATCGCCGAACGGGTGCCCTTGCATGTGGGACGTAATCCCCACAATGAGCATTACCTCGACACCAAGCAGAGCAAGCTCGGCCACTGGCTCGAAACCCATCAGGACGACGATCCCGACGTGTGATTCGCCGCGTCAGGTTCGCGCAAAAAAAAGCCCGCCATAACGGCGGGCTTTTTCGTGTCGGCGATCGGAGACTACTTGACCGCTTTGAGGCTTTGTCTTTGCAGGCGTTCCATCCGCTCCTCGATGTCGGCGCGGATGCCCTCAGCGTCGAGGCCGCAGTCTTTCAGCAGTTCGCCGTGCTTGCCATGGTCAATGAAGGTGTCGGGCAGGCCCAGCTGTAACACGGGCATCAGTACCTCACATCGATTCAGGAATTCGGTCACGGCGCTGCCAGCCCCGCCGGCAATGGCGTTCTCTTCCAGCGTCACCAGCAATTCATGCTGCTCGGCCAGCGCCAGCACCAGTTCCTCATCCAGCGGTTTCACGAAGCGCATGTCCGCGACGGTGGCGCCCAATGCTTCCGCGGCTTCCAGGGCCGGCGCCAGCAGTGTGCCAAAGTTCAGGATGGCCACACCGCTGCCTTCGCGGACGCGGCGCCCCTTGCCGATGGGCAGTGCCTGCAGTTCCTGCTGGATGGCCGCACCGGGACCGGTGCCGCGCGGGTAGCGAACCGCAGCCGGGCCACTGAACATCAGCCCGGTGTGCAGAAGCTGCCGGGTTTCGTTCTCATCGGAGGGCGTCATGACCACCATGTTGGGAATGCAACGAAGGTAACTGATGTCGAACGCACCGGCGTGGGTGGGCCCGTCTTCACCCACCAGTCCGGCTCGGTCAATGGCGAACAGTACATCCAGATTCTGGATGGCAACGTCGTGGATCAGCTGGTCGTAGGCTCGTTGCAGGAACGTGGAATAGATGGCCACCACCGGTTTGGCATTGTCACAGGCCAGGCCAGCGGCCAGGGTAACGGAGTGCTGTTCGGCAATGGCGACGTCGAAATATCGGTCCGGGAAACGTTCAGAGAACGCCAGCAGGTCCGAGCCCTCACACATGGCCGGAGTGATGCCCACAACCCGTTCGTCCGCGGCCGCCGCGTCGCAAAGCCATTGGCCGAAAACGTTGGCGTACTTCGGCTTGGCTGGCTTGGGCTTGACCGGTTCCGGCTTGCTGGGTGGCACCGGGTCGATCTTGTTGATGGCATGGTAGCCGATGGGGTCTGCCTCGGCCGGCGCGAAGCCCTTGCCCTTGGTGGTCACCACGTGCAGGAACTGTGGGCCTTCCAACTCCCGGATGTTCTCCAGGGTTTCGACCAGCAGCGGCAGGTCGTGACCATCGATCGGACCGATGTAATTGAAGCCCAGTTCCTCGAACAGCGTGCCGGGTGCAATCATGCCCTTGAAGTGCTCTTCGGTCTTCTTGGCCAGCGCCATCAGGTGGGGCGTGCCCTGAAGCACTTTCTTGCTGCTGTCCCGGACCTGGTTGTAGGTCCGGCTGGATAGCAGCTTGGCGAAATAGTTGGACAGACCACCGACGTTACGGGAGATCGACATGTCGTTGTCGTTCAGGATCACCAGCATGTCCGCATGCAGGTGGCCGGCGTGGTTCAGGGCCTCGAAGGCCATCCCTGCCGTCATGGCGCCGTCCCCGATCACGGCAATGCTCTTGCGACCGGTTTTCTGGAGACGCGCGGCAATGGCCATGCCCAGTGCGGCACTGATGGAGGTGCTGGAGTGGCCCACGCCGAAGGTGTCGTACTCACTCTCTGCCCGTTTCGGGAACCCGGCCAGACCGTCTTTACGACGGATCGTGCCCATCTGTTCCCGCCGCCCGGTCAGTATCTTGTGAGGATAGGCCTGGTGGCCGACATCCCAGACCAGGCGGTCTTCCGGGGTGTTGAACACGTAGTGCAGCGCAACGGTCAGTTCCAGCACGCCCAGCCCCGCGCCGAAATGGCCTCCGGTCTGTCCAACCGACCACAGCAGAAACGCCCGCAGCTCCCTGGCCAGCTGGGTGAGCTGGTCAGCCGGTAGTTCTCGCAGCTGGGCCGGTGAATCCATCCGGTCCAGCAGCGGGGTATTCGGCCGCTGTGACGGGATTTCCTTGAAAATATAAGTGTCCTGCATCTGCTCGGGTCTTTTCCGGAATGTTCGGCAACTGCCTGGCATTATAGGGGAACAGGACCGCCTGTTTCACACCTATCGGGCCAGTTGTTGCGAGATTGTTAAGCTCAGTGTGCGCCCTTCTGGCGCCGGGATTCAATGGGTCCGTGCCACCACGTAATCGGCCATGGCGCGCAGTGGGTCTGCCTCCGGGCCGAAGTCCCTGAGACTCTCCTGTGCTCGGGTCAGCAAGGTCGCCAGATGCTCCCGGGCACCGGCCGCGCCCAGCAGGGCCGGGTAGGTGGGTTTGGCGCGAGCCGCGTCCGAACCCTGCGGTTTCCCAATGACCGCGGTTTCGCCTTCGATGTCCAGCAGATCGTCCTGAACCTGGAACGCCAGCCCCAGGGCCCTGGCGTAGTCGCCCAGGTTGTCCAGGGCCGAGTCGGGGAGGCCAGGGGCCGTCAGTGCGCCCAGCCTCACACTGGCTTCAATCAACGCGCCGGTCTTGTGCCTGTGCATCGTCTCGAGCTGGTCGAGGGACAGGGTCTTACCAACCGATTCCAGATCAATGGCCTGACCACCAACCATGCCATGATGGCCGCTGGCCCTGGCCAGTTCGTGCACCATGGCAAGCCGCGCCGGGGCGTCGATTCGGTCGTTTCCGGATAGCCAGCGAAAAGCCAGTGCCTGGAGAGCGTCACCGGCGAGAATCGCCGTGGCCTCATCAAATGCAATGTGGGTGGTCGGCCGGCCCCGGCGCAATTCGTCGTCGTCCATCGCGGGCAGGTCGTCGTGGATCAGGGAGTAGGCATGGATCAGTTCCACCGCACAGGCGGGCGCCAAAGCCTCGTCTCCGGTCTGCCCGGCTGCCTTGGCCGCGGCCAGGCAAAGCGCCGGTCGAATACGCTTGCCGCCACCGAGTACGCTGTAGCGCATGGCTTCCTGCAGGCGTTCGGAGGCGGAGCCGTGTTCCAGACAACGTTCCAGTTCGGCGTCCACCCGGACGCGACAGGTCTCGAGGAAGTCCTGCGCCAAGTTGTTCTGATCAGTCATCAATCCGCGTCGTCCGGAGTAAACGGTTGGGTTTCCAGGGTGCCATCGCTGTTCTGGACCAGTTGTTCGACCCGCTGTTCGGCACTCTTCAGGGCTTTCTGGCACTCTCGGGTCAGCTTGACGCCGCGCTCGAACGCGGTCAGTGATTGTTCGAGAGACAGCTCGCCCTGTTCCAGATCCCGGACGAGCGTTTCCAGTTCATCAAGGGATTTCTCGAAATCGGCTATGGATGCGGCGCCTTGTTCACTGGCCATCAGGGCCCTCCAATGGGTGGCAGAATTTCGCGGATTATATCAGAGCTTGCGGGCTACCGCTGCCAATGGAAGCGCCGGCAGTGCTGCGGTTGGGCGTTAGGCCCCCAACTCTGTTCGCTGACCCTTATTTCGCCGCTGCGGGAAACGCTGACAACGGTCGTGGCTCGGGTGCCGTAGGCCTCACCGACAATGAATGGCGAGGACAGGAAGCGCTCGGTATCAATGCCAACGCCGGTGTCCGGCAACAGGTGGTCGGGTGCCGGAGTTGTGTCCTGCAGCAGATGGATCAGGTCCTGGTGCAGTGTTTCGGCGTCGTCGCTTGCCGACGCCACCGTCTCACCTACGGCCTGTCGCAGGCGCAGCAGCTTGGGCCAGGGCGTCTGCAGCAAGTGATTGCTCAGGCCATACAGGCCTCGATGAATGTGTCGGCCGGGATGAGCGTCACGATTGCTGTAATACCAGCCCGACGAATCGTTCAGGTGCACCAGGTTAAAGCCGGCGTACTGACCCGGTTCAGCGGATAAGCTGGCGGTCAGCTCCGCGAGTGGTTCCTGAAGGGCCCGAAGCGGCAGCTCCCCACGACTGTGGCGGCCGTCCTCTGGTGTGCCTTCCCGGACGTTAGTCACCGCGCTGATCGTGCCGTGCCGGGAAACGGCCAGCCAGGTGCCACCGGACTGCAGGTCCCGGCCGGCCAGTATCCGGTTGCCCTGATCCGTGTCCCACCAGTCCATCGGGGCTGTTGGACGTCGGAAAAACTCGTCCCGGTTGGCGGCCACCACCAAGGGAAAGCGGGCGTTCTGGCCAAGGGTAAAGGCGATAAGACACATGGTGGTGCGCGACGCTCCCGGATTTAATGAAGTTGGCACTTGCGGTGTGTATCATACCAGCCTTGTTGAGCGGGGCTATGGACAAGGCGATGACCCTGATTTACGTATTTGCATCCTATCTGGCGCTCGGCGCCCTGGCTGGAACGCTGGCGGGCCTGTTCGGTATCGGTGGCGGGCTGATCATTGTTCCGGTGCTGATTTTCAGTTTCGGGCTGCAGGGCATCAGCCCTGAAATTGCCGCCCACCTGGCCGTTGGTACTTCGCTGGCGACCATTGTGTTCACCTCCCTCAGTTCCATTCGTTCCCATCACCGGCATGGGGCCGTCCGCTGGGACATCTTCCGGCCGATGGCGCTGGGAATTGTCTTCGGCGCGGTGATTGGTGCCTGGTCCGCATCGCTGTTGAGCGGGCCGGCGCTGGAGTTGGTCATTGGTATATTCGTCATCGCGGTCGCCATCAAGATGCTCACAGGCGCCAACCCCAAGCCTGGACGCTCCGTACCTGGACAGCCTGGCCTGGTGGCGTCCGGCGGTGTGATTGGCTGGGCATCCGCCATTTTCGGAATCGGCGGCGGTACCCTGACCGTGCCTTACATGACCTGGTGCAACGTGCGTATGCAGAATGCCGTGGGTACTTCCGCGGCGTGCGGCTTACCCATCGCCATTGCCGGCGCGCTTGGTAATGTCTGGACAGGCTGGGGCAATACCTACCTGCCCGAATACAGCGTTGGGTTTATCTACCTGCCCGCCCTGCTGGGCATCATCCTGACCAGCGTGCTGTTTGCCCGTGTGGGGGCGGCACTTGCGCACCGCTTGGATGCCGCAGTGCTGAAACGAATATTTGCCGTAGTCCTGCTGCTGGTAGGGCTCCGTTTTCTTTTAAGCTGAGAGGTTGTCGATGCTGCAGCATCCCCAGATTGATCCGGTGGCCATCGCCATCGGTCCCCTCAAGATTCACTGGTACGGCCTGACGTATCTCGTTGGTTTCATTGCCGGTTGGTGGCTCGGGCGTTTGCGTACCCGCAAGCCCTGGTCGCCGATCAATGAAGAGCAAATGGGTGACCTGCTGTTCTACCTGGCCCTGGGGGTCATTCTGGGTGGCCGTTTTGGCTATGTCGTCTTATACAACTTCGACGCCTTCCTGGCGGACCCGCTCTGGTTACTGCGGGTCTGGGAGGGGGGCATGTCTTTCCACGGCGGCCTGCTGGGCGTCATGTTGGCGATGTGGTGGTACGGTCGAAAGGTTGGGGCCGGTTTCTGGAAGATCGCTGATTTCGTGGCACCGCTGGTTCCGGTGGGGCTTGGCGCCGGCCGTATCGGCAACTTCATCAATGGTGAACTCTGGGGCAAGCCGACCGATGTGGCCTGGGGCATGGTGTTTCGAACGGCGCCGGATTCCCTGGCCCGCCACCCCTCCCAGCTCTACCAGTTTGCGCTTGAGGGCATTGCGCTGTTCGTTATCCTGTGGTGGTTTTCGGCGAAACCCAGACCGCGGATGGCGGTGTCCGGAATGTTCCTGATCTTTTATGGCGTGTTCCGGTTTATGGTGGAGTTTGTGCGGGAGCCGGATCCGCAACTCGGATACCTGGCATTTGACTGGCTGACCATGGGTCAGGTGCTGTCGACGCCGATGATTGTCGCGGGGGCCGTCCTGATGTTCATTGCTTACCGGAGAAACGCGGAATGAAAGCCTATCTCGACCTGATGCAGGATGTTGTGGATAACGGATTCGAAAAAGGTGACCGGACCGGCGTCGGCACGCGATCCGTGTTCGGACGCCAGGTCCGCTTTAATCTGCAGGATGGCTTCCCGTTGGTGACCACCAAGAAAGTCCACCTGCGCAGCATCATTTACGAGCTGCTCTGGTTCCTGAACGGTTCCACCGATAACACCTGGCTGAAAGAGCGCAAGGTGTCGATCTGGAACGAGTGGGCCCTGGACGATGGGGACCTGGGCCCGATCTATGGCAAGCAGTGGCGCAGCTGGCACTGTCCGGACGGTCGCGTGGTTGACCAGATCAGCGAGGTGATCGAGCAGATCCGCACCAAGCCCAATTCCCGACGGTTGATCGTATCCGCCTGGAACCCGGCCGAGCTGCCAGACGAATCCATCAGCCCTCAGGACAACGTTCGCGAAGGTCGCATGGCATTGGCACCCTGCCACTGCCTGTTCCAGTTCTACGTGGCCGACGGCAAGCTCTCCTGCCAGCTCTATCAACGCAGTGCTGACCTGTTTCTCGGTGTGCCGTTCAACATTGCCTCCTACGCCCTGTTGACGCACATGATCGCCCAGCAATGCGACCTGGGTGTCGGCGAGTTCGTCCACACCTTTGGTGATTGCCACCTGTACCAGAACCACCTGACGGACGACATTGTCTTCGAGCAGCTCAAGCGCGAGCCGCGAGCCCTGCCGAAGCTGGTGATCAAGCGCAAGCCGGCCTCGATCTTTGACTATGAGCTGGACGATTTTGAGTTCGAAGGTTACGACCCTTATCCGGGGATCAAGGCGCCGATCGCGATTTAAACGTCAGCGGGCTGTTTCTTAAGCCTGATTGATAGCGGTAGGTGGAGCCTTTCAAAACTGTGCGGAGCCATGGATGGCGGAGCTCAAGCGCCACAGGGAGGTGCTTGAGCGGGTTTTGAAAGGCTCCACCTGCCGCTTGTCAACGCCAAAGCAAGAGGATCCGAAATGAGGAAAGCCCTCATCGTCGCCATGTCCCGTAACCGGGTCATCGGTCGCAACAACAATCTTCCTTGGTACCTTCCGGGCGACCTGCGCTACTTCAAGCAGGCCACCATGGGCAAGCCCATCATCATGGGGCGCAAGACCTGGGATTCCATTGGCCGGCCACTGCCGGGCCGCATGAATGTCGTCATTTCCCGAAATCCGGACTGGCAGGCACCCGCCGGCACGGTGGCGGCAACGTCGCTGCAGGATGCGTTGGTCAAAGCCGAGGCTCAGGCCGAGCTGGAAGGGGGAGACGAGGTGATGATCATCGGGGGCGGCCAGATCTATACCGAGGCGCTACCGATGGTGGATCGAATGTACGTCACCCAGGTGCACGCAGAAGTGGACGGGGACGCGTTTTTTCCGGAAGTGAACTGGGACCAGTGGGAAGAGATCGGACGGGAGGATTTCTCCGCGTCCGACAACAATCCGTACGACTACAGTTTCGTCGTCTATCAGCGCCAGGCTTAAGCCTGGCGAGGTGGGCGTTTTCCTGCGGGCTTGCCGCCCTTGCCGGGCGGTTTACCGCGACCGCCTGGGCCGCCTTTGCCCTTGGGCCCGCCTTTCTTGAAGCCCCCTTTCGGGCCCTTGCGAAACTCGCCGGGACGCCCGCCTTTGCGATCACGGCGGGGTGGGGTGGCCGAAACCACCGGCAAGGCTTCCGGCTGCTCCAGCGGCAGTGAGCCGGGCTGCGCAGCTTCCATCCAGCACGCCAGGGCACCGGCAACCATCGCCATATCCATCTCATTACGCTCGGCAATCTCGTCGAGCAGCGACATCGCCTTTGCCAGTTTCCTGTCCTCTGCGAAACCCAGCAGTTGGGCTTCAAACTGCTGTTCCCGCATCTTCTTGAGATCGGTGGGGGACGGCAGTTCGTAGGCTTCCATCGGCGAATTGGTGGCGCGCTCGAGGGTCTTCAGCCAGCTCCGCTCACGGGGAGTGACCAGCAGGATGGCCTTGCCAGTACGACCGGCGCGACCGGTCCGGCCCACCCGGTGGATGTAGGCTTCCGTATCGTAGGGCACGTCGTAGTTGATAACGTGCGTGATGCGAGAGACGTCCAGGCCGCGGGCGGCGACATCGGTCGCAATGATGATGTCCTTCTTGCCACGCTTCAGGTCTTCAACGGTTTGCTCGCGCTGGCGCTGATTCAGATCGCCACTCAGGGGCGCGACGGCATGGCCGCGTGCCGACAGTTTCTCCGCCAGCATGGTGGTTTCGGCCTTGGTGCGCACGAAGATAATGGCGGCATCGATCGGTTCGACTTCCAGGATGCGGGTCAGGGCGTCCAGCTTGCGCTCGGCGTAGACCGGCAGGACGAACTGGGAGATCCGCTCGACTGTTCGGGTTTCGCTCTCGATTTTTACTTCGGTGGCATTGCGCAGGTAGGTCTGGGCGACCTTCTTGATCTGCGGCGGCATGGTGGCCGAGAACAAGGCGCGCTGGCAGTTCTCGGGCGTCTTGGCCAGGATCGCTTCGACATCGTCAATGAAACCCATGCGCAGCATTTCGTCGGCTTCGTCCAGAACCAGAGCCTTGAGGCTGTCCAGTTTCAGGGTGCCCTTGCGCAGATGATCAAGCATGCGCCCGGGGGTGCCAACGATGACCTGGGCGCCGCGTCGCAGGCCCTTGATCTGCGGATAGAAGTCCTGACCTCCGTAGATGGGCAGCACGTGGAACTGGCGGAATTTGCTGGCATAGGTGGTGAAGGCTTCCGCCACCTGGATGGCCAGCTCTCTCGTCGGTGCCAGGACCAGAATCTGGGGCTCGCTGAGGCTGGCGTCAATTCGGCTCAACAGCGGCAGGGCAAACGCGGCGGTTTTACCGGTGCCTGTCTGGGCCACGCCCAGAAGGTGGTTGCCGGCCAGCAGCGCAGGGATGGACTGAGCCTGGATGGGTGACGGTTTTTCGTAGCCAACTGCGGTCACGGCTTCGAGAACGGCCGGGTCCAGACCCAGTTCGGCAAAGGACAATTCTGACATTGATTTACTCGGAATTCGGGGGGTAAGGCATTGTCGGGCAATGCACGATGTGGTCGGATTATAGCGGCTTTGGAGCCTCTTTAATATGGATATTCCCACGATCCCTGTAGGTAGTTGCCGGTGCGCAGGATTGCGTTGGCGGCCTATCTGCGGCAGTCTCCCTGTTTGCCGATAGGTTGCTAACAGGAATCCAGAATGACCTTTGATCAGTTGTTGTCGTCGGTCCGGTCCGGCGAAGAACTTGTAATTCCTGCCAGTTGGGGCCAGGGGCGAGCCAGTTTTGGCGGTCTGGTTGCCGCGCTCATGTTTGATCGCATGGAACAGCTGGTGAGTCCGGGGCGGGCCATGCGATCAATGCAGGTGTCGTTCGTTGGCCCTGTTGAACCCGGGGTGCCGGCCACCTTCCACGCCGAGATCCTGCGTGAGGGCAAGGCGGTGAGTCAGGTCCAGGGACGTATTGTGCAGAACGGCGAGCCACGTCTGGTGTGCCTGGCCAGCTTTGGCGGAGACCGGGAGTCCGCGGTTCAGGTTGACCCGCTGCCGGCCCCCGAGGCGCAGCCGGTCGACCAGTGCCAGGCGTTACCCTATATCCCGGGTGCCACCCCCGAGTTCACCCAGCACATCGAGATGCGCTGGTCCTTCGGGCATATGCCTTTCTCCGGCAAAGGCGGTCGGGAAATGGGGGGCTGGATGCAGTTTCGCGAGACGCCCGAAACCTTTTCCGACGCCCACATCGTGGCGCTTGTGGACGCCTGGCCTCCGGCGCTCCTGCCGCACCTGAGTGATCGGGTACCGGCCAGCTCACTCAGCTGGGCGCTGGACATCGTCCACCCTCGTCCGACCCTGACGCCCGGCGACTGGCTGCTGTACAAGGCGAGCATCGATCAGGCAGGCGCCGGTTACGGCCACACTCAGGCTGGGATCTGGACAGCCAAGGGTGAACTGGTGGCGCTCAGTCGCCAGACTGTGACGGTATTTGGCTGATCCAGAGTCGGGAATGGGGCGGCTCAGGCCGCCATTTCCGACTTCAGGGCGTCTACGATGATGCGGGCGAAATCTTCCGGGGAGTCTTCCTGCAGGAAGTGCCCGCCCCTCAGCGTGATGTGCGGTTGGCCATGGGCTCCGGGAATGCGGCGCTGCATGTAGCGGTCTCCGCCCCGGGTAATCGGATCGCCATTGCTGAAGCAGGTGATGAAAGGCTTGCGCCACTTTTCCAGCACTCTCCAGGCTTCCTTGTTGGCTTCACCGGACGGATCATCGCCGGATACCGGGACCAGTTTCGGAAATGCCCGGGCACCTGCCTTGTAGTCCGCGGTTGGGAAGGGGGCTTCGTAAGCGGCCAGTTCCGCCTTCGAGAGGGTGCGTTCGGTGCCCAGTTGGACAATACGGCCAATCGGGAACCAGGGGCTGTGGCTGGCAAAGGCCTTCCACAGCGTAAACACCGTTGGAACGCGATCCTCGCCGGTCGGCAGCATGCCATTACCGACGATGATTCGACGGAAGCGATGCGGGTGTTCCGCCGCCAGCCTCAAACCCAGCAGCGATCCCCAGTTCTGGCAAACCAGGGTGATGTCCGTGAGGTCCAGGGTTTCCAGCCAGTTTGTCAGCCATTCCATGTGGCGGTCGTAGCTGTAGTCCTCGATGGCTGCGGGCTTGTCGGATTTTCCAAAGCCAATCAGATCCGGTGCCAGGACTCTGTGCCCGGCGGCGGCCACGTGCGGAATCATGTGCCGGTACAGGTAGGACCAGGAGGGTTCTCCATGCAGCATGAGAACCGGTGACGCGCTGTCCGGACCCTCGTCTACATAGTGCATCCGCAGGTTGGGTGCGACATCAAGATAATGCGGAGCAAAAGGGTAATCCGGAAGACCTGCGAAGCGGGCTTCATCGGTTCTCAGAATACGCATGCCATCGACTGTCCTGACTGATTGGTTGCGTGATTGTCGAAGGCTTCCGGCGGGGGAAGCCCAGTAAGACAATCGTCGACAAACAGGATAAAGCAGATGGAAATTTTGTGTGTTTGAGTTGCGTAACAGTGCGTTGCCGCTTTGAATCAGGACGCCATTCCGAACAGTTGTTCCGAATCGTCGATGCTGGCCATGGCCGCATCGCAGCAGTTTACGGCGCCGCAGTCATCGGCCGAACACAGGCCGACGGTCATGCATTCGACGTCCCGGATATGATTGCCTTCGTTCCGGAAAATCCGGGCGCGAGACAGGATCGAGCGACAGTGACCACAGAGTAGGGTCGGGACGGCACTGCCTTCAGCAACCAGGGCAGTGTAGATTTGTTGATCGTTCTTGCTCATGTTTATCCTCCTGATAAAGTCCAACCTAGGGATGGAGTGTGACAAATTAAAGTCTCCAGCCCCATTACGCCTTAGTTATCCGGATCGACCACCGGTCGACGGTTGGAACGCTTGTCTTCCCAATCAAGCTCCTTCGGATCATACCAGCCTATGCCATTCAGGACCTTTTCGCGAGTTGTCGGAGAGAGGGTTGGCCACAATTCCTGAAAATCGTCCAGGCCAAGCTCCCGCTGCCGCAGCTGTTTGCTTTGCAGGCGGTTAATGGTACGCGGGAGCTGAAGGGCCTCACCCAATTGACCCGGAACCAAAACCTCCTGCCCCAACACCTTGCGGCGATGGGTGCGGGCAGCCAGCACCCGACGCAACTCAATGGCGGCTTCGAGGGCGGTTTCCGGAGTAAACGTTTCCAATTCCAACAGCGCGACCTGTTTAATAGCTGATCAACAACCGTCCACTATAACCTGAAGCAGGCTACAGTGGCCATGTTGCCGTGATAGGCTAGCCCTGTTCTGCGGCTGAGGCCGTACAGGGCTGTCTTTGCTCTCACTTGTCAGGAAAAACCACAACTATGTACGCAAAACTGGAAACACGGACCTTTCTCGCGATGTTGGTGGGGGTTTCCCTGGCCTTTGTCTGGCTGATGAAACCGTTTTTCGGCCCCATCTTCTGGGCCGTGGCCATTGCCTTGATCTTCCATCCAGTGCAGCAGCTATTGGTCCGAAAGCTCGGGGAACGGCCCAACATTAATGCGTTGATAACGTTGGTTATCTGCATGGTGATCGTCGTGATTCCGGTGCTGGTGCTGATAACCTCGCTGATTGCAGAAGGCGTCGGTCTTTACCAACAGATCCAGGCCGGCGAGATACGACCGGGCGAGTACATTGATCAGGTCAACAAGTCGTTTCCCGCCATCCAGTCGTTTTTGGCTCAATTCGACATCAACTTTGCCGAGATCCGCGATCGGGCAGTGAGCATTTTCGTCGGAGGCAGCCAGTTCCTCGCCAAACAGGCGCTCGGGGTGGGGCAGAATACCTTTCAGTTTTTCCTGGGCCTGGCCCTGATGGTCTATCTGGCGTTTTTCCTGTTACGCGACGGTACCAAACTCGTGGAACTGATGATTCGTGCGCTGCCGCTGGGTGATGAGCGTGAGCGACTGCTGTTTGCCAAGTTTGCCGAGGTGACCCGGGCGACGGTGAAAGGGAATCTGCTGATCGCCATCATTCAGGGAGCCCTGGGGGGGCTCATTTTCTGGCTCCTCGGGATCAACGGTGCGCTGCTGTGGGGTGTGGTCATGGCCATCGTGTCGCTGTTGCCCGCCGTGGGAGCCGCGCTGGTCTGGGTGCCCGCCGCCATCTACCTGGCGGCCATCGGTGACGTGGTTGAGGCCGTCATCCTGACGGTCTTTGGCGTTGTGGTGATTGGCCTTGCGGACAACTTGCTGCGCCCGGTCCTGGTGGGTCGGGACACCAAACTGCCTGACTACATCGTGCTCCTGTCCACCCTGGGCGGGATTGTTATGTTCGGAATCAATGGCTTTGTGATGGGCCCCCTGGTGGCAGCCCTGTTCATGGCGTTCTGGGGGATCTTCATCCGCGAGTTCGGGGAGGGCGCAGGGCGGGTGGACCAGGTCGGTTCCGGCGCCGCGCAGCGCGACGAATGAGTGGGTGAGGTTACATGTCGCGAAAGTATGATAGGATTTTCATTGTTTGCCCCAGCCTGTGGAGATAGGCACCACAAAACAATAAAGAAACGGGTATCGGCAAGATATCAGGAGTATGCAGGTGAGTACCATGAGAAACGCGACCAACCATCTGGGCCGTCTGGCGATTGCGGCCGGCACAGCGGCTTTGCTTGGGCTGGCGCCCGCGGCCTATGCGGATGAAACCGTTGCCCTCAAAAACGCGCTCTACGGAGCAGGGTACAACATCACAAACGTCAGTTCGCAGATGGACGATGCCACCCGCGCGGCACTGACCAAGTTTCAGAAGGAAAATGGCCTTCAGGCGACGGGAATGCTCGACGACGAGACGAAGAAGGCGCTGGGAATGATCTCGGTCCAGGTGGCTGCGGCGTCAACGGCACCGGCCCAGAACAGCAGCGCGCCTGCCGAAGCTGAGTCTGCGGCACCCGAGCAGACCGAAAGCACCGACGAGGGTGCGATCGAGGAAGACGACGACGGTGGCTGGTCACTGTGGTAAACCGGCCCTGACAAAAAAAGCCCGCCAGGCAACCTGGGCGGGCTTTTTTTGTGGGCGGGTGAAGGGTCAGTCGAGCTTGCTAAGATCCCTTACCGCGCCCTTGTCCGCGCTGGTGGCCAGCAGGGCATAGGCTTTCAGGGCCGCCGACACCTTCCGGTCCCGGGCCAGCTCGGGTTTCCAACCCCGGGCATCACGAGCTTCCCGGCGACGATCCAGTTCGTGCTGATCCAGTTCGACATTGATTGTGCGATTCGGAATGTCGATGCGGATACGATCGCCATTCTCGATCAGGCCGATGGCTCCTCCCGCTGCGGCCTCAGGTGAGGCATGGCCAATCGACAGGCCGGATGTGCCCCCGGAAAAACGACCATCGGTGAGCAGCGCGCAGTCCTTGCCCAGCCCCTTGGATTTCAGATAGCTGGTGGGGTAGAGCATTTCCTGCATGCCGGGTCCGCCCCGGGGACCTTCGTAACGGATGATGACCACCTCACCCGGCTTGACCTCGTCGCTCAGGATACCGGCGACGGCGGAGTCCTGGCTTTCGAAAACCCGGGCCGTCCCCTCGAACACGTAGATGCTTTCATCGACCCCCGCGGTTTTCACGACGCAGCCATCCTGCGCGATGTTGCCGTAGAGCACCGCCAGTCCGCCTTCGGATGAATACGCGTTCTCGACCGAACGGATGCAGCCGGTCTCGCGGTCACCGTCGAGGGTTGGCCAGCGAGTGTTTTGACTGAACGCCGTCTGGGTCGGGATACCGGCGGGCCCTGCCTTGTAGAATTCAACGACCTCGCTGGGCGGCGAACGCATGATGTCCCAGGTTTCGAGCGCTTCCTTCATCGTCTTGCTGTGAACGGTGGGCAGCTCTGTGTTGATCAGTCCGCCGCGCTCCAGTTCCCCGAGAATACCCATGATGCCGCCGGCCCGATGCACGTCTTCCATGTGGTACTTGGGCGAGTTGGGGGCGACCTTGCACAACTGGGGCACCCTGCGCGACAACTGGTCGATTTCGTTCAGGGTAAACGGAACGCCGCCTTCCTGGGCCGCGGCCAGCAGGTGCAGGATGGTGTTGGTGGAGCCACCCATCGCGATGTCCATTACCATGGCATTTTCAAAGGCGGCCATGGACGCGATGCTCAGTGGCAGAACACTGGCGTCCTCATCCTCGTAATAGCGCCGGGCATTCTCCACAATCTGACGACCTGCCTTCAGGAACAGTTGCTCGCGATCGGCGTGGGTGGCCAGCAGGGAGCCGTTGCCGGGAAGGGCTAGACCGATGGCTTCGGTCAGGCAGTTCATGGAGTTGGCGGTAAACATGCCGGAACAGGAGCCGCAGGTCGGGCAGGCACTGCGCTCGTACTCGGCCACAGTTTCGTCATCGGCGTTGGGGTCGGCGGCAATAACCATGGCGTCGACCAGGTCGAGCTTGTGCTCGGACAGCTTGGTTTTGCCGGCTTCCATCGGGCCGCCGGAAACGAAAATGGTGGGGATGTTCAGACGCATGGCGGCCATGAGCATGCCCGGCGTGATCTTGTCGCAGTTGGAAATGCAGACCAGGGCATCGGCACAGTGGGCGTTGACCATGTATTCGACGGAGTCGGCGATGATTTCCCGGGACGGCAGCGAATAGAGCATGCCGTCGTGACCCATGGCAATCCCATCGTCCACGGCGATGGTGTTGAATTCCTTGGCGACGCCACCGGCTGCCTCGATTTCACGGCAGACGAGCTGCCCCAGATCTTTCAGGTGGACGTGACCGGGTACAAACTGGGTAAAGGAATTGGCGACCGCAATGATCGGCTTGCCGAAATCCTCGTTTTTCATACCGGTGGCGCGCCAGAGGGCGCGGGCGCCGGCCATATTGCGGCCAGCGGTGGAAGTCCGCGAACGATACTGAGGCATGATGTTCTGTTCTCTCTGTTATTACCTGATGGTGGTGTCGGGTTGGCTTTGATCGACCTCAAAGGATACCAGATTAGACTCCTATCGCATGGTTGTTTTAGCGGACCGTGTTTACAATACATAACAGGGAGCACAAATCGTCTCTGGATTTGCCTCACACAAGGAGTTTGCCTATGGCTGGCCGGGACAGCCTGCCACTTCGCCGCCTCAAAGAATTTCAGCCGTTAAACCGGCTCAGTGATGATCAACTGGTGCTGCTGGCGAGCCGCGCCGAGCGCCGGACCTACGGTGCCGGCCAGCGCGTGGTGGAGCGTGGGGTCAGGGACGGGCTCGATTTCTTCCTGATCGCGGGCCTGGTCGAGCTCGAATCCATTGATGGTCGCAAGTCCCTGATCGAGGCTGAGACTGAAAAAGCGCTCAACCCCATTGCCAGGCTTCAGCCTCGAATGTACGAGGTAACGGCTGTGCGACCCTGCGAGTTCCTCGCGGTTGAGCAGGACATCCTGAACCAGTTGCTGCGATCGGCCCCGGTCGATCAGGTGGGCATGGAGTCGGGCGAAGGGTTTGGTGGCGGAGACGGCGAGGAGCATGAGCTCTTGATGGAGTTCTACTCCGAACTGCGCTCCAATCAGGTCAAGTTGCCCAGTGTTCCGGATGTGGCCTGGAAGGTTCGTCGGGCCGTGGATCGTGAGGATTCCACCGCCGAGCAGGTGGCCAGTGCCGTTTCCGCCGATCCGGCCATGGCGGTCAAACTGGTGCGGGCATGCAACAGTCCGCTATACCGTGGTTTCAGTGACGTCCGCAACGTTCGAGAGGCGGTGGTTCGGCTGGGCATGCGAACCACCCGGCAGTTGGTGACGGTGTTCTCCATGCGGGAAGTGTTCAAGAGCCGACAGCCTGCGTTGCAGAAAGAGATGGAGAATCTGTGGCGTCACTCCCGGGAGGTGGCGGCGTTGTGCTGGGTGCTTGCGGATCATGCCACCCGGCTGAACCCCGAGGAGGCTATGCTAGCCGGCCTGTTACACGATATTGGTGTCGTGCCGGTGCTGGTTCAGGCGGAGCACCACCCCAGTCTGTTCTCGGATCCGGACAACCTGCGCCACGCGATCCGAGAGCTTCGTGCGGACGTCGGTACGGCCGTACTGGAAAGCTGGGAGTTTCCGCCCTCGTTCGTCGAGGCGGTTCGTCACGCTGAGGAATGGCATCACGAATGCCGTGAATCCGAGCCGCAACTGACCGATGTGGTGATTGTGGCGCAATTGCATTCGATGATCGGTTCGCACCAGAATGCCGAGTTGCCTCCGTTCGATCAGGTACCGGCCTATCGCCGGTTGGGAGAGCTGGAGCTGAACGCCTCGCGCAGCCTCCAGCTGTTGACCGAGGCTCGTGCCAGGGTTGACGACGTACAGCAGTTGCTTTCTATTCGATGACCCGAAGGGTCTGATTTTTTTGGGGTTCGCCAAGCGGTGACTAGTGTTGATATGAATGTACCTCTCTTCCCCCTGAATTCCATCGTTCTCCCCCGGGGGAGGATACCCCTGCAGCTGTTTGAGCCGCGTTACATAGATATGCTCACCCGTTGCCTCAAGGAAGATCGCGGATTTGTCGTGGTCCTCTTGCGCGATGGCGCGGAAATAGGTCCGACCGCGTCGTTTTACGACATCGGCACCTACGTCCGGATCATCGATTTTCAGCAGCTGGATAACGGCTTGCTTGGCATCACGGTGGAAGGGACGTCAAAAGTGACCGTGGTCCGCAGTTGGCAGCAGGAAGACGGGCTCAACGTCGGCGATGTCGAGGTTCTGCTGGACGAGGCTGACAGAGAAGTGCCAGAACGGTTCAGTGAGCTGCCCTCGGTTCTCCGGGCACTGTTCAAGCACCCGGTGGTTCGTGACCTGGATATGGACGTGGACTACCGGGACGCCCGCCACGTGGGCTGGCGCCTGACGGAGCTGTTGCCCCTCGACAAGCAGGAAAAGCAGCGGCTGGTTGAACTCCAGGATCCGCTGGAACGGCTCAGCCGGTTGCAGGAACTGCTGGAAGCCCTGGAAGAAGGCTAGAGCGGCCGGAAATCCGCCTGTGCTTCCGGCCAGGCCAGGGCAACGTAGGCGATCGTGAACCCCAGCCAGAGCACGCCCGCCACCGCCATGGAAACATCGGGCGCCAGATGAATGCGGTCGTGCCGACTGTAGCTTGCCCGTATCGCCCCGGTAATGGCCAGCCCCAGCAGAATCCCTCCAATCACATCGGTAAACCAGTGCAAGCCGAGGTAAAGTCGACTCAGCGCGACCGGCAGCAGCGGCAGGGACAGCAGCACGTACGATTGCCAGCGACTGTGGCTACGGCTTTCCCCGGCAACGAAACTGGCGGCGAGGGTAACGAAGACGGTGATCCCGGCACTGTGGCCGCTGGGAAAGGCGCCCGAGGAGGGGGGGCTGAGTACCGCGTCCGGCCGTGCGATGCCCAGGGTGAACTTCAACAGCCAGACCAGGAAAAAGGTGAGTGCTGCTGCGATCACGATGTGAATGGCCGCGGCGTAGTAGCCCCGAAAGCTCAGGGCGAGGGTGGCGAGAATGGCGGCGGCGAGCAGCACTGGCGGGTCTCCCAACAGAGTCGCGAGAATCGCCGGTCCGTCAAGTAGCGGTTGTCGGAGCTGCTCGAACCAGGCGAATGCCAGTTGGTTAAACGTGTCCAGGCTGTCGGTCTGGGTCGCGAGCTGCCCCCAGAGTAGCAGCAGCCCGGACGCGCCCAACGCCAGCATCAGGGAAGCCAGTGGAAATTCCCCGCCCCGGTCTGGCCGGTGATTGGTATACAGTCGCCAGAAGCGGTGAGTGGCGTCGTAGCTCGCCATGCGACGCTCGAGCCAGGTATAGAAACGGCTGCCCTCGCCAAGTCCGAGCTGGAACTGGATCAGTATGAGATATACCGCCAGCATCACCACCAGACTGACGCCGACGACCGCGTAGAAGTGCGCTGGTGGCTGAATCTCGCTGGCCAGTGCGCTTCCGACCAGGAACCCCGGCAGAATATACACCGGCGCCCAGCCAACGGCCGAGGCGATATTGAAGGCGAGGAATCGTTGCCAGGGCATCCACAAGGCGCCGGCAATCAATGGGATGATGGGGCGGACGGGGCCGACGAAGCGACCGATGACCACACTCTTGCCGCCATGTTGGCGGAAGAAGGACGTGCCCTTGGCGATCAGCGCAGGGTAACGGCTAAGCGGCCACACGGAATCCAGGCGGCCCTGGAGTTTCCGGCCGAGAGCGAAGCTGAGCGTGTCGCCGGCGATCGCGCCCAGGCCGGCCCAGATGAGCGCCTCCGCCAGTGGCATGCCGGTTTTCCCGGCCAGCGCTGCGAACGCAAAGAGAATCGCGACCCCGGGCACCACAATGCCTGCCAGTGCGAGGGACTCTATGAAAGCGGTGCAGAACAGGGCGAAGGCCAGCCAGCCGGGGTGCAAGCTGAGCCAGGCCGACAGATTCTGCAGCCAGTCCCCGCTCATGCCGTGATGGTCTCTCCAGCACTGAACCAGACCGAGTCGGCGCCGCGCCGACGGGCTTCTTCCATGGCCTCGTGGGCCCGTTTGCGAAGCCCGTCCGTGCGGGTGTCACCACTGCCCCGGGTCGTGCAGCCGAGGCTGACCGTGGCCTTGCCAACAACCGGCCACTGGTGTTCGGCAATGGTCCGACGGATGCGTTCGGCGATGACCCGCACCCCTTCTTCCGGCGTGAACGGCAGGATCAGGAAGAATTCCGACTCGTTCAGGGTGTAGAGCGTGTCGCCGGCGCGGATCACCCCGAACAGGTGCTCGGTCATGTCGCGAAACAGGTTCTGTACGCCGGCTTTGCCATAGAGGTCCTCGGCTTCGTCCGCGTAGTCGATGCTCAGATCAATGACCGACAGCGGGTGACCGGTGGCGATGGCCCGGCTGATTTCCTTCTGCAGGGTCTCGTCCAGAAAACGGGCGTTGTGGGCGCCGGTAACCGAATCCGTGATTGCCAGATCCTCTGCGGACTGGGCCATGTGATCGTAATGCCAGATATACAGCGAGGCCGCAGTGAGCAGTATGAAGAGGCCCGCGATCACGGTCAGGGCATCCGCGGGTGGCTGCTGGAACAGGATGATCGCAGAGGTCGGTAGTAACAGCAGCACCGACAGGGCAACGGCCTGCCTGAGAGGCAGGATGAGCAGGTTGAGGATCAGCATCGGCATGGCCCAGTGGACGATGCCCGGGCTATCGAGTGTGAGGAGGGCGGCGAGCAGGCCGCTGTTCAGGCCGGCCAGGATGATCAGGTGGCCCGGGGCCGATAGCTGGTGCCGGCGGCAAATAAAGGTGTAGGCAACCCCGCCCAGGGTCAGCACGGCCATACCGGTGGCGAGGTAGAACAGTTCATAGAACCCGTAGCGAAGGTTCTGCATGGCCAGCGTAAAAATGAACAGCGTCGCCAGGCTGTAGCCAATGCTGTGGGTCAGGGTACGCAGGCGCGTTTCGGTCATGATGCTGGTCCTTCGGCCGAGGAGGTGCCCGAGTTCCCGGACTGGGCCCAGGCGCTGTAGGCCTGAGTTCGGTTGCCACCTTGTTGCTGGGCCCGGCGCAGGGCGTTGGCAGCACTCTGTTGCAGACTGTCCGCGTCGTCGCCGATGTTGAGCCCCGCGATGCCGGTGCTCACGGTCAGCGCCAGCCCGTGTGACTCCAGCAGGGTGCCGAGGCCCTTGCGGATGATCTCGGAGCGATTGATCGCGTCACTGGTTGAAATGCCGGGCAGGATGACCAGAAACTGCAGGTCGGCAACCCGGTAATAGGTATCGAAATCCCGGATCTGGCTGTGCAGGTATCGGCCAATCCGCGGCAGGATGGACCGAATATCCTCGTCCGGATCATGGTCGCTCAAGTGAGTGTCGAGGCCGATCATGATGATGGACATGTCGGTTCCCTCGCGCTCGCTGCGTTGAATTTCCTTGTGCAGATCCGCTGACAGGTATTCCCGGCTGGCGGCCTGCGTCAGTTCATCGGTGCGACGTAACGGCGCCAGCTGGCGGGTCTTGTACTCGCGCAGGAACACCAGCAAGCCCGAGAGCAGGGTGGTGAGCATGAACGCGCTGATCATCTGGTGGCGGTCGGCCAGGCCGGTTGCCAGCGGGATTGCCAGCCCTGCCAGTGCCATAAAGACCACGCTGATGATAATGGCCAGGGGAGGTTTGGTCAGGGCAAAGGCCAGCAGGGGAATTGCGTAGAACCAGTGGCTGAGTGACCAGGGGCCGGTCCAGAAACTGGTCAGCAGAAGCAGTAGGAGAACCACGAAAAACAGCTGTTGCATCTGGGGCCAGGGGCGTTGCTGGCGATTGGCGTGAAAGGTGCGTCCGCAGATCACGATGCCGGCACCTGCGGCAGCGGTGGCGGACGTCAGGGGCTCTCCCAGCAGGGCGCAGAGTGCGGCGATGGCGATCAGGGCAGCGACGCCGGCCCGTGACAGTCTGCTTAACAGAAATTTCTCGGCCAGTTGGGCCATGGTGTCCTTCCTTTTCCGAAACTCCCTAAGTATGTGGCATACCGCAGCGCTATAATATCTGTTTGGGGTGCGTACTTGAAACGGGAAAGGTAAAGTTAGCTGGTATTAATGAATTCTGCTTGAAAACACGAAGGTAAATGGATGGATATTGCAGCTTACATGGCTGACGTTGGAGTACAGGCCCGCGCGGCGGCAACGCACGTGGCGCGCTCAACCACGGCCGTGCGCAATCAGGCGCTGCTGGCAACGGCCCGGGCATTGGATGAGGCCCGCGACGAACTGGCTACGGCCAACAGCAGGGACCTCGAAAACGGCCGCCAGAACGGACTGGACGTGGCCATGCTGGATCGGCTGGAGCTCACGCCGCAGCGTATCGATACGATGATTGAGGGCCTTCGCCAGGTGGCGTCGCTGCCGGATCCCATTGGCGCAATTACCGACATGACCTACCGCCCCTCGGGCATTCAGGTTGGCAAGATGCGGGTGCCCCTGGGCGTGATTGGCATCATCTACGAATCCCGTCCGAATGTGACCGTGGAGGCGGCGAGCCTGTGTCTGAAATCGGGCAACGCGACCATCCTCCGCGGGGGCTCCGAATCCATTCATTCGAACCAGGCCATTGCGCGGTGCCTGGCCCAGGGCCTGTCCGAAGCCGGCCTGCCGGAGACCGCCGTTCAAGTGATCAACACCACGGATCGGGCTGCAGTCGGTGAGCTGATCACCATGCCGAAATACGTCGATGTGATCGTGCCCCGTGGTGGCAAAGGGTTGATCGAGCGCGTCAGCCGGGATGCTCGTGTCCCCGTGATCAAACACCTCGATGGCGTCTGCCATGTCTACATCGACAGCCACGCCGATCCGGAGAAGGCGTTGAACGTTGCGGTGAATGCCAAGACCCAGCGTTACGGTACCTGCAACACCATGGAAACCCTGCTGGTGGATTGCGAGATCGCCGAGGATATGCTGCCACTGCTGGCCTCTGCTTTCTCGGACCGGGGAGTGGAGTTGCGTGGGTGCGACCAGACCCGGGCAATCATCGATGCCGGTGAAGCGACAGAGGCCGACTGGGAGGCCGAATACCTGGGCCCGATTCTGGCACTTCGCGTGGTTGATGGCCTGGACGGTGCCATCGAGCACATCAACCGCTACAGCTCCCAGCATACCGACAGCATCATCACCGAGAATTTCACCCGGGCCCGGCGGTTCATCACCGAAGTGGACTCGAGTTCGGTCATGGTCAACACCTCGACCCGTTTCGCGGACGGTTTCGAGTATGGCCTGGGCGCGGAAATCGGCATCTCCACCGACAAGATTCACGCCCGAGGACCGGTTGGCTTGGAAGGGCTCACGTCCCAGAAGTATGTGGTATTCGGCGACGGCCACATTCGGACCTGATGCCAATGCACGTGATTTACGGCGGCACCTTCGATCCGATCCATCACGGCCACCTTCGGCTGGCGCTGGAACTGAGTGACCGGCTGAGTGTGGATCAGGTCAATCTGGTGCCCTGTCACATACCGCCCCATCGAGGCGATACTGGCGCGACGTCCGAGCAGCGATGGAAACTGTTGGAGTTGGCCGTGGCCGGGGAGCCTCAGCTTCGGGTGGATGACCGCGAACTCCGGCGGGCAGGGGCGTCCTACACCGCGGATACCCTGAGGCAGCTGCGTCAGGAGCTCGGCCCCGACGAGCCGCTTGCCATGGTGGTGGGTACGGATGCCTTTGCCGGTTTCGATCGCTGGCAGCAGTGGCAGCAGATTCCCGACCTCGCCCACATCGTTGTGGTCCGTCGGCCCGGCCCCGGGCTGGATCCGGACGGTGAGCCGGCGCGCATGCTGGCGAAGCGCGCGGTACGGGACGTCAGGTTGCTGCACAACCAGCCAGGCGGCCTGATGCTGGAGCTGGATCCGCCGCTTCTGGATATCTCGGCCACCGGCATCCGGGAACGGATTGGTGACGGCCGGTCTCCCCGTTATCTGGTTCCGGATTCGGTGTGGCAGGAGATTCGTCGCCAGGGGCTCTATGGTGCGTGCCCCGGCGGGAACTTTTAGTGCTACAATCGCGTCTGAATATGACTTTTCGGGCGGCCATATCGGTCGACGCCCGTCCTACAGGGTGATTATGCAGGCAGAACAACTGAAAGATCTGGTAGTTAACGCGCTTGAAGATGTGAAAGCACAGGACATCAGCGTCATTGATGTCCGTGACCGTACCAGTGTCACCGACTTCATGGTTCTGGCATCCGGAACGTCCAACCGTCATGTGAAGTCACTTGCCGACTCCGTCGTGTCCGAAGCCAAGGATGAGGGCGTACGCGCCAGCAACGTTGAGGGCGGTACCGCCAGCGACTGGATCCTGGTAGACCTCGGCGACGTGGTTGTACACGTCATGATGCCCGCCACCCGGGAATTCTACGATCTGGAGCGCTTCTGGCGGGATGCCCCGGATCTTGGTGTTGCAGGCAGCGAATAATCATGCGGTTACGTCTGATCTGCGTGGGGCAGAAGATGCCCGACTGGGTCAGTGCGGGGTATAACGATTACGCACGCCGGATGCCGCCAGAGCTGCCCCTGGAGCTGGTCGAGATTCCCATGGCACACCGGGGCAAGAATCCGGATATTCCCAGACTGATGCAACGCGAGAGTGAAGCCCTGCTTGCTGCTGCCGGCTCGAAAGACCGGGTCATAGCGCTGGAAGTGGGCGGTCGGCCGTGGTCGACCGAGAAACTCGCCAGCCAGTTGGAGAACTGGCAGCAGGATGGTCGCGACGTCAGTTTCTTTGTCGGCGGTCCAGACGGTTTGGCTGAGGGCTGTCGTCAGCGGGCGGACCAGCAGTGGTCCCTGTCGCCGCTGACCCTGCCTCATCCGCTGGTTCGTATTGTGCTGGCCGAGCAGCTTTACCGGGCCTGGTCGATCACCCGAAACCACCCATACCACCGGGCTTAGGAAAACGTCATGCCGTGGGGTGAATTCAAGGACACTGCTGCCGAGCGCCGATTGTTCCAGAGCCGGGCCATGGTGATGCTGGTCTTCGTTGTGATATTGATCGGCGGACTGCTCGTGCGCATGTATCAGCTCCAGGTTATCGAGCATGAGGTCTACACCACCCTTTCGGACAAGAACCGCGTCCAGGTACAGTCCGTGCCGCCTCCCCGGGGCCTCGTCTACGACCGCAACCGAATTCTGCTGGCCGAAAATCGCCCCGTGTTCAGCGTCACGCTGGTGCCTGAGCGGGTCGACGGCATGGATCAGACCCTGTCCCAGCTTGGCGGCATTCTCGACGTCTCGGAAGAGGACCTGGAACGCTTCGAGCGTCGTTTGCAGGAGCCGAGGCGGCCATTCCAGGAAATCCCCCTTCGCTACGACCTCAACGAACAGGAAATGGCGCGGCTCGCCGTCCACCGGCATGAGTTGCCCGGCGTCGAGGTGAAGGCTGAACTGGTCCGGTACTACCCCCACAGTGAACTGACGGCCCACGCGCTCGGCTTTGTCGGCCGTATCAACCGGGATGAGCTACAGCGCATTGATCCGGTCAACTACGCGGGTACCAACTACATTGGTAAATCCGGCATCGAACGCTTCTATGAAGATCTGTTGCACGGTGAGGTCGGTTACCAGCACGTGGAGACCAACGCCCGGGGCCGGACCCTGCGGGTGCTGGAGCGGGAAAATCCGATTCCCGGGGAAGACCTTCAACTGCACCTCGATCTCCGGCTTCAGAAGCGGGCGCACGAGCTGCTGGACGGGCGGCGCGGGGCCATCGTCGCCATTGAGCCGGCGACCGGCGGGATTCTCGCGCTGGCGAGCGTCCCCGGGTTCGATGCCAACAAGTTCGTGACCGGCATCAGCGTCAAGGATTACCGCGAGCTGAGTGAGAGCCGTGACAAGCCATTGTTCAACCGGGCCCTTCGCGGCCAGTACCCGCCCGGTTCCACCATGAAGCCGATGCTGGCGATTGCCGCCCTGGACAGTGGCGCGACCACTCGTGATTACACCATCTGGGACCCGGGCTACTTCCGGCTTAACGACTCGGGCCGCCGTTATCGGGACTGGAAGCGGGGCGGTCACGGCTGGGTTGACCTGATGGACGCCATGGCCGAGTCCTGTGATGTCTACTTCTACGAAATTGCCGTGAAGATGGGCGTGGATACCATGTATAGCTATCTCTCCCGCTTCGGGTTCGGCGAGGACGCCGCTCTTGACGTGTCTGGCGCCCTCAGTGGATTGCTGCCATCGAGGGAATGGAAGCGCGCCATGCGCAGTGAGCCCTGGTACCCGGGGGATTCGGTGAACCTTGGGATTGGCCAGGGCTTCATGCTGGCAACGCCGCTCCAGCTGGCGACGGCGACCTCGCTGATTGCCAATCGCGGGACCTGGGCGGAACCCCGGTTGTTGAAGGAAATCGAGGGCGATACACCGGTCTCGGATTACCTGCCTGACGGTACCCATGAGCCGCTGAAGCTCAAGAACCCGGGGGACTGGGAGTACGTCGTCGGGACCATGGCCGAGGTCATGCACGGTCGGCGGGGGACGGCACGCCGCGCGGGTGACGATGCGCCCTACCGCATGGCGGGCAAGACGGGTACCGCCCAGGTGTTCAGCCTCGCTGAAGACGAGGAGTACGATGCGGAGGAAATCCGGGAGCGGCTTCGCGACCACGCCTTGTTCATCGGTTTCGCCCCGGTTGATAACCCCAAGATTGCGGTCGCGGTGATCGTCGAGAATGGCGGTGGCGGCAGCAGTACCGCGGCTCCGGTCGCCCGTGACCTGTTTGATGCCTGGCTGCTCGAATTCCCCGCCAGTGAAGACGGAGCGCTGGTGGGCAGTGTGGACGCCGGAGGGGAAGAGTAATGGCGCTGAATGATTTTGTGGATTCGACAGCGGCCAATCCCCTCGGTCGTCCCCGGGGCATCTGGTCCGCCTTACACCTGGATCCCATCCTGCTGTTTCTTTTGCTGATTCTGGTTTCTGGCGGCCTCTTCGTCCTGTACAGCGGGGCGGATCGGAACATTGACGTGGTCAAGGCACAGGGCATCCGGCTTGGCGTGGCCTTTGTGGTGATGCTGGTGTTTGCCCAGCTCGATCCATCCGTGTTCCGGCGCTGGGCGCCGTGGCTCTATGGTGCGGGCATTGCTGCCCTGTTGGCGGTACTGCTGGTTGGTGTGGGCGCCAAGGGGGCCCAGCGTTGGCTGGCGATTCCCGGGCTGCCGCGTTTCCAGCCCTCAGAGTTGATGAAGCTGGTGGTCCCGATGATGGCGGCCTGGTATCTGTCGCGTCATTTCCTGCCACCCCGTTTCCGCCATGTGATGGTTGGGCTCGCTATTGTGCTGGTGCCCATGATGATGATTATTCAGCAGCCGGACCTGGGAACCTCGCTGCTGGTCGGCATGGCGGGGATTTTTGTGGTCTTCTTCGCCGGCATCAGTTGGAAGCTGATCAGCGCCTTTGTGGCGCTGGTGTCGGTGTCGGCGCCCATGATGTGGTTTTTTGTCATGCGCGACTACCAGAAACAGCGGGTCCTGACGCTTCTTGATCCTCAGAGCGATCCGCTGGGGGCAGGCTGGAACATTATTCAGTCCAAGACCGCCATCGGCTCGGGTGGCCTTGAAGGGAAAGGGTGGCTGCAGGGAACCCAGTCCCATCTGGAGTTCCTGCCCGAAAGCCATACCGATTTCATTGTGGCGGTGCTGGCGGAAGAGTTTGGCTTCGTCGGCATGTTGGCGCTCATGACCGTGTACTTCCTGATTATCCTGCGCTGCCTGTACATTGCGGTGACGGCCCAGGATTCGTTCAGTCGCTTGCTGGCGGGTGCCCTGACCATGACGTTCTTCATCTACATCTTCGTGAATGTCGGCATGGTCAGCGGATTGCTGCCGGTGGTTGGTGTGCCTCTGCCGCTGATCAGTTATGGTGGCACCTCCGGTGTGACGCTGATGGCCGCTTTTGGCGTGCTGATGTCCATCCACACCCATCGCCGAATGATCAGCGCCTGACGCCCGCCCGCGAAAGGTGGAAAGTGGGTAATGGTGAATCCCGGTTATAACCCGTTACAATAAAGACATGGTCGCCAAAGCTTACCAGTGAATCCGGCGGCCGTCTTTCAAGAGGAATTCCGGACAGTGAACTTCAAGCCCTCGCTCTCATGGATATTGGCGGTGACCGCCGCGCTGGTGCTCGGCGGCTGTGCCTCCGCGCCGGAAACCGACCATTCCTCCCGCTACACAATTTCCCAGGATCGGGCACCTGCCGGGGATTTTGACGCCTCGGGGCTGTCCGATGCCCGGCCCGTGTACGAGAAACCCAGGCGGGCGGGGAACAAGTCCCCCTACACAGTGTGGGGCAAGCGGTATAGTGTGATGGGCAGTAATGAGGGCTACGTGGCGCGTGGCACTGCCAGTTGGTATGGCGAGAAGTTCCACGGTCACAAAACATCAAATGGCGAGACCTTCGACATGTACACGATGTCTGCCGCCCACAAATCTCTGCGGATACCCGGCTATGCGCGGGTAACCAACCTGGACAACGGACGTTCGGTCATCGTGAGGGTCAATGACCGGGGGCCCTTCCATGGTGATCGCCTGATCGATCTGTCCTACGCCGCGGCCAAGAAACTTGGCTATCAGTCCCGGGGTACCGCCCGGGTCGAAGTGGCGGCCATCACCGTCAAGCCGGACGGGTCCATGTTCCTGGCCGGCAAGCCGTTCGTGCCGGGTGAAACGGTCAGCTATCCTGAAAGCCGCGTAGCGGCTAGTGGGCAGATGGGGTCGGGCAACGAGGCACTGTTCGTCCAGCTTGGGTCTTTCAGTAGCCGTGATCCGGCGGAAGCGTTGCTCGGCCGGGCCCGGGCCGTGCTTGAGAACCCCATGCGCGTCCGGGCTATCGACACCGCATCCGGTCGTTTTCATCGGGTACAGGTTGGCCCGTTCACCGATGAGAGCAGTGCCCGACGAACCCAGAGCCTGCTTGAGGCAAGGGGATTTTCCCAGTCAATTCTGTTGACCGACTCGCATTGAATACCAATTAAAAAAGACACACACCTAACGACGAATGAATGAACCCATGGCCTTAAAATCCTTGTTTCGCTCCTTTTCGATCATTGTTGTCCTGGCCCTGACGCTGGTAGGCAAAACCACCGCGCAGTCAGTGCTGATACCTTCGCCGCCGCAGATCGCCGGCACCTCCTACGTGCTGATGGATCCGAAGAGCGGACGAATCATCATGGAGGAGAACAGTCACGAACGCCTTCCGCCGGCGAGCCTGACCAAAATGATGACGGCCTATATCGTCGAGCGCGAGCTGGATGAGGGGCGCATCGCCATGTCCGACATGGTGCCGATCAGCGTTCGCGCCTGGAAAACCGAGGGCTCACGCACGTTCGTCCGGGAAGGTACCAGTGTACCGGTCGAGACCTTGCTGAAAGGGGTGATCATCCAGTCCGGCAATGACGCGTCGGTGGCGCTGGCTGAGTTTGTGGCGGGGAGCGAAGGCGCCTTTGTCGACATCATGAATCAGCAGGCGCAGATACTGGGCATGAAGGACACCAACTTCGAGAACGCCACCGGCCTGCCATCGCCTGAACACCGTTCCACGGCGTATGACCTCGCGATCCTGGCTCGGGCAATCATCAACGATTACCCGGATAATTACCCGATCTACGCCGAAAAGCACTTTACCTACAACAACATCCGGCAGCCGAACCGAAACAGCCTGTTGTGGCGTGACGACAGCGTGGACGGTCTGAAAACGGGCCACACCGAAGAGGCAGGATACTGCCTGGTGGCGTCGGCCAAGCGCAACGATACCCGGTTCATTGCCGTCGTGATGGGAACCAGCAGCTCCGAATCGCGCTCCCAGGAAGTGCAGAAGATGCTGAACTATGGCTTCCGCTACTATGAGAGTGAGCGCCTGTTCAGGACGGGCCAGGAGCTGATGGAAGCCCGGGTCTGGGGTGGACAGTCTGACCAGCTGTCCGTCGGCCTGACCGAGGATGTCTACGTCACCATTCCCAGAGGCTCCCGCAATGATCTGGAATCCACGGTAGACCTTGATTCCGTCATAAAAGCGCCCATTAAAGTGGGAGACGAGCTGGGTCGGGTCAAAGTGACCCTGAACGGGGACGTGCTGGTGGATCAGCCGGTACTGGCGCTGACAGAGGTGCCCGAGGGTGGATTCTTCAAGCGTATCTGGGATGCCATCAAGCTCTTTTTCTTCCAACTGTTCTGAGTAAGGGCGCCTGAGTGAAGTGTCCGGGAGTATTAACGGTATGAGTGAGCCGAAAGCACCAAAAATCGAATTCCCCTGTGACTACGTCATCAAGGTCATCGGCAACTCGGCCCCGGACTTCACCGATTTTGTGGTTGAGGTCGTTGAGCAGCATGCCCCGGGCATCACCGAGGCGGACATCTCGGTCAATGAGAGCAGCAAAGGCAGGTTTTCGTCGGTCCAGCTCACTATCGTGGCCACCGGCGAAGCCCAGCTTAAAGCGCTGTTTGAAGAACTGAAGGCCAGTGGCCGGGTTCACATGGTGTTGTGACCGGAATGACCGATCTGATCGTCCGCTCATTGGGCCAGCAACCGTACACGGAAACCTGGGAAGCGATGAAGTCCTTCACCGCGGAACGGGATGATGCGGTGACCGACGAACTCTGGTGTCTGGAGCATCCCCGGGTTTACACCCAGGGCCAGGCCGGGAAGGCCGAACATATCCTGGCGCCAGGCGATATTCCCGTGATCCAGGTGGATCGGGGAGGCCAGGTTACCTACCACGGGCCGGGACAACTGGTGGTCTACCTGTTGATCGACCTGAGCCGACGCAAATTTGGTGTGCGAGCCCTGGTGGATCAGATCGAGCAGGGGATCGTTCGCACGTTGGCCGAACTGGATATTAATGCCGCCCCGCGACCTGACGCGCCGGGCGTCTATGTTGGTGAGTCCAAGATTGCCTCGTTGGGCCTTCGGGTCCGGCGGGGCTGTTCCTTCCACGGACTTGCCCTGAATGTTGCCATGGACATGGAACCCTTCCGTCGCATCAACCCCTGCGGTTATGCGGGCATGCCCATGAGCCAGGTATCCGACTTCGCCCCGGGCGCGACTGTCAGTGATCTGGAAGCGCGACTGGTCGCGCAACTGGTCGCCGGCCTCGGAGCTTCTGCGGTTGATTACCGGCAGGGCTGGTAAGCGTCAGGCGGCGCTCTCGCCTTCGGCGGCGCAGGCCTGGTCCCGGCCGAGGGTTTTGGCCCGGTACAGGGCCTCGTCCGCGCGCTGCAGCAGGCGGTCGATGGATTCGGAGGCGCGCATGCCGGCCACGCCAATACTGATGGTCGCTTTCACCGCCTTTTGATCCACGGGTACCCCGGACCTGGCAACGGTTTCCCGAATTCGGTTGGCCATCTTCAAGGCTTCGGCTGTTTCGGTCTCTGGCAACAGGGCCAGAAATTCCTCGCCGCCCCAGCGTGCAAGCGTATCGACCTTTCGACATTCGTCCCGCAACGTCCGGGCAACCAGGACGATCAACTCATCGCCAACGTGATGGCCATGGGTGTCGTTCACCGATTTGAACAGGTCAATGTCCATCAACAGGACCGAAAAAGAGCGCGCGCTGCGCAGATAGCGCTGGTATTCAGCCTCAAGTTGCGCCAGGGCTTCTCGGCGATTGGCCAGCCCGGTTAGCGAATCGTGTTTGGCCGCGTACTCGAAATCCGCCGCCAGCTTCAGCAGGCCAAGCTTGCTGCGCCTGCGGCTTTGATCAAGGATGTAACAGGTGACGATCTCGAACCCGAAGGCCGCCAGCATGGTCAGCCGGAAACCAGGACTGTAGGGCGTGCCGAAGATCAGGTCGCCAAGGGGGCTGAACAGAAGCAAGAGGGCAACAAACCCGCCGGCACAGGCCAACACCCCGACACGAGCATCGCTGATGTAAAAAATGATGGGCGGGTAGGCGAACAGCCAGAGAATGGCCGACCCGTCTTCGACGGCATGCACCGCCAGGTAGGTAAACAAGACGGTTATCAGCGTGATGAAGCCCCGACGCTGCAGGACCTTGTTGCCGCTGATCCAGAACACGGCGGTGTTGATGCCGAGCAGCACCGCAATGGTAATGAGCAGGGGCGAGGTGACCGGGTCATCGCGCAAACTGGAGCGCCAGGCGAAGAACAGCAGCAGAGGGATCGCAAAGGCGGTCAGCCAGTTGATCAGAATGGGGACGGGTATTTCGCCCTTGACCCTGAACTGTGACAGCTTCGTGTCCGAGGTTTTCAGTGAACCATGTGTCATTTTCAAGTCTTGTTGTTGTGATGCAGTTCATGGATCCTGTGCAAGCCAATACTAGATCGGTTTTGGGCCGAAAACTGTATAAAAACGTAAACAGGTAATACAGACACCTTTAACGCTCCGGCCAGCCCGGCGCATTGGCTCGACGGCCGCCCAATACGGGTCGATACGGTTAGGTTACGCAGCCACAGTATCCGTATAATGGGCACATCCGCCGGTGACGGTGAAATTCTCGGATCGCGACAGGTCATTCATGTCAGCCAGACGTCCAGGTAAATCGGTCTCCCGCATCAAAACCGGCAGCTTCGAGCGCCGATTGAGTCTCACCCGTGCTGGGCTGTACGCCGGCGGTCGCATGGCTTCGCACATGGCCACCAACTGGTTCAGCAACAAGGAAAAGCGGGAGCAGAAACACCGGGCCATGCTGTCCAGTCAGGCCCGCTTCCTCGTTGATGAGCTGGGCCAACTGAAGGGTAGCGTGGTCAAGATCGGTCAGGTCATGGCGCTCTATGGCGAGCACTTTCTGCCCGAGGAAGTCACGGAGGCGCTGCATACCCTCGAAGACCAGACCACATCCCTGGAATGGTCAGCGATAGAACAGGTTCTGAAAGAAGAACTGGGTGCCGGGCGCCTTTCTGAGCTGGAGGTTGATCCTGAGCCGATTGGCGCGGCGTCACTGGGGCAGGTCCATCGGGCGGTGCGCCGTAGCGACGGCCTGGAGTTAGTGCTGAAAGTCCAGTACCCGGGGGTGGCGGATGCGGTCGACAGCGACCTTAATGCGGTTGCGCAGCTGCTCAAGATCGCCCGGCTGGTCAGTTTCGGCCCGGAATTCAATGACTGGCTGGAAGAAGTCAGGGAGATGATGCACCGGGAGGTGGATTATCGCCTCGAGGCACGCACCACGGAAAAATTCCGCGAGATGCTGGCCTCGGATCCGCGTTTCATCGTCCCGCGGGTGTTACCGGAGTTTTCCACCGCCCACGTGATTGCATCAACCTACGAGCATGGTCACGCGGTCAGTTCCGGGCCCGTGCGGGAGTTGCCGCTGGCACGGCGCACAGCGCTGGGTGAGGCGGCGCTTGAGCTGTTTTTCCGCGAGTTGTTTGTCTGGGGCGAAATCCAGACGGACCCCAATTTCGGGAATTACCGGATCCGGATTGCCGGCGAAGAGGGCGAAGACCGTGGTTATGATCGCATCGTGTTGCTCGACTTCGGCGCGGTTCAATCCTACAGCGACGAGTTTCTGGACCCGGTGCGGCAGATGATCCGTGCCTCCTACGAAAATGATCTGGAAGCGGTCATTGAGGGCGGTGTGAAGCTGCGTTTCATGAGCCGGGATTGGCCTCGTGACGTGCTGGAGACGTTTGGTTCGGTCTGTATGTCTGTGCTGGAACCGCTGTCCAAAGACCAGGACCAGTGGCCGGACCATGCCGTGAACGCCCAAGGCCAGTACCGCTGGAAACAGAGTGATCTGCCTTCCCGGGTGGCCCGCCAGGCGGCCCGATCGGCCATCAGCCGTTATTTTCGGGTGCCGCCGAAGGAATTCGTGTTCCTCAATCGTAAACTCATCGGCGTGTACACCTTTATCGCGGTACTGCACTCGGAGTTCAATGGTGAGCCCCTGCTTCGCAAGTACCTCTACGGTGAGGATGCTTCCGCCACCAGCCACAGCACGAAGGCGTAACGAAGGCCTTTGCCGATTCCCACCAGGATCACAAAGTTGAGCCAGGGAACCCGCATAATACCGCCCACAAGGGTCAGCGCATCGCCGCCCAGCGGTAACCACCCAAGCAGCAGTGACCACTGCCCGTAACGGTTGAACCGGTTACGAGCACGGTGCAACTGGTATTCGCTGATCGGAAACCACTTTTTATCCTTAAAGCGATCGACCTGCCGGCCGATAACCCCATTAACGACGGAGCCAAGCGTATTGCCAAGGGTGGCCCAGAACCACAGCCACCAGTACGACAGTCCCTGCGCCACAAGGGTTCCCAGCAGTATTTCTGAATACGCGGGCAACAGTGTTGCGGCTGCAAAAGCCGTCAGGAACAGTGTCAGGTACGCCAACCGGGTCTCCTTCCATCAAGAATCAGAACGTTGCCTTTCGTCAAACAGGTCGCTCCTCCATGAAACAGCTTTCCCTTCAGTTCAAACTCTATGCCTTGGTGATATCCCTGTTGCTGGTGATGGGCATCAGCATCGTTGTTACCGCCCAGATGTCACTCGGCAGCATGGAAGACCGTCTGACGTCAGAAACCAGGGATACGGTACAGGGTATTGTCATGGACCAGTTGAGCGCAACGGCCGGGAAATACGGCGAGCTGGTCAGTGGTCAGTTTGCCACTGCCTACCGGACGCCGGAGGTGGTTCGGAACGTGATTACCCGCAATATTCAAGCGGACAGTTCCGGGCGAATCAGTCGTCTGGCGCTTCAGGAAACCATCGGTGCGGTCCTCGAGGAGCAGAAGAGCCTCAGTTCCATCTACGCCCAGTTCGAACCGGATGCCTACGACGGCCAGGACCGCTATTTCACCGGAGGCGTCGAAGAGCACAGCAGTGACGAAGGAACCCTGGAAATCTACTATTACCGGGATCCGGACGGCAATGTGGTGTTCAGCCGCACCGAAGACCCCGCCACCAAGTACCTGGAAAAAACCAACGAGTTCGGCATTCGCGAAGCGGAGTGGTATCTCTGCTCCCGTGACACCAGGGCCCCCTGCATCATGGAGCCCTACGAATACGAGATCGAAGAGGGCTACAGCGAACTGATGACCAGTCTGGTCATGCCCATCCTTGACGATGGCGAGTTTGCCGGGGTCGCCGGTACCGACATCAACCTGTCCACACTGCAGAAAACCATCGCCGATGTCAGCCAGAACCTCTTCGGTGGTGAATCCCGGGTGACGCTGCTGAGCGAGCGAGGCCTGATTGCGGCGTCCAGCCATTACCAGGATCACCTTGGCCGGCCATTGCGTGAGGCACTGCCCGAGCTGGCGGACAAGTTTGTCCGGTTGCACACAGCAGAAGGCAGTTTCGATAACGGCGAAATCCTCGCTGTCTCCTATCCGGTCGAGATTGGTCTCGCCAATACCCAATGGTCGCTTTTGATCGAGTTGCCACGGGATATCGCGCTCGCCAGTGTGAACGAGATAACCACCATGCTGTCGGAGCAGGTGGCGGCAACAGCGACCGGCCAGACCGTGGTCGGCGTGGTGGTGGTCGTGCTTGCAACGTTGGTGCTGGTGTTGCTGGTGCGATCGGTTACCCGGCCGCTGAACGAAATCCGGGATCGGATGCAGAACCTGGCCAGCGCCGAAGGGGACCTGACCCGGGAGCTGGATATAGATACTCACGCGGAGCTGATTGACCTCGCAGCTGGCTTCAACACCTTCCTGGGCCGGCTTAGGGGCATGATCAACGACCTCAAGGACGTGAACGCCCGTGTCAGTGATCAGGCCCGGGGCGTTGGCGCCATTGCCCTGGAAACCGACGAGCAGACCTCCCGCCAGCATCAGGACATCGACAGCGTGGTGACCGCCATGAACGAGATGTCGGCGGCCGCGGGCGAGGTTGCCGGCTTTGCCGTGGATGCTGCGGACAACGCTCGCATGGCCCAGGATGGGATCCGGTTTACCCAGGAAACCCTGTTGTCGGCGGTCAACGGCGTCAACGAGGTGTCCGGCGACATGAGTCAGGCGAGCACGGCGATCGGCCACGTTGCCAGTCGCAGCGAGGATATCAACCGCATCCTGGATGTGATTCGGGGCGTAGCCGAGCAGACCAATCTGCTGGCGCTGAACGCGGCCATAGAAGCGGCTCGGGCCGGTGAGCAGGGGCGCGGATTCGCGGTGGTCGCGGATGAAGTCCGGACGCTGGCCTCTCGAACCCGGAAATCCACCGACGAAATCAGTGACATGATTGATGGTCTGAAGGCCGATGTGAACGGTGCGGTCTCGGTCATCGAGAGCGGCGTGGAGCGCGCGTCCAGTGCGGTTGACGGTACTCAGGAAGCGGCCCATTCGCTGGCAACGGTGGTGGATCGGATTGGCACCATCGTTGAACACGTGACGCACGTGGCCACCGCTGCGGAAGAACAGAGTTCGGTCAGTGAGGAGATCAATCGAAACCTGACCCAGATCGGCGATGCCGCGAACGACTTGAGGGAACTGGCCACCCGGGTCAAGGGCAGTGGTACAGCCCTGGATGAACAGGTGCAGGTGCTCGAACGGGAGCTCGGGCGACTGAAAACCTGACGGGCCATCCGGGCATGGACCGGCGCTATGGCGGTGATTCAAAGCATCAATTTTCATTTGCTGACCGCCATGAGATCATTGAGCCCAAGTATCAACCAGTAAAAGACTAAATAACGCCGGTGTTTAGGAGGTCGTTATGGATCAGGTGACTATTTATGGCCGCACAAGCTGTGGCTTCTGTGTTCGAGCCAAGAGCCTCTGTGAAGCCAAGGGGTTGCCCTACAAGTGGGTCGACATGATGGCAGAGGGGTTGAGCAAGGCGGATATCGCCGACAGGATCGGCCGGCCGGTATACACGGTGCCCCAGATTCTGGTGGGCGACCAGTACATCGGTGGTTGTGACGAATTCTTCTCGTTCGTTCGGCAGCAGGAAGCGGCGACGGTCGGCTGATTCGGCTGGCAGCCTTCGCTTCGAGACATAAAAAACGCCCGAGAGCGCAAGCCCTCGGGCGTTTTTTATGGCGAGTGTATTCTCGCGGCTCAGAGGTCGAACGGTGTTTTGAGCTTCTTCTCGACCAACTGGTTCTTCAGTTTCGCGACCCTGGGCAGGCCGTTATCGAACGGCGGGAAGCTTTCCCCGGCGATCAGCGGTTCCAGGTAGTCACGGCAGTCCTGGGTGATGCCAAAGCCGTCGTCGGTGATGTAGTGGATCGGCATTTTCTTCTCCTGGTTCGCCACTTCGCTCAGCGGCGCCTCACCGATTTTCCAGCGATACGGCTTGGCCTGCTCCCTGACAATGGTTGGCATCAGGGCCTGCTTGCCACTGATCGCCATCTCCACGGCCGCCTCGCCGACCGCATAGGCCTGCTTTACGTCGGTCGCTGAGGCAATGTGCCGGGCACTGCGCTGCAGGTAATCGGCAACCGCCCAGTGGTATTTGTGGCCTAGGGCCTGCTTCACCATATTGGCCAGTGCCGGAGCGACACCGCCGAGCTGGGTGTGGCCGAAGGCGTCCTTGGCACCGGCGTCCGCCAGGAATCGACCGTCTTCGTATTGGGCACCTTCTGAGGCAACCACCACGCAATAACCGTATTCCTTCACGCAGTGATCGACCCGTGCCAGGAAGGCTTCGCGATCGAACGGGATCTCCGGGAACAGGATGATGTGCGGAGGCTCGCCTTCGCCCTGACCGGCCAGGCCGCCGGAGGCGGCGATCCAACCCGCATGGCGCCCCATCACTTCAAGAATGAAGACCTTGGTGGAGGTTTCGCACATGGACTTGATGTCCAGACTGGCTTCCAGTGTGGAGGTAGCGATGTACTTGGCGACGGAGCCGAAGCCGGGGCAGCAGTCGGTAAAAGGCAGGTCGTTGTCGACGGTTTTGGGGACACCGATGCAGGTAATGGGGTAGCCCATCTTGTCGGCAATCTGAGATACCTTGTAGGCGGTGTCCTGAGAGTCACCGCCACCGTTGTAGAAGAAGTATCCGATGTCGTGGGCGCGAAAAACTTCAATCAGGCGTTCGTACTCGCGGCGGTTCTCGGAGATGTTCTTGAGCTTGTGACGGCAGGAGCCGAATGCGCCACCGGGAGTGTGGATCAGGGCCTGGATGGCGTCGTCGCTTTCAAGGCTGGTATCAATGAGTTCTTCCCTCAGTGCCCCGATGATGCCGTTACGGCCGGCGAAGACTTTGCCGATTTTGTCCGGATGCTTGCGCGCGGTCTGGATGACCCCGCAGGCACTGGCATTGATAACGGCGGTAACCCCGCCGGATTGAGCGTAGAATGCGTTCTTGATGGCCATCTTGGGCTGGAGCCTCCTGCTGGTTCGACAATGGCGCCGATGATACGCCAATCGACGCGGATTTTCATGAGCAGGATTGCGGATGGCAAGCCTCTTGACGGGCCCGGACGGATACGGGAGGCTTGTCGGGTTTCAATGGGAGAGGGCAGTAGCGGAATGCATATTCATATCCTGGGGATCTGTGGCACCTTTATGGGCAGCCTTGCGGTGTTGGCGCGGGAACTGGGCCATACCGTCACCGGTTCCGACCAGGGCGTCTATCCACCCATGAGTACCCAGCTGGAAGCTCAGGGCATCCAACTCATGGAAGGCTACAGCGCTGACCACCTCGAGCCGGCACCGGATCTGGTGCTGATTGGCAACGCCATGTCACGGGGCAATGAGGAGGTGGAAGCGGTCCTCAACCAGAACATCGATTACATGTCAGGGCCCGAATGGTTGGCCCGGGAAGTGCTGAGGCACCGCTGGGTGCTTGCCGTGGCGGGCACCCACGGCAAAACCACGACCACCTCCATGCTGCTGTGGATTCTGGAGCAGGCCGGGTTTGAGCCGGGTTACCTCGTCGGTGGGGTGCCCAACGACTTCCCGGTGTCGGCGCGACTCGGCAACAGCGATTTCTTTGTTATCGAGGCCGACGAATACGACAGCGCGTTCTTCGACAAGCGCTCGAAGTTCATTCACTACCGACCCCACACCCTGATTCTGAACAACCTGGAATTTGACCACGCCGATATCTTCGACAACGTCGAAGCCATCGAGCGACAGTTCCATCATCTCGTCCGAACCGTGCCTTCCCGGGGGCTGATCATCCGGCCGGCGGTGGATGCGCATCTGGACAATGCCCTGGAGCTGGGTTGCTGGAGCCCGGTCCAGGACACGGCTATCGGTAGCGAAACTCCCCGCACTTCGGACTGGCGGGCCGAGCTGCTATCGGAGGACGGTAGCCGATTCATGGTCATCCACCATGAACAGCCGGTGGCGACACTGAAGTGGTCCCAGACTGGCATGCACAACGTGCGCAATGCCCTGGCTGCGATCGCCGCCGCCCGTCACGTGGGGGTGACGCCGGACCACGCCGTGGCGGCCTTGTGCCGGTTCTCCGGCGTGAAGCGCAGAATGGAACTGTTGGCCGATGTGGGCGGGGTCCGGGTCTACGACGACTTCGCCCATCACCCGACAGCCATCGCGACCACGCTCGAAGGGCTGCGGGCGCAGGTGGGGGACGAACCGATCGTCGCGCTGATTGAACCCCGTTCCAACACCATGAAGCAGGGTGTGCACCAGAAAACATTGCTGCCAAGCGCTGCAGCCGCTGATCGGGTGCTTTGGGCCAACCTCAACGGCATGGCGTGGTTGCCAGAGCTGGTGGCCGACTGGCAGTCCGGTCACGACGATGCCGGCCAGCACAGTGTTGAAGCGTCGGTGGATAGCCTCATCGGCCGGGCGTTGGACGATCTCCCGAGTCCCTGCCACATTGTCATTATGAGCAACGGCGGATTTGGCGGTATCCACGGCAAACTCGTTGCCGCGCTTGAACGTATCCAGAACTGATATTCCAGTGATCGTTTCCTCTACCCAGGGCTGAGCCATGACCGAGCATTCCCAGCAGGCGCGCACCATCAATCTGGCGTTCACCGGCGCGTCCGGTGCCCAGTACGGGCTGCGTCTCCTGCAATGTCTGGTTGCGGCCGGCTGTCGGGTTCATGTCATGATCAGCCGGGCGGCGCAGGTGGTGATAGCCACAGAAACCGATCTGAAACTGCCGGGCACGCCGCCGGGGATGCAGGCAACCCTGACCGAGTGGGCGCAGGCGGATCTGGGGCAGGTGCTGGTGTTCGGCCGGGAAGACTGGTTTGCACCGCCGGCGTCGGGCTCCGGGGAAAAAGCGCCCCTGGTGATCTGCCCCTGCAGCACCGGCACCCTCTCCGCCCTTGCCACGGGCGCCAGCAACAACCTCATCGAGCGGGCCGGTGATGTGGCTCTGAAGGAGCGTCGGCCGTTGATCCTGGTGCCGAGGGAAGCACCGTTTTCCGAGGTTCATCTGGAAAACATGCTGAAGCTGAACCGGATGGGTGCCGTGATCATGCCGGCCAGCCCCGGTTTCTACCACAAGCCGGCATCGGTGCAGGACCTAGTGGATTTTGTGGTGGCCCGTGTGCTGGATCATCTCGATATTCCCCAGGACCTGATGCCTCGCTGGGGCGAGGAACGAGCGCAAGCCAAGCGCAACGCACCAACCTGACCCTGCCCCCGGCGATGGTTTTGGTCAGCGCGATTGATGGTTTTCATCATTGAGCGAACGGGCCTCCCGGCCGAGACTTGGTGGACGATAAACACAACACAGGTCATCCACCGAGGTTCACCATGATTCCACGTACGCTCTTCGACGCAGATCTTGAAGGCTTCCGCGATTCCGTCCGCAAGTTTCTGGAGCAGGAGGCGGCGCCCTATCACGAGCAATGGGAAAAGGACGGCCAGGTCAGCCGCGAACTCTGGCAAAAGGCCGGGGAGCTCGGTTTCCTGTGCCCCACCATGCCGGAGGAGTACGGCGGCGTCGGTGCGGATTTCCGCTACAGTGCCGTGATTATGGAAGAGGTGTCACGGGCGGGTCTGTCGGGCATTGGTTGGGGCCTGCATTCGGACATCGTTGCGCCTTACATCCTGAACTACGGCTCGGAAGAGCAGAAACAGCATTACCTGCCCAAGCTGGTGTCCGGCGAAATGATCACCGCCATTGCCATGACGGAGCCCGGCGCCGGGTCCGATCTTCAGGGTGTGAAAACCACGGCAGTCAAAAACGGTGATCACTATGTCTTGAATGGTTCCAAGACGTTCATCACCAACGGGCAGCTGGCTGACCTGGTGATCGTGGTTGCCAAGACCGACCCGAAAGAGGGGGCCAAGGGCACTAGCTTGCTGCTGGTTGAGAGCGCCTGGGAGGGATTTGAAAAAGGCCAGAACCTGAACAAGGTCGGCATGAAAGCCCAGGATACCTCCGAGCTGTTCTTCCAGGACGTGAAGGTGCCGGTTACCCACCTGTTGGGCTCCATGGAAGGGCAGGGCTTCTTCCAGCTTATGCAGGAACTGCCGGCTGAGCGCCTGCAGGTCGCTCTGTCAGCGGTCGCGGCCGCGGAAGCGGCGTGGCAGTGGACGCTGGATTACGTGAAAGAGCGCAAGGCATTCGGTAAGCCGGTCATCAAGTTCCAGAACACCCGGTTCAAGATGGCGGAAATGAAGGCGGAGATTACCGCGGCCCGCGTCTTTACCGACCGCTGCCTGGAACTTCACCTCGACAAGAAACTGGACATCCCGACGGCGGCCATGCTCAAGCAGCTCACCACCGATCTTCAGTGCAAGGTCATGGATGAGTGTGTTCAGCTCCACGGTGGCTATGGTTACATGTGGGAGTACCCGATCGCCCGTGCCTGGGCGGATTCCCGCGTGCAGCGCATCTATGCCGGCACCAATGAGATCATGAAGGAAATCGTCGCCCGCTCATTCTGAGGAGGCGGGGTCCCGGGGTCGTCAAGCCGCCGGGACCCACATCCTGCTGCGAATGCGTTACCAAAGTTTACAAATTGCCAAACCTATCAAGGTCTAGGCTCTCTACATCCCCTAAAGTAGCGGCACAACCTCTAACAAGGATAAACGGTTGCCGCGATGAAACGCCTCCCGAGTCTCTCCGTCTTCACTCTTGCCTTCGTCCTGACCGGTTGCGGTGAGGAATCTGATCAGTTGCCGGTCGATGGCAGGGAATTCGATGGTGTTGAATACAGCCAGTCATCGGTTTACACCGGGAAGGTCATCGATGGTTACCTGAATAATGCCCGGGTCTGGCTCGACATGGATGGCGACAGTCAGTACACCGCCGGGCCGCTGACCATCACCCTGGACAATGGCTCGGATGTGGTTCTGGAGTCGGGGGAGCCCACCGCCATGAGCGGTCCGGGTGGAGCCTTTTCCCTGGATGTTTCGGAATTGTCCGTTGACCCTGTGGTCGGGCCGGACTTGGATCCCCGCGACTATCCCCTGATCGCCCTGGCCATTCCGGGGCAGACGCTGGAAGAGACCCGCGCCGGCGATGTGGTCATTACCGACGCCTTCATGATGTCGGCGTCACCGGGGCTCCGTAACGTCACGCCGCTGACCACGCTGGCCAGGTTTCGGGGCTTGGCGGGCCTGCCCGAGGGGGCGGGGGACGATCTGGACGCCAGCCTGGTTGACCTGAATCTGGTGCGTGACTATGTCCTCGCCGGCGACGAGCAGGCCCATGCCTATGCCCGGGCCCTTGCGCGGTTCATGGCCAGTCAGTTGCCCCGGGAGTATGGCGACTTGCTGGCGGCGCCCGGAAGCGACGGTACCGAGCGGTACCTGAGTCCCCAGGCGGCCTTCCTTCTCGGTATCTCGCTGGTCCAGAACGCCAACCAGGTGATCGGCGTGGTCGATGAAGCGGCGAACGGCGATTACGCGAATGTCGATGTCACTGCGCTGACCCTGCCGGAGGTTCCGCTGGAACTGAGTGATCCGGCGTTGCTGACCAAGCAACGGATCTTCGCGCAACCGGAGCGGTCCGGTACCTTGCCGACGAACCTCTCGGACCTGCTGTTATCAGCGGAGATTTCCTTCGACTACAGCGAAGATGGTCGCATCCAATCGGTGTCCGCGGAGGGCTGTCTGGCGCCATCGATGCCGGAACTGGCACGGCTTGTTTCGGTGGGTGGCTATGTCGCCAATCTCGGTACCCAGTGGCTGCCGTCTGCCGCCTTGTCGGCCCAGAGCCGGATAAACTTTGATAACGCCGGGATTGATGAACGGCTTGAGTTCGATTGGGCAAACAATCGGATCTACTTCGAGACAACCACCACCTGCCACGATCAGGAAGGTATCTTCGCAGGGTCCAGTGAGCTGGGCGGCAGCCCGGAAGTCACCTACAGCTGGACCATGCAGGATGGCAGCCTGACCGAGCTGATTGCTCAGATCCCCCAGCCCGGGGGCGGTACGCTGGTCCGGACACTGGAGCCGCTCACAACCAATGCGACGACTGGTTTTCCCGGATACCGTCTGAGTGAAGAGGGCGCAGAGCAGGAATCACTGGCGTTCAACGAAGTCCTCACTGACTGCACCGTGGCGCCGGCGGCGGTGGGCATGGATCTCGTTGTCAGCGCGTCTCAGGCCTACGACTTTTCGGGCTATTCACCGCAACCGGCGACCTTTGTCGACCTCGTTCTGGAGTTCGATGCGCGGGCGTTCGCGTATCCGGGGCCCCAGGACAGCCTGACGGTCAGGCGACCCCTGCGGTACGGATTCCTGGACCCGGCATCGGCCAGTCTGACCAACGTCGAGTCAGACGGGAGCCTGGAATGGGCAATGTTTTATCCACCGGTCGGCGGCGAGGCGTTTGTGGCGGCCCAGCCCAACCTCATTGAAGAGGCCTACCTGAGAAAATACAACAGCGGTTTGGTCTGCGGTCGGGCGTTCGAGGAGCAGCAGGCAGGCGCCTTTGCGCGCGTGGAGTATCAGTACGAGGCGCTGTCTGAATATCTGGTCGGGTTGCTGCAGTAAGGCGGCATCCGGCCAACGCAACGTTCCAGACCGAATGCGGTCAGGGCTGAGAGAACTTGCTGGATGCTTGGGATCTGAACACTTCCTGAGGGAGGAAGTGGTGCCGAGGAGAGGACTTGAACCTCCACGGGGTTGCCCCCACTAGCACCTGAAGCTAGCGTGTCTACCAATTTCACCACCTCGGCAGGTGATTTGCAGAGCCGCCCTTAGTTTATTGAAAACTCGGCGTTTCTGCCAGCGTTGAGGCGTGTCCCTCAACCGATGGCGCGTACTTTAATAATTCCCGGAAAAGCTGTCAAACTTTTTTTGCAGAAATGGTGGGCAGGTATTTGTGCCTATTCCGGGCGCCTTGTTAGGCAGCAGCGGCATCCCAACGTTATACTGCAGAACAAATGAATGAACCTGTGCCGATGTGGCGCAGACATACAGCAAGGATCCGAATGGTTTCCAGGAAGAAAACTGACCGGGACCCGCACGCCAACCGTGAGGCCCAGAAATACGAGAATCCCATTCAGAGCCGGGAATTCATTCTCGGTCATTTGAAGGAGAGAGGTGCACCGGCAACCCACGAGACACTGTGTGGCGAGCTGGGGCAAACGTCGCCAGAGGGTATTGAGGCCCTGCGGCGTCGCCTGATTGCCATGTGCCGGGACGGGCAGCTTATCTGTAACCGTCGCGGCGCCTACCTCCCGATCGAAGAGGCAGATCTGGTCACCGGCCGTGTCATCGGACACAAGGACGGCTTCGGCTTCCTGGTGCCGGATGATGGTGGCTCTGACCTGTTCCTGACCGCCCGCCAGATGCGCCAGGTGTTCCATGGCGACCGGGTGGCGGCCCGTGTTGACCGGGTCGATGACCGGGGGCGTCGGGAAGGGGTGATTGTCGAGGTGCTTGAGTACCGGACCAGTCAGACCGTTGGGCGCTTTTTCCAGGAAAGCGGCATCAGTTTCGTGGTGCCGGAGAATGCCCGCATCAACCACGAGGTTCTGATCCCCCAGGAGCATGCCGGGGGAGCCCGTCACGGGCAATACGTGGTGGTGGACATCATCCGTCAGCCAAGTGTTCGTACCCAGCCCCTGGGGAAAGTGGTCGAGGTGTTGGGTGAGCACATGGCGCCCGGCATGGAAATCGATGTCGCCATTCGGTCATACGATATCCCCCACAGTTGGCCGCCGTCAGTGGGCGAGCAGGTGGCAAAGATTCCGGAAGAAGTCACCGAAAAAGACAAGGAAAATCGGGTTGATATCCGCAATCTCCGGTTGGTGACCATTGACGATGAAACCGCTCGGGATTTCGATGACGCGGTCTACTGTGAGCCCCGGCCGCGGGGCGGATACCGCCTGATCGTCGCAATAGCCGACGTTTCCCACTACGTCCGTCCCGGTACGCCACTCGATGAAGAGGCAGTGAATCGCAGTACCTCGGTGTACTTCCCGGATCACGTGGTTCCGATGCTGCCAGAGAAGCTCTCGAATGGCCTCTGCTCGCTGAACCCGGGCGTCGATCGCCTGTGTATGGTGGCCGACATGACCATCAGTGCTGCGGGCAACATCAGTGGCTACAGCTTTTACCAGGCAGTGATGTACAGCCATGCGCGCCTTACCTACAACAAGGTAAGCGACATGCTGGAGCACCCCGATTCCGAGTCGGGCTATCGTCTGTCGGAGCAGTACGCCCACGTCCTTCCGCAGCTGCACAATCTGTACGGGCTGTATCAGCTGCTGCGCGAGGCGCGGACCGAACGCGGTGCGATCGATTTCGAAACCACGGAAACCAAGGTCGTCTTCGATGCCAACCGGAAAATCGAAGAGATTGTGCCGGTTACCCGTAACGACGCTCACAAGATCATTGAGGAATGCATGTTGTGTGCGAACGTCGCCACAGCCCGATTCCTCAAGAAACATAAGATTCCTGCGCTTTACCGGGTCCACGATGGGCCCTCCGAAGAGCGCCTGAATGCGGTCAGACTGTTCCTCGGCGAGCTGGGGCTGCAGCTGGGTGGCGGAGATAATCCCACGTCCGCCGATTATCAGGCGTTGCTCTCCGAGATTGCCGAACGGTCGGACGCGAATGTCATTCAAATGGTCATGCTGCGCTCCCTCAGTCAGGCGGTATACAGTCCTGAGGAAGGGGGTCACTTCGGTCTTGGCTTTGCGGGCTACGCGCATTTCACCTCGCCAATCCGGCGTTACCCGGATTTGATCGCCCACCGGGCGGTGAAGTCCGTTATTCACGGCGATAACGCGTCAAAAGACGTGGTCAAACCGCCGAAATCGGACCCGGCGCTGGCCGAATACCCCTACGATTTTCCTCAGATGGAACGTCTGGGGGAGCATACTTCGATGGCCGAGCGCAGGGCGGATGATGCCACCCGGGACGTCATGGCCTGGCTCAAGTGCGAGTACCTCCGCGACCACGTCGGGGAGGAATACGACGGCGTCATTGCCGCTGTGGTGCCTTTCGGGTTCTTCGTGGAGCTGTCCGGTGTCTACATCGAGGGTCTGGTCCATGTGTCGACGCTGAGCGGGGATTACTTCCACCACGACGCCGCCAAGCATCGACTGATCGGGGAGCACACCGCGATGAGCTTCAGGCTTGGCGATGAGGTCCGGGTCAAGGTTGTTCGGGTCGGCATGGAGGATCGCAAGATTGACCTGGAACTGATCAGCGATCCAGTGCACCGTCAGGCGGATCGTGACGCTCTGGCCGTTCCCAAGTCTGATGAGCGTGGCAAGGGGAAGGGCAAGCGTACCGGTGGAAAAGGCAAGGCGGGAGCCCGGGAAAAATCGGGTCCCAAGGGGCGTGCGCCGGCTGACGGTGAGCTGAAGCGTCCACGCAAAAAATCCGGTGGCAAGGCGCCCGCCAAACCCGCGACGCCCGCAAAGGCTTCCGGTGCCGATAATGAGCCGCCATCGGCCAGGGATGAGCTGGTTGCCCAGGCTGCCAAGCTCGCATTAGAGAAAGGCAAGAAGTCCGGTCAGGGCGATAAAAAACGGAAACCCCGCAAGTAACAGGAATCAGAGCCAGTGTCCGGAGAGTTTGTATTTGGTTGGCATGCGGTTGAGGCGGTTCTCAAGCGTGAGCCCGAGAGATTGCAGCAGGTCTGGATCCAGACCGGTCGTCAGGATAAGCGGGTAAAAAGCGTCACCGACGCCCTTGATGCCCTTGGTGTTCGCTGGAAGGTGGTGCATCGCAGGGAACTGGATGAACGGGTGTCCGGCGTCCATCAGGGCGTCGTGGCGGCGGTCAGTGAAAGTCGTGAATGGACGGAAGACGATCTGCTGGCCCAGCTCGCTGGCAGTGACAAGCCGCCGTTTCTGCTGGTGTTGGACGGCGTCACTGATCCTCATAACCTCGGAGCGTGCATGCGCACGGCGGATGCCGTAGGTGTCCAGGCGGTCATCGTTCCCAAGGACAAGTCCGCGTCACTGACGCCCGTGGCCCGCAAGGTGGCGTGTGGCGCTGCTGAGACCGTGCCCTTTGTTCGTGTGACCAATCTCGCCCGTTTCCTGCGCACCCTCAAGGAGTTGGGTATCTGGCTGATCGGAACCGCCGGTGAGGCCGATGCCACGCTCTTTCAGGCCGATTTCAAGGGGCCGGTGGCACTGGTCATGGGTGCCGAGGGGAAGGGGATGCGCCGTCTGACCCGGGAGCATTGCGACCAGCTCATCAATATTCCGATGCTGGGTCACGTGGACAGCCTCAACGTATCCGTGGCTACGGGTGTTTGCCTATACGAAGCCCTGCGCCAGCGCCTTGGTTAACCCTTGCACAGAAGCCCCCGGCCGCCTAGAATACGTGACCCCTTTTCCAAGGGGTGGTTTTGTATTGCCTGCTCGTCAGGCCTCCAAAATCCAGCTTTTGATCAAGCCTTTCTTGTAAGGCCTTATTGATAAAGCAAAAAAACGGCAGCCCAGGCTGTCACCTCCTTGCTTTCACGTTTAACCGGTTGGGCCAGGCGCCCGAAGGTTGAAAAGAAAGCTGTTTAAACCGTAGGGAGAACTCATGCGTCACTACGAAATCGTTTTCATGGTACACCCGGATCAGAGCGAGCAGGTGCCCGCGATGATCGAGCGTTATACCAGCGTCATCACTGAAGATGGCGGTCAGGTACATCGCCTTGAAGATTGGGGCCGTCGTCACCTGGCTTACCCGATCAACAAGATTCACAAGGCTCACTACGTGCTGATGAACGTTGAATGTTCACAAGCCGCAATGGACGAGCTGACTCACAACTTCCGGTTCAACGATGCCATCATCCGTGACCTGATTCTGCGTCGCGATGAAGCCGTTTCCGATCTGTCTCCGTTGAAAGCCGCCGAGTCCCGTGAGGACCGTCGTTCTGGTGGAGATGACCGTCCGCGCCGCTCAGCCGAATCCGACGACCGTCGCAAGGCTGAGACTCAGGACGAAGAAGAGTAATTAACCGGAGTTGAGGAGTTAAGTTATGGCTCGTTTTTTCAGACGTCGTAAGTTCTGCCGTTTCACGGCAGAAGGTGTTAAAGAGATCGATTACAAGGATCTGGACACCCTGAAAGGCTACATCACTGAAACCGGCAAAATCGTGCCCAGCCGCATCACCGGCACTAAAGCACGTTATCAGCGTCAGCTGGCTACCGCTATCAAGCGTGCCCGCTACCTGGCACTGCTGCCGTACTCGGACAGCCACGACAACTAAGTAACAGATAAACAGGACTTGGGACCATGCGTGCACTTGCACAGTATGTAATGCGCGGTCCCCTGCAGGCCGGCGGGGTAGCAGCAGTCACGACTGCCATACCTTTGCTGTTCTGGATTGGCGCAGCGGTTGTCGGCCTGGTTATTCTCAGGCTTGGCATCAGTCAGGGGTTAAACATTGGCCTCTGGGCACTACTTCCGGCGCTCGGTTGGAGCTGGTTCGGGCAAGACCCGACAGCCCTGGCGGTGCTGCTTCAGGTAATGTTGATGGCGTCATTGCTCAGAACCACGCTGTTCTGGGAAAGAGCCCTCCTCGGGGGGAGTTTTCTGGCAATCGTCACGGGGCTCATGTTGCCCGTGATCTACCCCGCTCTGTTGGACGATCTGGTCCAGGCCGGGGTGAGCTTTTACGAACAGTACAATGCCGACGTGGCCCAGACCCTTGGGGGCGACCTCGAGAAAGTCATACGGGACACCATGAATGCCAGTATGGCGGGTACCTACCTCGCCACTGGCATCGGCATGACGATGCTGGCCAGGTCATGGCAGGCGGGGCTTTATAACCCCGGCGGATTCCGCAAGGAGTTCCATGCCCTGAGACTGTCGCCCGCCGTTGCGGTAGTGTGTGCGGTCACCATGGTGGTTGGTCCGATACTTGGGCTGAACGCCATGCTGCTGGTCTGGGTGGCGGGTACGCCCCTGTTCCTGGCGAGCGTGGCCCTGGTCCACGGCCTCGTTGGACGTAAAAAGCTGAGTGGGCAGTGGCTGGTGCTGTTCTATATTGCACTGGTTCTGTTGGGCCCAAGCCTGATGATTCTGTTAGTAGTTCTGGCTTTTGTGGATAGCTGGCTGGATATCCGGGGGCGTATAAAACCTGCCGGGCCGGCTGAATAAGCACGAAGAGGTTAACGAGATGGAAGTTATTCTGCTCGAGAAAGTAGCAAACCTTGGATCCCTGGGTGACAAGGTAAAGGTTAAGGCCGGTTACGGTCGTAATTTCCTGCTTCCGTATGGCAAGGCTGTACCTGCCACCGAAGCAAACCTGAAGGCGTTCGAAGAGCGTCGCGCAGAGCTTGAAAAAGCGGCTGCCGAGAAACTGGCTGCTGCCCAGGCCCGCGCCGAGGCTCTGGAAGGTGCGTCCTTCACCATCAGCTCCAAGGCTGGTGACGAAGGCAAGCTGTTCGGTTCTATCGGTGTTCGTGACATCGCAGACGCGATCACAACCGGTGGCACTGAAGTCGAGAAGAGCGAAGTTCGTCTGCCTGAAGGTCCGATCCGCGTGACCGGCGAGTACGACATCGAGCTGCAGCTGCACTCCGACGTTGAAGTAACTGTCAAGCTGGCGGTTGTTGCAGAGTAATCTGCAGCAACACTGGCCAGGCCGGGTCACCCCGGCCGCGCTTGATTGAACGGGCCCGAGCCGGAGACGGTTTCGGGCCCGTTGCTTTCTGGTATTCTTAGCTTTTTGTAAGCCTTCTCCCATTCCCGAAGCGTTCCCCGTAAACTGTGTGCTTCGTGGTATCCAGCTGAAGACGTTGTTATGGCCAAGCCCAACCTGAAATCCGCCAACTCTGATCTAGAAACCAGTCGCATCAAGGTCCCCCCGCATTCCGTCGAGGCGGAGCAGGCGGTACTCGGTGGCCTGATGCTGGACAATCGCCGGTTTGACGAGATTTCAGAGATCATTTCCGCTGTCGATTTCTACCGGCAGGATCACCGTCTCATTTTCGGCGCTGTCGAGCGACTGGCCAGTGAAAGTGAGCCTCTGGACGTCGTCACCCTGGCGGAATTTCTCGAACGCGCCGGCGACATCGAAGATGCCGGCGGACTGGCCTACCTTGCCGAGCTGGCCGAGAAAACGCCCGGTGCGGCGAACATCCGGGCCTATGCCGATATCGTTCGTGAGCGTTCGATCCTGCGCCAGTTGGTGGAAGTATCCGGCAAGATTTCCGATTCTGCGTTCAATCCCCAGGGACGAAACAGTAACGAGATCCTTGATGAGGCCGAACGCAACGTCTTCCAGATTGCCGAATCCCGAGTCAAGGAAGGTTCCGGTCCCCAGGCCATCAATCCGATCCTGACCAAGACCCTGAGCCGCATTGAGGAGCTCTTCGAGTCGGGCGAGCAGACCACGGGCCTGACCACCGGATTCCGGGACCTGGACGACCGGACATCCGGGATGCAGCCCGCCGACCTGATCATTGTGGCGGGCCGGCCTTCCATGGGTAAGACCACCTTCGCGATGAACATCGTCGAGAATGCCCTGATCAGCACGGGCACGCCGGTCCTGGTGTTCAGTATGGAAATGCCGGCAGACGCCCTGGCCATGCGGATGCTGTCCTCCCTGGGCCGCATCGACCAGACCAAGGTCCGGGGCGGCAAACTCGAGGAAGACGACTGGCCGCGCCTGACCTCGGCCGTCAGTCTGCTCAAGGACAAGCCCCTGTACATTGACGACACCCCGGGCCTCAGCCCCACGGAAATGCGCTCAAGGGCCCGGCGCATCGCCCGGGAGAACGACGGCAAGATTGGCCTGATCATGGTCGATTACCTTCAGTTGATGCGCGTGCCCGGCAACACGGAGGGCCGGACCGCGGAGATCTCCGAGATCTCCCGCTCCCTGAAGGGGATCGCCAAGGAATTGAGCTGTCCGGTGGTGGCCCTGTCGCAGCTGAACCGGAGTCTCGAGCAACGGCCCAACAAGCGGCCGGTGAACTCGGACCTGCGGGAATCCGGTGCGATCGAGCAGGACGCCGACGTCATTATGTTCGTCTACCGCGACGAGGTTTACAACGAGGACACGCCGGACAAGGGCATTGCCGAAATCATCATTGGCAAGCAGCGGAACGGGCCTATTGGTACGATCCGGCTGGCCTTTATCGGCAAATACACCAAGTTTGAAGATCTGGCGCACGGGGATTACGGCGATTACGGTGGTGATTACTGATGCCCCGAAGCACTGTTGCCCGAATTGATCTGGAGGCGTTGCGCCAAAACTTTCGGCTGGCTTCTGAGCGAGCCGGCACGGCACAGGCCATGGCGGTGGTCAAAGCCGACGGTTACGGTCATGGCATCGTTCCGGTGGCGAAGGCGCTGGCGGCGGATGCCCAGAAGTATGCGGTGGCTTGTCTGGAAGAGGCGTTTGCCATCCGAGACGCCGGTCTGCGACAGCCCGTGGTGATGCTGCAGGGCGTGCATGCTGAGGGTGATCTTGAGCTGTGCGTGCGACGAGGTTTCGAGCCGGTTCTGCACAGTCATCAACAAATTGACTGGTTGGCGCAGAGTGAGGCGCGGCCAACGTTCTGGATCAAGATTAACACCGGGATGAACCGTCTTGGATTTCTTCCGGCGGAAGTGGAAGACGTCATGACGCGGCTGGATTCGATGGGTGCCCGCTCGGGCGTGCTGGGTTTTATCACCCACTTTGCCTGCGCGGATGACCTCGACAGCCCCATGACGGCCGAACAGACGGCCCGGTTTGAGGAAGCGACGGTGCCCTGGCCCGAGCTGATGCGGAGCGTTGCCAATTCTGCAGCCCACTTTGTTCCTGGTCAGGCGATGTATGACTGGAGCCGCCCCGGCATCATGCTGTATGGCGGTTCGCCATTGGTAGGCAAGACTGGCCCCGAGCTGGGACTGAAGCCCGTAATGTCGCTTGAAGCACCTCTGATCAGCATCCGAACGGTGCGGGCAGGAGAAACGGTGGGCTATGGCGCCGGTTTCCTGGTGGATCGGGACATCCGCATGGGTATGGTGGCCGTCGGCTACGGTGACGGTTATCCTCGTCACGCCGGAACCGACACGCCCGCCGCCGTGAACGGTCAGCGTATCCGCCTGATTGGTCGCGTCTCGATGGACATGCTTGCGGTTGATCTGACGAACGCGCCCGATGCGAAGGAAGGGGATCCGGTCGAACTGTGGGGGCAAACGGTGGGTGTTGACGAGGTGGCGACGTGCGCGGGAACCATCTCCTATGAGCTGCTTACCGGCATCACGGCCCGGGTGCCCAGGGAATACCGGTAAACAGTCAGGGATTGGTCACCGTTCAGCCTTGTTCCGGCTCGTGGATGATCTCGTCAATGAAGTCGAGAATGGCCGCGAGGCTCTTGTCATCGAGTTTTTTCAGGACCTTGTGAACCACCATTTTACTGCCTTTTAGCATGCTGCTGATGCCCATCCGGGCCATCCCCATCATCATGCTGCTGGCGTTCAGGCGGCGCAGTGGCTCCAGGAAGAAGAAGTCGAGTCCCGCCTCGGTCAGCTCTACAATGAGCTCGAACAGCTTGTCGATGGCTTCCCGGTCGGCCTTGCCGCGGTCCCGGAGCTGACTCACGGTGTAAAGAGCTCGGGTGCGAAGTTCGTCTGGAATCGGCGCCACGATGTGGCTCTGTTGTTTCAGCATGGTGGGTCCTGTTGTTTTATGCGTCTGAAAGAAAAGGCAAAAGTTAAACTGTTGGCGTTTCCTCTTGGCTGTTATTGTAGGGATCGGTGGTGGTAAGCCATTGGCCTGACCGGTCCGGGAAACCCGTCATATCAGTGATATTCTGGAGGAATTGACCCCCCGTGCATGTGCTTGTCGTTCATGATTATGGCCCACTGGGTAAACTGGTGCTGGAGCGTTTGCGTGAGACGCCGCTGCAGGTAAGTCCCCTGTTGGTCAGCGATCCTGCCAGTGCGGATCTCAATGCCCTTGAGAACTGGATTCCCGAAGATGCCGATCTGATCGTCAACGCCCTCTGGCTGTCGGATCCGGAGGTTGCCCAGAACGATCCGGAAGACACCCACAAGGCCGCTTTCTCCTTGCCGGTGGCCATGGCTGAGTATGCGGCGGAGCGTGGCATGGCGCTGCTGCAGCTTTCCTCCTGTTACGTGTTCGATGGCCGCAAGCAAAGTGGGTACATCACCTCGAACCCCGGGCAGCCGGTCAATGAGCTGGGCAACTGGCAGTGGGAGTGCGAGCAGGCACTGCGAACGCTCCTGCCTCGACACATCATTCTTCGCACCGGCTGGAGTCTGTCGCGTTTTATCCGCAAAGTGCAGGCAAGCACTGCGGCCGGGGAGACACTGTCATTGCCGGGCCGGTGCCGTGGCCAGCCCGTCGCGGCTCGCGACCTGGCGAGGGTGATGACCGCCGTGATCCAGCAAATCGATTGTGGTGCCGAAGTCTGGGGCACCTACCAATACGCCGGTGCCGAGGAGATCAACCTGTACGAGCTGGGGCTGGCAATCGCCGGTCTGCCGGGGATTCCCGAAGGTATCCGGGTGGTGGACGAGGTGCCGGACTGGGGGCACCTGGAACCGATCAATACCACATTGATCTGCACCAAGATCCGCAACACCTTTGGCATCAAGCAGCTGCCGTGGCGCTCAGGGCTGGTGGATGAGTTGGAGATGCTGAAGACTTCGAGTGGCCGAGGCGTGAAGGCGCCGGCTGAATAGCAGCCGGCGTTTCGGATGACTTACTGGCTGCCCTGCCGCGAGAATTCCCGGGTGACCATCTGCAACGCTTCCACGTCCAGAAGTTCAACCTCGCGACCGCGGGCCTTGATGATGCCCTGATTCTGGAATCGGGTGAAAACCCGGCTAACGGTTTCTACGGCCAGGCCGAGGAAATTGGCGATGTCGTTGCGCGCCATGGGCAGGCTGAAGTTGGTGCCGGACATGCGCCTGCGCTGAAAACGGCTGGACAGCGATAGCAGCAGCGCCGCAATACGCTCCTCGGCAGTATTCTTGCTCAACAGCATGGCGAGCTGATGGCTGTTCTGAATCTCCTGGCTCATCAGGTGGTACATGTGGTGCTGCAGGTCCGGCAGCTTGCCGGTCAGTTCCTCCAGCTTTTCCACCGGAAATTCGCACACGCTGGTTCGTTCCAGAGCCTTGGCGGTGCAGGCATAGCTTTCGCTGCTCATGCTGTCCAGGCCAATCAGTTCGCCAGGCATGAAAAAGCCGGTGACCTGTTCCTCGCCACCCTCAGTAATAATCGAGGTTTTCACGGAGCCGCTGCGCACCGCGTAGCAGGAGCGAAAGGGCGTGCTCTGATCAAAAATGTGCTCACCCCGATTGAAGATACGCCCCTGCTGGACAATGTCCTCCAGCCTGGCGAGGTCGTTTTCTTCGATCGCAAGCGGCAGACACAGGTTGCTCAGGCTGCACTGGTGGCACGAGGCTTTGAGTGGGGATGAAGCCTGACGGAGTCGGATTGCTTGGGACATATCAGGAGAACCGTCCGAATTGATTCATGTCAAAGGGTACTTTAGTACGGAATGGCTTCAATGCCAATGATCCAGACCATGCCAGAGAGTATACAACACGGATGGGATGCGGGCCTGAAAGGCCCGCAAATTTTCCCGATTTACAGCTTCTCGAACACCAGCGAGGCGTTGGTGCCACCAAAGCCAAAACTGTTGGACATCACCGTAGACAGGTCGGCCTCCTGCGATGCCGGGCCTACCAGTGGCATGTTGCTGATTTTCTCATCCAGATCCTTGAGGTTCGCAGTGCCGGCGATGAAACCGTTTTGCAGCATCAGGAGTGAATAGATCGCTTCGTGCACGCCGGCGGCCCCGAGTGAGTGGCCGGACAGGGATTTGGTTGAGGAAATCGCGGGAATGTCATCGCCAAAGGTATTCCGTACCGCGCCCATCTCTGCCACATCGCCCACAGGCGTGCTGGTGCCGTGTGCGTTGATGTATTGAACCTTGCCGCGAATCGTCGCCATGGCCTGGTTCATGCACCGCTGGGCGCCTTCGCCGGAGGGCGCGACCATGTCATAACCGTCCGAGGTTGCGCCATAGCCGGTCAGTTCCGCAATGATGTTGGCCCCGCGTTTCCGGGCGTGCTCCAGTTCCTCCAGTACGACCATGCCGCCGCCGCCGGCAATGACAAATCCGTCGCGGCCACTGTCGAACGGGCGCGATGCGGTCTCCGGAGCTTCGTTGTACTTGGTGGAGAGGGCACCCATGGCGTCAAACATCATGGTCAGGCTCCAATCTTCTTCTTCACCGCCGCCGGCGAAGACAATGTCCTGCTTGCCGGCCTGGATCTGCTCCATGGCGTGACCGATGCAGTGGGCACTGGTGGCACAGGCCGAGGACATGGAATAGTTCACGCCCCGGATCTTGTAGGCGGTGGCCAGGCAGGCCGACACCGTGCTGGTCATGATGCGTGGCACCATGTACGGCCCGATACGTTTGACGCCTTTCTCCCGCATGATGTCGGTCGCCTCCACCTGGCTGGAGCAGGAAGCCCCGCCGGAGCCGGCAATCAGGCCAGTGCGGTCATTGGAGATCAGGTCTTCGGTCAGGCCGGCCTGGGCGATGGCCTGTTCCATGGACAGGTAGCTGTACATGGCCGAGGGGCCCATGAACCGGCGAATCTTGCGATCAATGACCGAGGTGTCCACGTCCGGTGAACCGGAAACCTGGCTGCGAAACCCCATTTCCTTGTAGGTTTCATTGAACCGAATGCCGGATTTTCCGCTTTTCAGGCTTTCCGTTACCTCGTCCAGTGAGTTACCGAGGCAGGAAACAATGCCCATACCGGTGACGACAACGCGTCTCATACTTTCCTCCTTTACGACCCGCCAGACATGGCGAAATCATGTGATCAGTGACGTTATGACCAGTTTAGGCTTTTTGCCGTGGCGGGGATATTTGACCTTGGTAAGGGGCGGTGGAACCGGTCCGAAAACCCGGGGTAATAGCCGTTACGTACAAGGCCCTGGAAACGGAGCCTGATAAAGTGATCAATATCAAAGACAACAACAAGGTGAGAGGTCTATGCGATCGTTACCGCAATTTTTGAGTGATTACGGCGAGAGCCACCGGAATTCGTTCAACCAGTGGGTGCACATCGTGTGTGTGCCGGCCATCGTGTTTTCAACCCTGGGCCTGCTCTGGCTCATTCCCATCGGCAGTTGGCTGGGTCTGACCGGCACGGCCGGTGAGTGGGTCAATGGCGCAACCCTGTTGGCGGTGCTGTCCGGCCTCGTGTACCTGCGGCTGTCGCTCGGGGTGTTCGTGCTGATGGCGGGCTGGTTCGCCGTTTCGGCCTGGATTATCCAGGGCGTTATCGCGGCCGGTTGGTCCCTGTTCTGGACCAGTCTCGTGGTCTGGATCGCGGCCTGGGCTTTGCAGGTGTACGGCCATAAGGTTGAAGGGAAAAAACCGTCGTTCGTGGAGGACCTGGTGTTTCTGCTGATTGGGCCCATTTTCGTCAGCATCGAGTTCGGCGCCAAGGTCGGACTGCCTGTGCCTTATGCCCTGAGCCGCGATGGCAAGGATCAGCACGGAGGTTCCGTTCAGGGGCACTGAATGCCCACGCGACGGGGCCATGCTGGCGAAACCGCTGACCTGGGGTATGCTTTGGGCACAGTAGAAATTCACTGACCGGCCCGATTATGCAGCATACGCCCAACGGCACCCTGTTCCTCTGGCCCGATCACTGGCAGGTGGTCGGGCATCTGATGCCCAATCGTCCGCACCGCCATATCAGTGCCTCGTGGCTCGTCGGCCTGGATGGCCCCTTCCGGCTCCAGGTCGGCGGCCAATGGCGATCGACATCGGCGGCGCTGGTGGCGCCCGATGCCGTTCAGGCACTGGAGCCCGGTGGCGGTCGCATGTGGTGCGCGCAGCTCGATCCGGACAGCCACTTCTGGCGCGCCCTGCAGCCGCTTCTGAACGGCCGACAAACGGTCGATATCGCATTGTCGGCGCACCACCTGTCGAGCCTGGAATCGGACACCTGTCAGTTGGTCCGGCAATCCCTGTCGACGGCAATCGAGCGACTTGGGGGCTCGCCGGTGCCGGTGGACCCCCGCGTGCGAACAATCTGCGATTACCTTCGCACAGAGTTGCCCGAGAAAGTGGATGTATCGTGGCTGGCAGAGTCGGTAGGGCTGTCGTCGTCGCGACTCAGCCACCTGTTCCGACAGGAAATCGGTGTGCCGATGCGACGGTTTCTGCTGCATTTGAAGATGAACCGTGTGTTGGCCCACTGGGAGCCCGGGAAGTCCATGTCCGGGCTGGCGATGGACGCCGGGTTCTATGACCAACCCCATTTTGTTCGCACCGTCCGGGACATGTTTGACGCCTTGCCGTCCGAGTACGTCTCCAACGGCGGGTTCAGGGTTTGCCGTTGCGGCCCTTCTTCTTCCCCTTCGCCTTGAGTTCTTCCCGGGCGGCCTTTTCAGCGGCGGCCTGAGCGGCTTCTTCGGCTTCTTTTTCGACCATGGCCGGGGTTTCCAGGGAGATGCGCCCGAGCGTACCGGCGCGGAATTCGTTCAGCAGGATCTCGGACACCTTATGAAGGTCCGGAATACCGCCACGGCCAAAAAAACGTCGCTTGGCGGCGATTTCATCCATCAGACCAATGCCGTCGGCGGGCAGCTCATCCAGGCCATAGCGGGCCATTACCAGGTCCGGGTAGGCTTCACGCAGGTAGTCTGCCTCAAACAGGGCGACGTCCTCGAAATCAAGGACCGAACTGCGGATGGCGCCGGTGACCGCCAGCCGATAGCCACAGGCTTCCGGTGACAGCTTGGGCCAGAGGAAGCCGGGCGTGTCGTACAGCAGGATGTTGTCGGGCAGTTTGATGGCTTGCTGGGCCCGGGTCACGGCCGGCTCGTTTCCGGTTTTGGCGGCGGGCCGACCTGCCAGGGTATTGATGATGGTGGATTTGCCGACGTTCGGGATGCCCAGAATCATCACCCGCAATGCGCTTTTCTGGCGATCATGCTCGGGCGTCATTTCCTCGGCCAGCTTCAGGATACCCAGGGCTTCGCTGCGCTGGTTGTGGGTCAGTGTAATGGTGCGTACGCCCCGCTCCTGCTCGAGCCAGGCCTGCCACTCTGCGGTTATCCCGGGATCCGCCAGATCGCGTTTATTGAGTACCTTGATCAGAGGCTTGTCCCCACGCAGGGCAGGCACCAGCGGATTTTCGCTGCTGAACGGGATGCGCGCATCCAGGACCTCGATAATAAGGTCCATCTGGGGCATGACCTGTTTGATCTCCTTGCGGGCCTTGTGCATGTGCCCTGGAAACCAGTTAATCGCCATCTCGTCTACTCCGCGGGTCGTTGAACGGCGCCATTATGAAGGGGAATGACCAAATTTTCACATTTGTTTAGAACCGCCTGTGTGGCGGGCTGAGGGTAAACAGAGTGAGAAGTGTGTACAAAAAGGAGGGGTATCGGGGTGAACAACGGCGCCAGGATGTTTTAGGGTGTACAGCCTGAATGACGAAACCAACGCAAATCGGTGGCGTTTCCGATGTGGCCACCCTGTAAACGGAGAACCTTATGAAGCTCGCAAAATTGTTTGGTACCGCCCTTGTTGCCGTGAGCCTTTCCGCTCCGGCGCTGGCCCAACAGGCCGCTGGCGGTCAGCCGGATCAGGTGGATCAGTTGGCGCAGATGGTGGGTCTTTCTGACGACCAGCAAACCGAGATCCGGGGTATCATCGACGAGATGCAGGGCAAGATCGCCGAACTCCGTCAAGAGGCGCGCGCGCTTCAGCAGCAGATGCAGGCCGAGATCAAGCCGGACTTCGACGAAGACTCCATCCGCGAAAATGCCGAGGAACTGGGCGACCTGACTGGAGAGATCGCAGCGCTCTCGACCCTCATGCAGGCGAAAGTCGACAGCGTGTTTACCGAGGAACAGCGCGAGACGCTGGACCAGCGCATGCAGCAGATGCAGCAGCAAATGCAGCAGCAGCGCCAGATGATGCAACAGCAGCAGGGCCAGGGTCAGTAACGACGTGCCTGTTCCCAGTGCATTATGAAAAAGGCCGCATCTTCGGGTGCGGCCTTTTTTTGGCTCAGGTTCCTGCGCTGGTGCCCGGGCCGAAGGGTTTGACCATGATCAACAGCCGGGGCAGCAGCGTCAAGGCGCCCAGCAAGGCCATGAACATGGCGAAACCGGTGAACAGACCAAAGTAAATGGTCGGGATGAAGTTGGAGAGCACCAGAATCGAAAAGCCGGCAATGATGGTCAGGGAGGTGTAGAACATGGCCCGGCCGATGCTTCGGTGGCACCGGTGCATGGTGGCAAGGTAGTCCCCGTCTTTTGCGAATTCGGTTTTGAACCGGTGCAGGTAGTGAATGGTGTCGTCCACGGCAATGCCCACGGTAATGGCGGCCACGGTGATGGTCATCATATCCAGCGGAATGCCCAGCCATCCCATCAGGCCAAGGACCGAGCCGGCAGCGATCAGGTTGGGTGCGATGCCGATCAGGGCCAGTTTTAATGAGCGGAACAGCAACAGGAACATCGCCATAATGGCCAGGAAGACCGCGCCTATGGTCTTGATCTGGGAATCGAACAGGCTCTGGAGCATGTTGTTGTACATGACGGTCATACCCGCGAACAGCACCTGATCCTCGTCGTAGTCGAGCTCGTTGGTCAGGTGTGAGTGGATGCGGTCAAGCAGGGCCTGGCGCCGAAGTTCGGGCATGGTTTCCAGAATGCGGACACTGAAACGGGCCTGGTCGTGTTCCTCGGAGATATAGGGCGTCAGCAGAACGTCCTGCAAATCATCCGGAACCGCCGCCGGCACAAACGCCAGCTCCAGGGCGTCCAGTCGCTCGCCCTGGTTGATCTGTGCCAGGATATCGAGGGTGGAGGTGATGGACAGGACCTTGCCGGTTTCCGGCAGACTATCGAGGTAGTTGTGCACCTCCTCCAGTTTCTGCATTTTCTGGTAGGTGTACCAGGTGTCCCGGTATTCCTCGCCACCTTCACACTCCTCCACAAACGGATCGCAGCCACTGGCGAAGGGATCACTGTCTGTGGTGACATTTTCCGGCGGTGCCTCGTCGGTGATGACGATGTCCAGCGGTGTGGTACCACCCAGGCGATTGTCGATGGTGATCATGCCCTGGTGGATTTCGGTCGAGGACTTGAAGTAGTCGATGAAGCTGTTTTCCACCGTCAGTTTGCTCACGCCCACCGCACACAAGACCGCGATCGCCGCCGATCCCGCCAGAACGGTTTTGCCAAAGCGCTCGGTGAAACCGGCAAAGGTCTCGGTAAACGGCACCCGATTGGACAACACGTTTTTATCCAGCGGCGGGGGCAGAATGCGCAGCAGCGCGGGGAAAATGATGAAGGTGATCAGGAAAGCCACGGTGAGGCCGAGCGTCATCATCCAGCCGAAATCGATGACCGGGCGGATGCCACTGAACGTCAACGAGCCAAACGCAACGATGGTGGTGATGGCCATGTAGAAACAGGGCTTGAGCATCGCCATCACCGTTTTGCGCAACGAGTCCTTGGGGTCGGCCTCCGGTTCGTCGTGCTGAAATTCCCGGTAGCGGACAATCAGGTGAATGGTGAGAGACAAAGTCATGATCAGCAACAGCGCAATGAAGTTCGCGGAGATCACCGTTACCGGCCACTGAGCCCAGCCCAGAAAGCCAACCATCAACCACACCGTAAAGCCACAGCACAGAGTGGGTATCAGCACCCAGCGCCACTGGCGGAAGATGATCGCCAGGGTGAGCAACAGAAAGGCCAGTACCCCGAACCCGAAGGTCGAAAGGTCGTTCTGGATAAAGCGAATCATGTCCGAGACGATCATAGGCACGCCACCAAGATGAATCTCCGCCTGGTCCCGGTACCTGTCCAGAATGGTGCGCACGGTGGCAATGGTGGCGTCACGCTCCTGGCCGAGCTTTCCGGTGTAGTCTATGAATGTCTGCCGGACCGTTTCCAGCTGGGCCCGTTCAGCATCAGACGCCTTGCCGCCTGCAACCTTGTCGCGCAGCTCGTTACGCTGCTGAAGCAGCTCGAAGTAGCGCTCCGGCGTAGGCAGATTGACCTGGATGGCCGTCGTTTTCGCATCCTCGCTGATCAGCAGGTTGGGGTAGAGCGGGTTGTTCAGGAGCGCTTCCCGGGCTGTTTCCGGGGGGACATTGTCGGCATCGATCGTTTTGATCTCGCTGTCGACGGTGTCCAGGGTCAGGTCGGGGCTGTGCAGCAGAGGTACGTTCAGAATGCTGTTGGTGGAACCGACCGCGTCGAGCGCCTGCAGCTCATCCCTCAGCGCGCGAAGGTGGTCGAGCCCCTGTTCGGAGAACAGTTCGCGTTTCGGGGTGTAGGTAACAATGAGAAAGTCGTCGGAGGTGGTGAACCGGCGATGGACCTTCCGATACTGTTCCAGCGACCGGTCGTCTTCCAGGACCAGGGATTCGGCCGAGGCGTCCAGCCGGAACTCGCCAAATTTCACTGCGGCCAGACCCAGTAACAGGCCGAAAACGGTTAGGACAACAACGGGGTGGGGAAGGATCAGGCGATCGTACAGGGCGCGTAACCGGTTCATGAAGCAACAACTCTGCTGGAAAACGAGTGCAGAGTGTGCCACAAACTTTCGGTGACTGTGACCTTTGGCGATGTCGCCGGGGAAAAGCGGCTTGCCGCGTCAGTCGACCGCTTTGACCGGAATCTGCATGGCGTTGGTGGCCTGGGGTACTTCCGGTACGGCAAGACCGAGGTTGTTCTGGTCGAACACCTTGTCCGCACGGTAGCTGGAGCGAACCATCGGCCCGGAGGGCACCTCCATGAAACCCTTCTCCAGACCAATTTCCCGGTAGCGATTGAACTCTTCCGGGGTGACGTACCGTTCCACCGGCAGGTGGTTCGGCGTGGGCCGCAGGTATTGGCCCAGGGTCAGGATATCCACACCGATAGCGCGCAGGTCGTCCATGGTCTGGAGGATTTCCTCTTCGGTTTCACCCAGTCCCAGCATCAGGCTGGTTTTGGTGAGCACGTCGGGGCGGTATTGCTTGGCGTGTGCCAGAACGCTCAGGGTCTTCTCGTATCCGGCGCGGGGATCCCGCACCCGGCTGGTGAGGCGTTTCACGGTTTCAACGTTCTGGGCGAACACGTCCAGCCCGGAATCCACTACTTTCTCCACATGCGGCATGACGGCATCGAAATCCGGTGTCAGGGCCTCGACGGCCACTTCCGGCGTGCGCTGTTTGATCGCCGATACGCAGGCGGCGTAGTGGGCGGCGCCGCCATCGTCCAGATCGTCGCGGTCTACTGAGGTCAGAACGATGTAACGCAGGCCCATCAGCTCGACGGACTTGGCGGTGTTCTCGGGTTCCTCGTGATCCAGCCAGCCTTTGGGGTTGCCGGTATCTACCGCGCAGAATTTGCAGGCCCGGGTGCAGACTGAACCCATCACCATGATGGTGGCCGTGCCGGCCGTCCAGCACTCACCAATATTGGGGCAATGGGACTCCTGGCAGACCGTACTCAGGCGGTGTTCGCTGACATTCTTACGCACCGCTTCGTAGCGCTCGCCCCCTGGCATGCGAGCCCTCAGCCATTTTGGCTTGCGCTCCACCGGCCTGGAATCCCGATTCTCGCCCGAGCTGCGCTTGATACCATCCTTGATGGCGGAAAAGCCGTGCTCATTACGGAATTTGGAACCACTGGTAATGCGGGGTTTTGCGCTGTCGCTCATTGCAACGGGACTCTCATGAAGGCTTGGTCAGCCTTCAAGAGTAATGGCCGGGACTCGGAGATACAAGGCAGGTACGGGCAATCACGGGGATGTGCCGGGCACGACATTGGTCGTACCCGGCAGGGAGCAATCAGGCGGTTGCAGCGTCCAGCGCCTGGGTGATGTCGGCGATCAGGTCGTCCACATGCTCGATGCCGATGGACAAGCGCACCAGATCCGCACTCACACCGGCGCTTTTCAGCTCCTCCGGATTCAGTTGCCGGTGGGTGGTAGAAGCCGGGTGGCAGGCCAGGGACTTGGCGTCACCAATATTGACCAACCGGTAGATCAGTTGCAGGGCATCGATGAACCGTGCTCCGGCCTCAAGGCCGCCCTTGATCCCGAAACTCAGGATGCCCGACGCCTTGCCGCCACAGATCTTCTCACAGGTCGCCTTGTAGGGGCTGCCATCGAGGGTGGCGTAGTTCACCCATTCGACGGAGGGATGGTCCTGCAGGAAGTTGGCAACTTTTTCCGCGTTCTCGCAGTGACGTTCCATGCGAAGGGCGAGGGTCTCCAGTCCCTGCATGATCAGGAAAGCATTGAAGGGGGCCAGGGCGGCTCCGGTGTTTCGCAGGGGAACCACCCTGCAGCGACCGATAAAGGCCGCGGGCCCGAGAGCCTCGGTATACACCACGCCGTGATAGGACGGGTCTGGCTCGTTCAGCATGGGGAACTTGTCGGCACTGGCTTTCCAGTCGAATTTGCCTGAATCCACCACGATGCCCGCCACGGTGGTGCCGTGGCCGCCGATGTACTTGGTGAGGGAGTGGACGACGATGTCGGCCCCATGCTCGAACGGTCGACACAGGAAGGGTGTTGCCACCGTATTGTCGACGATCAGCGGTATGCCATGCTTGTGGGCAATGTCGGCCCAGCGCTCGATATCCACCACATTGCCCGCCGGGTTGCCGATGGATTCGCAAAACAGGGCGCGGGTGTTGTCATCAATGGCTTTTTCGACCGCATCGAAATCATCGTGGGGCACCATCCGGCAGTCGATACCCTGGTTCGGCAGCGAATGGGCGAACAGGTTATAAGTGCCGCCATAAAGCTGGCTGGTGCTGACGATATTGTTGCCGACCTTGCAGATGGTTTGCAGGGCATAGGTGATGGCGGCCATTCCCGAGGCCAGCGCCAGTGCCCCAACACCACCTTCGAGTTGCGCCATGCGCTCCTCAAGCACCCCGTTCGTCGGGTTCATGATGCGCGTATAGATGTTGCCCTGCACCTTCAAATCAAACAGATCCGCACCGTGCTGCGTGTCATCGAAGGTATAGGAGGTGGTCTGGTAGATGGGCGTAGTCGCCGCATGGGTGGTCGGGTCTCCGCTGAAGCCCGCGTGTAAAGCCAGTGTCTCGAGTTTCATCGCAACTTCCTTGCTGTGTAATCATTGGTGTTGTTGGTTTCGCAAATCAGTATGCCACAGAGTATGCAAAGCGCAGATCCGTGCCCGGGTCAGACCAGGGCGCCGTGGACCATGGCTCGCAACTCCTGGCGCACAGGGTACGACGAAGAGGGTATCAACTGAGTCATGAAAATGACGACCATGTCCTCCTCCGGATCGATAAAGAAATTGGTGCTGGCCAGGCCGCCCCAGCCGTACTCACCCACGGAGCCATTGGTGTGCGATTTGGCGACGTCCGTCTTGACGGAAAAGCCCAACCCGAAACCATTGCCCTCGTAGGGCGTCTCGCTGAACGCGCCGATGGACAGCGCCGGCAGGTCCTGGTTTCCGGGCAGGTGATTGCTGCGCATGAACGCCAGGGTTTTCCGCCCTATGATGCGCTGGCCGGCGTATTCACCGCCCTGGCACAACGCCTGTGCGAAACGGTGGTAATCATCGACCGTCGACACCAGCCCCCCGCCGCCAGAAAGGAATGCCGGGGTGCGCAGGTAGCGGGATCGCGCTGGGTCGTCCTGCAACTTCATGGTGTTCCCCGGCTGGTGCAGGTAGCAGGCCGCAAACCGGTCCAGCTTGTCCTCCGGAACCTGGAAGCCGGTGTCGGTCATCCCCAGGGGCGCGAAGATGTGTTCCTGAAAATAGTCATCCAGAGGCTGGCCCGACAGCACCTGGACCAGGTACCCGACCACGTCAGTGGAAACCGAGTAGTTCCAGGCGGTACCCGGTGAGAATTCCAGTGGCAGCTCTGCCAATCGGTCGATCAGTTTGTCCAATGTGAGGGTGCCGCTGCCGTCCAGCTTGAGCTGGCGATAGGCGGCATCTACATTGGTGCGCTCAAGAAACCCGTAGGTCAGGCCGGACATATGGGTGAGCAGGTCGCGAATGGTCATGCTGGCGGCGGCCGGCTCGGTCTGGAAGTCCGGCCAGGCACCGGCCTTGTACACCGACAGGTTTTTCCACGAGGGGATGTACTTGTGAACCGGATCGTCCAGCAGAAAGCGGCCCTGTTCGTACAACTGCATCATGGCAATGGAGGTGACCGGCTTGGTCATGGAATAGATCCGGAAGATGGTATCTCGCCGGGCTGGCTTGTTGCGCTCAACGTCCATCAGCCCCTGAGCCCGGGTCCAGACCACCTCGCCATGCCGGGCCACCAGGGTTACGGCCCCGGGAAGCTTGCCAGGCTGGATGTAGCTTTCGTCAAGGTGGCGGGTAATGCGCTCCAGTCGGTCGAGCGACAGGCCTGCGACGGTGGTGGTTTGCGGCATGAACAGGTCCTCCGGGTAAAACGGGAGCTTATGCCATTCTTTCCATCGGGTGAAGGGGGGCGCCCCCGGTTGGATCGCTTTCGGTTTCTACGGTTCATTTTCCGGTTGGCGACAAGCACAATGGCCGCCTCGATGCAGGAGGTTAAACATGACGAACTGGGTATTTCTCGCGCTGGCGATCGTCGCGGAAGTGGTGGCAACGTCCTTCTTGAAGGCGAGTGAGGGCTTCAGCCGGCTGATGCCCTCCGTGGTTGTGGTTGTCGGGTACGGTGTCGCTTTTTACCTTCTGGGGCTGGCATTAAGAACCATCCCGGTGGGAACCGCGTACGCCATTTGGGCAGGTCTTGGAATTGTTCTGGTGGCGGCGGCCGGTTGGCTGGTGTTCGGTCAGAAGCTGGACGCGTGGGGTGTTGTCGGAATGGCGTTGATTGTGTCTGGGGTTTTCGTGCTGAACGTCCTTTCCAAGGCGGGCGCCCACTGAGGTGAAGACGGTTGCCCGAAACGGACGTTTCGGTCGCACACACTCTGCCATGGTCTTCAGCGTTCTTCAGTAATGAGCTTTGCCATGGTCCAATAAGTTGTGTGTGCAAGCACAAGCATTATGCCCGTCACGATGGCATCGACAGGTTCAATATCCAGCATCCAGATGCCGCAAAGAGAAAATGCCAGGAGCAGGACGAATTCAAAGCCGACGTAACACATCGATTTCTGGAACCAGCCCGCTTGTTGGTGCGCCGATTCCCCAAGGTCAGGCTGGTCATCGCCCCATCGCCGCTCGTACACCATCGTCCAGATCCGTGAAAGCGGGACAACGGTAATCGCGAACAGAAACGCCTGGTTTGCGCTCGTATCATGGAAGGTCATCATGGCGATGCCAATGAGCAGAACGGAGGCCAGGTCCAATGGGAGAGTTACAATGTTATCTTCGGTGTCCCGGAACATCCTCGAATCCGCTCTACACTACCGTTCGCGAAGTCTGTGTCGTTCACGGGAAACCAGCCTTGATGCACATCAATTTTCGAGCTTCTATCTAACGGGCGTTGAAATTGGCTCGTAGCCTGACTGCCGTCCCTGACCGTATGATGCCTGGGATCTTCCGGGCGAGAGACGTGTTCAGCCCCGCTCCCTGATGGCTTTGATGAATTCCGCAAGGTTGGGATAGAAGAAGACGGCGAGGCATATCCAGAAGATTCCGATGGACAGCACCGCTGTTTTGAAGCCGGTTCCCGCAATGGCGAGGGCAATCGGCACCACCACCAATGCAAGCAATGCGGGAATTGTGCTTCGGGGTTTCATGGGCGCTGCGATCCGATACAAGGTTCAAGGGTGATGTCCCCAGCATATCGAAAGAAGCCTCGGGCAACTGTCAAAGGTTGTGTAATCGGGGGAAGCAGGCCAAGGCCCTCGATCGAGAAAGGAGGGGCGCAGTGGTGCGGCAATAAAAAAGGGCTGCAACCGAAGTTACAGCCCTTTGAATCTTGGTAGCAAGGGGCGGAGTCGAACCGCCGACCCCAGCATTATGAGACCTGTGGAACCCGCACAGTAAAAGGAACAGGTGTTCAAATCAGCTATTTAAAGAAGCTGGCCGTTCGTTGGCAGACAACGAAGTACAGGTTGGTAGTCAAAGGGGCAACCCTTCCTATCGAAAGCCAACTCTTTTTCATTGCTTCCCCTGTTCTCAAAAGAATGCATTAGTCTAAGCAGTCGAATTGGTGGAAGGATCAAATGGAATAAACCATTAGATGGAACGATTACAGGGGCTGGACTAAGCTTTTGGATTATCGGTTTTGAACAGAGTTGACTGCGTTTGAATACTTCAACAATGAAGCTGTTTGGTTGTCGCCGTTGCAAAATACAATGTCAAAATCCGGTTATACAGATCCAGGACTCGAGGCTTGGTGAACCCTAGTCAAGCTTTGGTGGTTTGCTCAGGGAAGGATTAAAACGAAAATGGACACTAAAAGTATTCTTTTCGAAACACTGAAATATACAGCCATAACTCCAATCTTGATGTTGGGAGGCTGTGCTTCCATAAATTTCGACTCAAACGATACTACCGGTTTAGTTTACTACGAACCTAAGCCTTATCTTTTCTACTCTCAAACGACAAGCTGCGTGAGCTCAGTCACAGCGGTTACCTTACCCGGCAAGAAAAAGGTAATGAGTTTTGGGTGGGGGATCGGTTCCTCAGATTTATCCGCAAACTTTTCAAACGGAGTAATAACTGCTGTTGGTCAAACAAACGATTCAAAACTTTCCGAAACCTTAACGTCCATAGCCGCCGTTGCCGGGGTTATGACGGCCGAAGGCGAGGCCGAATGCCAGCCGGTATCTCTACTGTTTCCGATTGACGACAAAGGCCTCCTTAACTCGGAGAAACCTATCAACTTACTCATTTGGGAGAAAAGGTTAGAAGATAAAACCGAGTGATCAGCGGAGTGCTCTGTTTATAGCTGGTAGAAGGTTACGACTATGGAAACTGACATTGACCTGCTCCGCTCTGGCTTAACCGTTTCCAGCTTAGTAATGATCATCAAAGCGGAGGATGATGAACATGAAGAGGCGATTTTCAGAAGTCCATCCCGCCCCAATAGATGGCTTCGGACGGAGGGACTTCAAGGTTCAGCGAAGAATAATGCTCTGAAAGCCACTGAACGCGCCGGCGGGACGCAGACTTTGCCGATAGTATTCTCAGTTATCCAGTTGTAACTGGAATTTCGATTCACAAATAAAAAAGCTAACTGTTTAATTTTGTACGCAATTATTGTCCTTGGCGTTTTGCAGTCCCAACGGGTTATGACTAACTATAATTTTGGATGTTGATTTTTGATGGTGTGCTATCGACCGGACGCGCTCTAGCAGAGGTCTCTCGAGCGGAAGCGTTAGGCAACACCATTAGTGAAAACTCCATATGTTAAACGTGATCAAATAGGAAATACAATGAGCGACGCCACGATTGACGAAATAAGAAATGGGATCATACTTCGAACTCAGTCAAGAACAGCATTATACCAATATGTAGATCCAGGGCTAGCCGATGAAATTGAGACGCTTTTTATTGGAGAGGTCGCAAACGCGATAGCAACATTATACGTTGGATACAAGCTAGGCGATGAGATCGAAGACGTAGGCTCCGCAATAGCTCGGACCATTGATGCGGTGGGAGATATTGCTAGGTCTATTGCAAAAGTAATAGATAAGTTGGCGGATATCATAGATGCAATAGATAAAGCAATAGAGGCTATCAGTCGACATATTGATTCGGCATTTATGAATCAACACATAAGCGATATGAAGTCGCGCAGCCTCTTGCTGCAAGACATAATTGTACGCCTTGACAGCTTGCCGCCTGAGAGTTCGGACCCGAGAGTGGCGCAGTTGCTCGCTCGGCTACAACTCAATACAGATGAATTATATACAGCAATTATTCGATACACGAACCAAGAGCCAATAGGACCGAGTCCTGCGACTTTTATAGGCTGCGCTCCTGCTATTGCTATGTGGGTACAGACTTATACTCTATTAGAACGGTATAAAAAAGCTGAAGACAGAGTTCCTCCTTGGGATTTAGCTTCTCAAAAAGAAATATTTAGATTTGTAAACGATTTCTTTGACGATTATATAGCTGAAAATGCAAGAGTTAAGCTCGAGCTGGAAAATGATTATTTATTGCCAACGCTTGGAACAGTTGTGGAGTTTAATGGCAGAAAGTTTGTTGCCTCTGATATATCGCGCCAAAGCTCGTATCCAGATAATGAGCGGTATTATTCTCTTTTCTCTAAAGACTCGTTTAATTATTTTGATGTTTTCTCTACCAAATATCGCGGTTCCATTGGTGGAAATCCGATTCCTGATTTAACCTGGGGGCCATTAACAGAGAACAACTACGATAAATTTCCTGAACCGCAGGTCGTATTGGAAGCACTAAGGTGGCAACAAGAAGCATTGCCTAAAGTGCAATTGAGAAATCGATTTTTGCATGAAACAAATTCCTTTCATCTTCAAAAAGAAGAAGCTTTAAAAGCATTGAGTCCTCAAGATGATTGGTAATAACTTCTGCCTAAATATCGTAAGTAATGAACATTGCCAAGTTGAAAGCAGTTAAGTTAGAGAGGCGCAGGTTACGCAGTTAAAAATAGGAATATAAAAAAGATCAGTGGGGCAAGGGAACTGATGACACCCTTACCCCCCCCCAACCCTTTAAGCGGAAATCTTAGCTGTCATTATATCGTAATGGTCTTTATAGCCTTGAGTATAAAATACTAACCTAAGACCTTCCTTAAAGTCAGTATAATTGAATTCTTTGAAGTCAAATATGTTCTGGCCTAGAGAATGAGACTCGCGATTTATATATCTACAGAAGGCTTGAAATCTAGTACTTTGAAGTTCTGGCTTTTGAGTTATGACGCTTAAGTCAGACTTTTCTACGAAATTGAAGAAATACTCAATTATGTTTCGCATGCAGTTTGCTATTAGTGCTGGTGGTTGGTTTGGATCGTTTATTACTGACCAGTATGCATGATAATCATTCTGTATTTCTTCATATTTCATTTTTTTTATAGAGGTTCCTGTCGCGTTCTTGCTTAACCGTAAAAGGTTTTGTTTTTTGTCGCGATTATCTTTCTTTGTCTCTGTTAAATCGTAGAAGAAATAAAGACTGTGTGTTAATACTATGACTTGCTCGTATAGTTGTGAGTAGAAGAAGTCCCGCTTCAACATTTGCGCTACATTAAATACATATATGTGTGACAGGCTTGATACAGGGTCGTCAATTATTATTGATTTTTTTGTTGTTGTATCATTGGGCGATGCTTTTCCTTTGCATAGTTCGCAGAAATATAGAAAAGTTATTACTGTCTTTTCGCCTTCACTTAAACTTGTAAAGTCAGCGTCAGATTGATTGTCTCTTACTATTTTGTATAGCGTGTCGGAGTGTTTTACTATTTTGAAATCAGTTATCCCTAGCTGTTCAAGGTTTTGGTTTATGTTGTTTATGGCGTCGTCAATATTGACGGTTTGACTTTGTGCTTTTGATAGATCTGAGTTGGTGGTTTGAATTTCGGATTTCTTTAAAAGGATTGATTGATTTATTCCCTTAATTTTTGTGCTAATTTCCGATTCCTTCGATTTGTAGAATGAAATTGTTTGGTCATAGGTCCATCTCATCAAGTCCCAGAACTCATCCTTCAGTTTTCTAACTTCATCTTTTTTGTTGTCAATTTTTTTGTTGTGCTCTGATATTTCAGAGTTTATGTCAGATATTGAATGGTTTAAGTCTTCAATTGCCTCAGCAGTTGAGTTGAGCTCTACTCTTTGGCTTGGTGAGTTAATTTTTTCTTTTATTTTTTCTATGTTGGCCGTAAATATATCTACCGCATGATTGTACTTTAAATATATCTCTTCAATATGTTTGTCTATGAAAGGGTTTTTTTCTATTTCTTCAAAGCTTTTGAGTGAGTTCAGGCTTTTCTCGTAGGAGGTAAGCTTCTGCCTCATGGAGTCTAAGGCTCCGTCGAACGACTCATCGAAGTAATCTTTGATATTTTCTAATAGGGGCTTTGTAATGGTTTTCTGCTGACAAAACGGACAACTCTGATCATCCTCGGACTCCAAGTTCAAAAAGTCTAAACCCTTTCTTACCCAGTCGGAGTTATTTAGATGATCTATTAATTTTGAAACCGTACTATCGTTGTTGCCTACTATGGCTTCTTTGAAGATTTCATCTTTTTCGATTTGGTAGTGGTTGAAGGAGAAGGGGGGCAGAGTTTGATATTTTTTAGCTGAACTATCACTAAGGGTTTGGAAATCGTGTCTTATTTTTTCAATGCTTTTCGTCGGTTTTTCTGACGGCATTACCTTTTCTGATAGATAATTAAATAGAGTTTCTTTGTTTCCTTTTTTGCCTTCGAGAAAGCTGTCTAGTGTTCGATTTTTTGTCGAATTTTCTTGCTTTATCTCCCAGGTCTTATCGCTCGCTTTAGATTTCTCGTTATCCAGCGATTGGCGTTCAGTTTGTAAATTAGATTCTAGTTGGCGTAACTGATCTGTTTTTTCGTTGAGGTCTTTAGTGAGATTCTCGATCTTAGTTTCAGCTTCTTTGTTTTCTTTTGATAGGCTGAAAACGCCGCTTATTTTTTCTGCTTCATAAAAATTGTCATTTATGAAGTTTTGGTTATAGACGAGTTTTTTTGTTTCTGGAGCTATGGATAATTTGCAATGTCGGTATACGGGGGAATGGGGTGAGTATAAAAAATTTGAGATTGTGCTTTTTCCAGTTCCGTTCAGCCCATATATAAGAGTAACTTGTTTATTGGTGTCAATAACCGTAGCTTGCTTGTAACTGGCGACACGGTCCATCGTGATGTTGGTTATCATGCTTAGGAGCTCCGAATTATCGTTTTTCAAATGATGATTGATTTTTGTATTGCTGTATTTTTTAAAATTTTTAGCTTTGATCTTCAGCAAGAGCTAGCGTGAATATCACTGTAACACGTCTGATAGATACCGAGTAATCGGTTCAATAATGGACAGAAAGGAACACTTCACATGATTCACGATTTTGAACGCTTTAAAGTCCAGACTTGGGAAATCGGTAAAGGAGATCTGTTCATTGGTCCCGATGGTCATCAGATCGATTTAAGCCGAGTAAACGTTCTCTGGACCGGTGTGGATACCGTTCGGCAATTGTTTGAGGGTCGACTAAAGCCGGAAGTCCTGGCTGAAATAACCACCGCCTACGAAGAAAGCTTTGAAGCGTCGTTCGAGATTCGAAACGTCTTGTTCCGTGTCCAGTCAGGTCGTAGCGGGGGGTTAAGTACATCCTCCAGAACCGCGAGTACGGTCTGACCAATCTGGTTCAGAGCTTCTACGCCGAAGCCGACACTTAGGGAACCCACGTCAAAATCGAAACGTCCCCGCGCTGGCTCTATGAACGCTCCAGTCAGCAAGTCCACGACGAATTGGCCGAGTGGGGAATGCATTTCCTGAAGGCGATTAACCCCGTCGGCACTGCGTTGCATCTGGCGGTGGATTTTTAGGGGTGGGGACCACCGGAAGACTTTGCGCAACACTTTGTGACCAGGGCAAAGACGGTCACCGTCCACAGCGGAATGAGAGACTTCCACTTTCAGGGCTTACAAGGGACCACTATCAATGGTCGCGGTGAAACCTACACCTTTGGCAAGGCTAACAGGTTGCAGGTGTGTCTGTACGACAAGTCAAAGGAGATCGACGTGAGCGACAAGCGCGCATTCATGGAGGGCATCTGGGAAAGCGCAGTCAATGAAGACGCCTTCCCGGATACCTGCTACGACTCGGACAAGTCGGTCTGGCGGTTGGAAATCCGCTTTCATCACAGAATCGTCAACGAGATCTCCCAGGGCACACCCAACATGAAGCCCATTTATACCTTCATGGATGCCGTACCGCATCTAACTGGTTTGTGGAAATACGCTCTTCAGGGCAACCGCTACGAGGCTAAGAGGGACTGGGTACACCCCATCTGGACGAAACTTCGGGATGACATCGGCTTCGGGTATTCGGCCCCTGATCTGCTCTACAAACGCGTAAAAAAGGAGCCTGGTTGCGGCAACGAGAAGAACGTCTCCCTCGCCTTCGGCAATCTCCTGAGCATTTATGCCCGCAACCGTTTTAACACCCGTCAGGCTTGGGATTGCCTCAAGAAAAGCGGCCTCTGGGAAGACTTGTGCAGCTACTATCGGCGTCGGGAGATCTATGAGAACGAACTGTTCCCGCTTGTTCAGGACGGGCTCATCAAACGACGACTGCTGACTAAGGTGGCCGCGTGATTTCAAAAAACGAACATGGCTGGAAGGTGGACTTCTATCCGGAGGGTAGGGAAGGTCCGAGAGTACGCAAACAGGGCTTCAAAACCCGATTGGATGCACTTCAGTTTGTTCGTGACTATGGGCGTAAAAATCGGGTCCCATCGGAACGACTCAAAGATCTGGTTAAGAAGTGGTACGACTATCACGGCCATATGCTGAAGGACGCGAAGTACCGTCTGTCGAGGACAAACGCTATCTGCGATCGGCTTGGGAACCCCGGAGTAAAGGATTTCACCGCGACTGACTGGATGGAATACCGTGCCCTACGAATGCAGGAAGTTACGCCAAGAACCTGTAACCACGAGCAGCGATACCTTTCGGCTGTGTTTGCTGAGATGGTGAGAATCGGGCACCTCAAAGCTAACCCGATCGGGCCGGTTCGTCAGGTGAGGGTCAAAGAACGGGAAATGTCCTTTCTTACTATCGACCAGTGCAACCAGCTCCTGGAGGAATGCAGGCAAAGCTCGAATGAGTTTGTCTGGTCTGTAGCAATGATCTGTCTGGCGACGGGCGCAAGGTGGATAGAGGCGGAAACTCTGACGAACTCCGGGTTTCTCTCAGGGAAAGTCATCTTTCGGGATACGAAAAACGGAAAGAGCGGGGCGGTTCCGATTGATCCGAAGATCCAGGAGCAAATTCTTGAAAATGCCTTGCCGGGTCCAGGACGTTTATTTGGTCCATGCCGATCAGCGTTTCGCGCTGCCTACAAGCGATGTGGATACTCAACACCGCAACAGTTCACTGACATCCTCCGGCATACCTTCGCTAGCCACTACTTGATGAACGGAGGGGACATTCTTACGCTCCAGAGGATTCTAGGGCATGGCAACATTGCTATGACTATGAAGTACGTGCATTTGTCTCCTGATCACCTAGAGTCTGCGGTCAGGTTGTCTCCTATTTCCCGTGTAGTCATGACGGAAGGCTCGGTGGGTATCAATGATTTAAAGCGCGAGCCTGGACAGAGGTAGGGCTATTCCTAGGCAGCTTGCGATCCAGTAGAAGAAAAAAATGATGGACGCAATCGTGAACGTGGTTGCCGCTCTCCAGATTAGGTTTCTTAAACCTTGACCATTCTCGATTTTTTTTAGCTGCTCGTGCTGATCGTTGTGAACTGCGATTAATTGTTTGTAGGTGTTTGCTGCAGCTAATAGCTCGTTATAGTTCCCTCTAGATAGAATCTGTCTTACTTCATGCTTAGCTTGCTCTTTTGTCATTCCTTTGTTGCCATGCTTTAGATCAAAGGTTCTATTTATGGCTTCGTCGATATTTTTTTGGATAGAGCTTTTGAAGTCTGAATCGGGACCGAATCCTGGAGGCCACTTTACTTTGTCCCGCTCGCCATCAACTCGATCAAGAACATCCCTGCTGCTAGCTTTCATTGAGTACCTCGGGCTTTTTGGAGTGTCTACGATAGGTTGCCAAAACTATACGGCTAAAACTGTAGCTGAAAAAACGAGAACATTTAGGAGAGTTATAGGACGTGGGCTTTTGTGTTATCGGTTCGAGGCACGTAGGTCGGCGCAAAGACTTGGTCTCCCACGCTGTAGTCAATTTGTAGTCAACCAACGAAAAAAGGGTTACAGCGTGAACTGTAACCCTTTGGAATCTGGTAGCAAGGGGCGGAGTCGAACCGCCGACCCCAGCATTATGAGTGCTGTGCTCTAACCAACTGAGCTACCTTGCCATTTCGCTTTGGGCTTCGCCCCAAACGAGGCGCGTATTTTCAGTATTTGGGCCCATGCTGTCAAGGCTTCGGGCCTATTTTTTCCTGAAAAGTTAGACGTTGAAACGGAAGTGGATAACGTCGCCGTCCTTGACGATGTAGTCTTTGCCTTCCAGGCGCCATTTCCCTGCATCCTTGGCGCCGGCTTCGCCGTTGTACTGGACGTAGTCGTCGTAGCTGACCACTTCTGCCCGAATGAAGCCGCGCTCGAAGTCGGTGTGGATCACGCCCGCCGCCTGAGGTGCCGTGGCACCGATTTTTACGGTCCAGGCGCGCACTTCCTTCACGCCAGCGGTAAAGTAGGTCTGCAGGCCCAGGAGGCCGTAGCCGGCACGAATCACGCGGTCCAGGCCGGGCTCTTCCATGCCCATTTCATCCAGGAACATGGCTTTCTCGTCGTCTTCCAGCTCGGAAATCTCGGCCTCCAGCTTGTTGCAGATCGGCACCACCACGGCGTTCTCCGATTCGGCGATTTCCCTGACCTTGTCGAGATGCGGGTTGTTCTCGAAACCGTCCTCGTTCACGTTCGCGATGTACATGGTGGGCTTGACGGTCAGCAGGCACAGTTCGCGCACCAGGGCCATCTGGTCTTTGTCCAGGTTCATGCTGCGCACCGGCTTGCCTTCGTTCAGGACGGGCAGCAGCTTCTCGAACATGTCGAGCTGGGCCTTGGCGTCCTTGTCGCCGCTCTTGGCGACGCGCTGAACGCGTTTGATCGCTTTCTCGACGGTGTCGAGATCGGCCAGGGCCAGTTCGGTGTTGATGACGTCGATGTCCGAGGCGGGGTCGACCTTGTTGGCCACGTGGATCACGTTGCCGTCTTCAAAGCAGCGTACAACGTGGGCGATGGCGTCGGTCTGGCGGATGTTGGCCAGGAACTGGTTGCCGAGACCTTCGCCCTTCGAGGCTCCAGCAACGAGGCCTGCTATGTCCACGAATTCCATGGTGGTGGGCACCACGCGCTCGGGCTTTACGATCTCGGCCAGCTTGGTCAGGCGAGGGTCGGGCATGGCCACCACACCGGCGTTCGGCTCGATCGTGCAAAACGGGAAGTTTTCCGCGCCGATGCCGGATTTGGTCAGTGCGTTGAACAGGGTGGATTTGCCGACGTTGGGAAGGCCGACGATGCCGCAGTTAAATCCCATGGAATGCCTCTGCTGGTACTGAAAAAATGGTGGGCGGATTATACCGGTGTCAGCCGGTGGGTGCGAGTAAGGGGAAATGCCCCCTCAGGGCGCGGGCTTGAAGCTGTGCAGGCGGTTCATGGCCGCGGCCAGTTTGCCGCTGGCGGCATCCGGCAATACCCGCATGACTTCGTCGAATACCGCGGTGAGGTCCTCTGTTTCTTTCTTGCCGAGTCGGCCCAGAACAAAACCCGTGACCTTGCGGCTGTCGCCGGGATGGCCGATGCCCAGGCGCAGGCGCTGAAAATCGTTGGTGCCCAGGTGGGCAATGGTGTCCCTGAGACCGTTGTGACCACCGTGGCCGCCGCCTTTTTTGAGTTTGGCAGTGCCGGGAGGCAGGTCGAGTTCGTCGTGGGCAACCAGGATCTGTTCGGGAGAAATCTTGAAGAAGTCCGCCAGAGCCTTGATGGACAGGCCACTGCGGTTCATGAACGTGGAGGGATTCAGCAGGTGCAGGTCAAGGCCGTGCAGCTGAATGCGGGCGTAGAGCCCATGGTACTTCTTTTCGGGGCGGAGCGTCTGGCCCGCATGGCGGGCCAGCGCTTCGACGAACAGGGCGCCGGCGTTATGGCGGGTATTTTCGTAGTCAGGCCCCGGATTTCCCAGGCCGACCACCATGACAATATCCTGTGCCATTCGCCGTTGCCCCCGGAGTGCTTACTCCTTCTCTTCGCCGCCTTCTTCGCCTGCTTCACCTTCTTCCGCTTCGTCGTCAGCCTTGGCGCCACGCGGTTTGTGGATAGCAACAACCGGCAGGTCGTGGTCTTCGCCCTGCAGCAGGGCAGCAACACGAACGCCTTCCGGAAGTTTCAGGTCACTCAGGTGAACAACCTGGTCCATTTCAACGGAAGTCATGTCGACCTCGATGAACTCGGGCAGGTTCTGCGGCAGACAGATCACTTCCACTTCGTTGATCTGGTGGTTGGCAACACCACCGTGCAGCTTGATCGCCGGAGCGGTGTCTTCGTTGATGAAGTGCAGCGGTACGTTAACGTGGATCTCGTGATCCTTGTCGACGCGCAGGAAGTCAGCGTGCGTCAGGATAGGCTTGTACGGGTGACGCTGCAGATCCTTCAGGATCACGCTTTCTTTCTTGCCGTTCAGTTCAACGGTCAGAACGTGAGAGAAGAATGCTTCGTTTTCCAGGGCTTTCTTCAGTTCGTTGTGCCAGATGGAAATCGGAGTTGCATCCTTGTTGCCACCGTAGATGATGGCCGGGATTTTCCGTTCCTCACGACGCAGGCGGCGGCTCGCACCTCTCCCCTGATCGTCACGAGGAAATGCTTCGATAACAAATTCCTGAGACATGGTAGTAACCTCAATCGTCACCTGAACTGCCCGCGACCAGGCGTTGGATCAGGTGATGTTTCTGAAAAGCCGGATTTTTCCGACTGACTAAAAGAGTCGGGAGCCTGATTAGGCTCCCGACCCGGTAACTGCTTGTTTTGCCTGAAAACTAGCGCGTTAAATTCGCTCAGGCATTGTCGAACATGGCGCTGATCGATTCTTCGTTGCTGACGCGGCGAATGGACTCCGCGAGCAGACCGGCCATTCCGAGGACGCGGATTCTATCACAATTCTTCGCTTTGTCACTCACCGGAATGGTGTCGCAGACCACCAGTTCATCCAGTTGTGACTCGTTGATGTTGTCGATCGCCGGACCGGAAAGCACCGGGTGGGTGATGTACGCCACCACGCGGGCCGCGCCATGCTCTTTCAGGGCGTTGGCTGCCTTGCACAGGGTGCCGGCGGTATCGATGATGTCGTCGACCAGGATGCAGGTCTTGTCTTTCACGTCACCGATGATGTGCATGACCTGGGAGACATTGGCCTTCGGTCGGCGCTTGTCGATGATGGCCAGGTCCGCATCGTCCAGCTTCTTGGCCACGGCCCGGGCGCGGACAACGCCGCCCACGTCGGGGGATACCACGATGAAGTTTTCGAAGCGCTGCTTTTCAATGTCTTCGAGCATGACCGGGGTGGCATAGATGTTGTCCACCGGAATGTCGAAGAAGCCCTGGATCTGGTCTGCGTGCAGGTCGACCGTGAGGACCCGATCCACGCCGATGCTGGAGATCATGTCGGCAACGACCTTGGCGCTGATGGCGACGCGGGTTGATCGTACCCGGCGATCCTGGCGCGCGTATCCATAGTAGGGGATAACGGCGGTGACTCGTGTTGCGGATGCACGGCGAAGTGCGTCAGCCATCACGATCAGTTCCATCAGGTTGTCGTTGGTGGGGTAGCAGGTCGGCTGGATGATGAACACATCATGGCCGCGAACATTCTCATTGATCTCAACGGTGGTCTCACCGTCGCTGAAGCGGCCTACAGTGGCCTGACCCATGGGAATGTGGAGTTTCTGCGCGATAGCTTTGGCAAGCTCGGGGTTGGCATTGCCAGCGAAAATCATCAGTTTGGACACGACGGCATCCTTCTCAGTATCGGCGTTTGATTCAGAAGAAGCGGGAGAAAGGTGGCTGGGGTGGCAGGATTCGAACCTGCGCATGACGGGATCAAAACCCGTTGCCTTACCACTTGGCGACACCCCAGTATCGTGCTTTTTTGGCATCATTTCAGCTCTGTTAGCTTTTTGTGTAGAGGTGAACTGTTCACCCCTTTAGCTACGAACCCCGTGACGCCGGAGGGTTTGCTTTCCCAGATAATCCGGGCTGCGGATTCTGTCGGGAAACGTCCAAATATGCAAGCCCCGGTTCCGGTTAATCTTGCAGGTCCGAATTGTGCAAGCCATTCCAGGCTTCGGTTAACCTCAGGATACAGTTTTCGAACTACATCCTCACAGTCGTTTCGGTACCTCGAGGCGTCTCCCTCAAAAGCGGGCGCTATTTTGATTCTCGGGGTGTTCCTTGTCAACCCTTCCTCGGAAAAAATCTTGCCAGTATTGATGTTGCAGGATGGCTTCAAAATGACGAACCAGTCTTCCGGCGGACTGGCTGGCGTCAGCTTTTCCCCCACGCCTTCACCGAACGCGGCGTGGCCCCGCACGAAAACGGGAACGTCCGCGCCAAGGGTCAGTCCGAGTTCGGCGAGGTCGTCCAGCGGGACGTGCAGTTGCCACAGGTGGTTCAGGGCCAGCAATGTGGTGGCGGCATTGGAGCTGCCTCCGCCGAGGCCTCCGCCCATCGGTAGGCGCTTGTTGATGCCAATACTGACGCCCGGAAGCGGGCCAGGCGCCCGTGCGGCCAGGGCCTTTGCTGCCCGGACAATCAGGTTCTCGTCGTCCGGCACGTCGGGGACGGGGTCGGTCAGGCGAATGCCGGGACGCTCGGGTGTCAGGGTGAAGGAGAGTTCGTCGCCGAAGTCGAGGAACTGAAACAGGGTTTGCAGTTCGTGGTAGCCGTCGGGCCGGCGACCAACGATGTGGAGAAAGAGGTTCAGCTTGGCCGGTGACGGCAGGGTGATGCTGGCGGTCACTGGTCTGCCTCGTGCCGGTTCCATTCACTGACCACCAGGCGAACCCGCTTGTCGTCCTTCAGGGCGGTGATTTTTGCGGGCAGTTCGGGGTGGTCCGGCAAGAACTGCTGCCATCGGTCATAGCGGATTTCCCAGCCGGCCTGTCGAATCATGGCAAGCTGACTGCGTTCATCAAACAGCAACCGGAAATCGTCGCCCGGCGCGGGCAGGCCCCGTATCCACCAGACCAGGTGGTTCAGGGGCAATTGCCATCCGGTAGCCGCTTCCACCAGGGCTTCGGGTTCACCGGACCGGTAGGTGTCGCCACTGGGCAGGGTCAGCTCGATGAAGCCGGGCACGCCTTTCAGGGTGGTGCTGCCCATGCCCAGAAACGAGGACGAAAGGGCCAGGTCGTAGGCTTCGCCGTCCTGAATCCAGTGATTGATTAAAGCCGTGCCGCTGTCAGAGGGCTGGCGCACGGCCAGCTTGCCCATCAGCCGCCAGTGGTCGAACCGGGTAAGTTGTTGGCTCCGCTCAGCCCAGCTTGCGGGCGGCTGGTCGGTCATGCCCTCGGGCAGGGGCTCCAGTTGGATGGTGGTGCAGGCGCCCAGCAAGGCCAGTAATGGCAGGGTCAACCAGACGCGGAACCGCACAGCCATCAAAGATCACCGTTGTCGGTCAGTCGTTGGATGGTCTCGCGAAGGACATCGTGGTCGGCGTCCTGTTCCAGGCCCTCTCTCCAGATGATTCGGGCCTGTTCTTCCGCCCCGCTCATCCACAGGGCCTCGCCGTAGTGGGCAGCCACTTCGGGGTCCGGGTAAGCGGACCAGGCGCGGGCCAGGTAATCGAGTGCAGGCTCAAGCTGGCCCTCCTGAAACAGGACCCAGCCCATACTGTCGAGAATGGCGGGGTTATCCGGGTCCAGGGCGAGCGCGCGCTCGATGTAGCCGCGAGCTTCTCCCAGTCGGTCGGTCCGTGTGGTCAGGATGTACCCCAGGGCATTGAGCGCCACCGCGTTGCCGGGATCCTCGTCGATGATCCGTTTGAGGTCCTCCTCGGCGCGTGCCGGCTTGTCCAGGGAGTCCAGTAACATGGCCCGGGCGTAGCGGATCTGGATGTTGTCGGGATATTCCGCCAGCGCCTCGGTGGCCGTTTCCAGGGCAGCCTGTTCCTGGCCCTGGTCGAGCAGCAGGTTTACTTCCAGTAGCCAGAAGTTCTCGGCCTGCTCGGGGTTGGCGTCCTTGAGGTTGCGGATGTTGGTGACCGCCTCATCCAGCCTGCCATTCTCTGCGAGCAGGGCGCTTGTCCGGGCCAGAGCCGGAAAGTAGTAGTTGCCCTGGGTCACGCCCATGTAGTACCCAACCGCCTGCTCGGTGTTACCGGCTTCGTCCTCAATGCGCCCGAGGTAGTAGTTGGCCTCGTTGGTGTGCTGGCCCTGCTCGATGAGTTGAGTCAGTTCTCGCCTGGCCAGGTCGGTCTGACCATTTTCCAGTGCCACCAACGCGTGGGACAGTCTCAGGCCGGGGTTGGTCGGGTATTGCTGGGCCAGACGACTGAATTCGTCCTGAGCGGCCTGAAGCTCTCCCTCGCCAATCAGCATCCGTCCATAAAGCGTCCCCATCTGACGGTTTTCCGGGAAGCGGCGGGTGTTGACCATCAGGTAGTCGAGCGCTTCTTTTTTGGCGTCAGCCTCATACAGCAGGTCGCCCTTGAGGATGATGGCTGGCTGGAAGTTGGGGTGGGCCTCAAGCAGCGTATCGAGCCGGTCCAGGGCCTGTCCCGGATCGCCGTTCACTTTCAGGAGCAGGGCAATGCTGTACTCCAGTTCGGGGGAGTAGGTGTGCCGCTCCGCCAACTCCTTATAAAGCGTGAGCAACTCCTGCTGATCTTCCGGCGGCAGGTTGCCGGCCATGGCGGCGAGGCTGTCGAAGTCGGCGTCGCCACCCTGATCCATGATCTTTTCCATGTGGCCCAGGGCAACGTCCAGTTCGTTCCTTTTTACGGCCTGGATAGCGGATACCCGGAGCGCCTGGAGATTGTCCGGATCGACTTCGAGCCAGAGATCGGCGAGCTGTTTCTGGGCATTATCTCCGTTCAGGGACTGGGCAATCCGCATGGCGCGTTCGATAACGCCCGGATCCCGGGATTTCTGGGCGGCTTTCAGGTAGTTGACCAGAGTGACATCAAAGCGTCCGCGCTGGGCGGCTATCTCTCCGGATAAAAGGAGGTACAGAACGTCCGGCTCGAAGTCAGCGTACTGGATGCTGTCTTCACTGGCCGCTTTAGCCTTCGTGGGGGCGGGCTTTTCGGGCTCGGGTGCTTCCTTGGTGCCCGTGAAACCGGCACAGCCTGCCAGCGAGAGGCCAATCAGGCAGCTAACCAAAAACGGTAAGGATTTGTGCATGCAACTTCCCGTGAATCTGTCGACAACGCATCAGAAATAATCGCCAATCAGCCGCATTCGTTGAGCTGGATCGGGTCTCGGCTTCGGCCGGTTCCCTATAATGGCATAAGCGTCTGATCTTGCCCAACCTGTCCGCACTTGCCGAAGCGCTGAGGCATTTGGGTGGCAGCGGAGGGCGCTGGCCGTTAAAATAGCGGCAATTAACCCCTTTCTGCATAAGGTTGTTCACCCACGAGATGGCACTGGTAACGCTCGGAATCAATCATCGCACCGCGCCGGTCGAATTGCGTGAACGTGTGGCGTTCACGCCCGAGCGCATGGCCGAGGCGTTTGCCGAGTTGCGGGTCGCATCGGGCGCGTCCGAGGCAGCCATTCTCTCCACCTGCAACCGAACCGAACTCTACCTCGCCGGCGACGACGACTGTGCCCCGTCGGTGTTGCGCTGGCTCGCCGGATTTCATGATCTGGATGCCGCTGAGCTGGAGCAGTCGCTGTATGTGCACCGCGATGCTGACGCAGTCCGGCACGTGATGCGGGTAGCGGCGGGGCTGGATTCGATGGTTCTGGGGGAGCCCCAGATCCTTGGCCAACTGAAAGACGCCTACGCCCTGGCCCGGGAGAACGACGCCAGTGGCTCGTTTCTGTCCCGGTTGTTCGAGCAGACTTTTTCGGTGGCCAAACGCGTGCGCACCCAGACCGCCATCGGCGAAAACCCGGTGTCGGTGGCCTACGCTGCCGTCAGCATGGCACACCACATCTTTGCGGACATGGGGCGCAACAAGGCGCTGCTGATCGGTGCCGGCAAAACCATTGAGCTGGTGGCGCGACACCTTGCCGACGCCGGGGTGAAAGACTTTCTGGTTGCCAATCGCACGCTGGAGCGGGCCCAGGGGCTGGCGCAGTCCTACGGTGGCAAGGGCATCCTGCTGTCGGAAATTCCCGATCACCTGACCGACGTCGACATCATCATCTCCTCGACCGCCAGCCCCCTGCCGATTCTGGGCAAGGGGGCGGTCGAGCGCGCGCTGAAGAAGCGCAAACACAGGCCCTATTTCATGGTGGATATTGCCGTGCCCCGGGACATCGAGCCGGAAGTGGCGTCGTTGGCGGATGTCTATCTCTACACGGTGGACGACCTGCGGCAGGTCATCGAAGAGAATATCCGGTCCCGCGAGGGAGCCGCCCGGGAGGCCGAAAACCTGGTGGCCGCTGGCGTTCAGGATTTCCTGAATCAGCTCCGTGCCCTGGACGCCGTGTCGACCCTCAAGCAGTTCCGTCAGCGCGCCGAAATCCTGCGCGACACCGAAACTGAAAAAGCTCTGCGCACGCTTCGCAACGGCGGCGATCCGGAAACGGTTCTGCGTAGCCTGGCTCGAGGCCTTACCAACAAACTTCTGCATGAACCGTCGGTTCAGGTCCGCAAGGCGACCACCGAAGGGCGGCCCGAGGTGACTGAATGGCTGCGTGAGTTGCATCAGCTGGATGTTCTGGAAGCAGACGAGCCGACCACCCCGGAAAAACTATGAAACCATCAATCCAATCCCGCCTCGAACAGCTTGTTGACCGTTTCGAGGAGGTGAGTGCAATGCTCAGTGATGCCACCGTTATCGCTAATCAGAACCAGTTCCGGGATCTTTCCCGCGAATTTGCAGAGATCGAACCGATCGTGCATTGCTTTGAAGCCTGGCGACAGTCGCTGGCGGATATTGACGAAGCGAAGGAACTGGCGAAGGACAGCGACGCGGACATGCGCGAGATGGCCGCCGATGAACTGGCCGCCGCCGAGCAGAAAAGCGAAGAGCTGGATGAGGAATTGCAGCGCCTGATGCTGCCCAAGGATCCCAACGACAGCAAAAGCATCTTTCTGGAAGTGCGCGCCGGCACCGGTGGCGACGAAGCCGCCATTTTTGCCGGCGACCTGTTCCGGATGTACAGCCGGTACGCCGAACGTCGCCGCTGGCAGGTAGAGGTACTCAGCGAAAGCGAGGGCGAGCACGGCGGCTACAAGGAAATCATTGCCCGGGTGGCCGGCGAGGGTGTCTACGGCGCCTTGAAGTTTGAATCCGGCGCCCACCGGGTTCAGCGGGTGCCGGAGACTGAATCCCAGGGTCGGATTCATACCTCGGCCTGCACGGTGGCGGTCATGCCGGAAGCGGACGAAGCCGAGGCGGTGGAAATCAATAAGGGAGATCTTCGGATCGACACGTTCCGGGCATCGGGTGCCGGTGGCCAGCACGTTAACAAGACCGATTCGGCGATCCGGATAACCCATTTGCCCACGGGTATTGTCGTGGAATGCCAGGAAGAGCGTTCCCAGCACAAAAACCGCGCCAAGGCCATGAGCTTTCTGGCGTCCCGGCTGCAGAATGCCGAGATTGAGCGCCAGCAGAAATCCGTGGCAGAAACCCGCAAGAGCCTGGTGGGCAGTGGCGACCGCTCCGAGCGTATCCGTACCTATAATTTTCCGCAGGGCCGGGTCACCGACCACCGCATCAATCTTACCCTGTATAAGCTGGATGAGGTCGTGTCCGGGGATCTGGATGCGGTGATTGTTCCGCTGCAGCAGGAGCATCAGGCTGAGCTCCTGGCCTCCCTTGCCGATGACCAGTAAACCCTCACTGACCTGTGAGAGCCTGTTGCAGCAGGCGGCGTGCCGAATCGCCAGTGACACGTCTAGGCTGGACGCGGAACTGTTGTTGAGCCATGTCACCGGGCTGAGCCGGACCAGCTTCCGGGCCTGGCCGGAGCGGGAGATTACCGCGGAGCAGGCGGGCCGATTCGAAAAATTGGTGTCCGAACGGGCGAGTGGCACCCCCATCGCCTACCTGCTCGGCAACCAGGAATTCTGGTCCCTTCCTTTATACGTCAGCCCGTCGACTCTGATTCCCCGGCCCGACACCGAGTGCCTGGTGGAGGCCGCTCTATCCTTGCCGTTGCCGGCCAAGGCCCGGGTGCTGGATCTGGGAACCGGAACCGGTGCCATTGCCCTGGCGTTGGCCAGCGAACACCGGGAATGGCAGGTAAGCGCTTGCGACTGTGTGCCGGAGGCGGTGGCGCTGGCGCAGCGGAATGCCCGGGAACTGGGCCTTCTGGTCGGTGTGACGCAGAGTTCCTGGTTTCGGGGCTTGAGCGGCGGGCCGTTCGATCTGGTCGTCTCTAACCCGCCTTATATTGCCGCCGAAGACCACCATCTGGCACAGGGCGATGTGCGCTTTGAGCCGGCTTCGGCGCTCGTGTCCGGTGCCGATGGTCTGGACGATCTGCGGGTGATCATCAATGAGTCCCCGGACTGGCTTGAGGCAGGAGGCTGGTTACTGGTGGAACACGGTTTCGACCAGGCTGCAGCGGTTCGCGCGCTGTTCGGTGCCCGCGGATTCGTGGCGGTTGAAAGCCGGAAGGACTACGGTAATCAAGAGCGTATGACACTGGGACAGTGGCCACAGGGCGCTGCCTTGCCGGATCAGGAAACAGGAGACCAAGATGCTCAGTGACGACGAGCTGCTTCGCTACAGCCGACAAATACTGATGCCCCGATTCGACGTGGCCGGCCAGGAAAAACTGAAATCCGGCCGGGTGCTGGTTCTTGGTGCCGGTGGCCTGGGCTGCCCGGTAGCGCTTTACCTGGGCGCTGCGGGTGTCGGACAGATGACGCTCGTGGATGATGATGACATTGAGCTGGCCAACCTCCAGCGCCAGATTGGTTTCGAACAGTCGGAGCTGGGCGACTCCAAGGCGGAGGCGCTGGCGGCCCGCGTACGACGCATCAACCCCCTGGTTTCCATCACCGCGCTGAACCAGCGCCTGGACGGCGATGCCCTGGATCGGGCCGTGGAAGAGGCCAGCCTGGTGGTGGACTGCAGTGACAATTTCGCCACCCGTTTTGCCCTTAACCGCGCCTGTGTTGCCGCCGGCGTGCCGCTGGTGTCCGGTGCGGCGATTCGAGGTGAGGGGCAGTTGTCGGTTTACGATTCCCGGAATGAAGCCAGCCCCTGTTACCACTGCCTCTACCCTGAGCAGGGCAACGAGGACCTGACCTGCTCGGAGGCCGGTGTGATCGCGCCCCTTGTGGGCATGATCGGGGCAGCCCAGGCGATGGAAGCGATCAAGGTGATCTCCGGAGTCGGCCGGCCACTGATCGGCCGGCTTCTGATTCTGGATGCCTGGGACATGCAGTGGCGCGAGATGAAGCTGGCCCGGGATCCGGAATGTCCTGTTTGCGCCTCTAAATGATCAGTGCCTGCGGGCAGGGTGAGGCCGGCAGGCTTGTCCAGAACACGCTGTGAATACATCCCTGTACGCTCGGCTCCGCCATCCATGGCTCCGCACGGTTTTGGACAAGCCTGCCAGCCTCCCCCCTTTCAGTCCTTGAGTGCCTGAAACTTCGCAATAGCCTCCTTCCGGCTTTCCTTCAGGTCGACGATCGGTTTCGGATAGCCGCCGGGAATCACGCCGCCTTTGCCTGGATCGTGAATGCGTTTGGCGTCGAGTTTGGCCAGCTCAGGCACCCACCGGCGAATGAAATCGCCCTTCGGGTCAAATCGCTCACTCTGGGTCACCGGGTTGAAAACCCGAAAATACGGCGCGGCGTCTGTGCCGGTCGAGGCGCTCCACTGCCAGCCTCCGTTGTTGGATGCCAGGAAGCCATCCACCAGTTTCGACATGAAATAGGCCTCGCCCAGGCGCCAGTCAATGAACAGGTTCTTGGTCAGGAACATGGCGGTGACCATGCGCAGGCGGTTGTGCATCCAGCCGGTTTCATTGAGCTGGCGCATGGCCGCGTCTACCACGGGAATACCAGTATTCCCGGTCTTCCACGCGTCAAATGCCTCGCCCGGTTCGTTCCACGCCAGGGCTTCGGTCTCCGGTTTGAATGCCCGATGCATGCTGACACGAGGGTAGTGGTACAGGATATGGACGTAGAAATCCCGCCAGGCGATTTCGTTGATCCAGGTCGTCAGCCCTTCCTGGTTGCCACCCATGCCCTGGGCCTGGCGGGCGGTCAGAAGGCACTGGCGACCGGAAAGAACGCCGTTGGCAAGGTAGGGTGACAGTTGGCTGGTGCCGTCGATCGCCGGAAAGTCCCGGTCGTTCTTGTAGGCGCCGGCCCGCTCGGACAGGAACGTTTCAAGTTGGTTGTGCGCCGCGTCTTCACCGGTTTTAACCAGGGCCGGCGGCGCGTCCCGGAACGGCTCGGGAATGTCGTCCAGGCGTTCGGGCCGGACGGGGTCGCCCTGGGCCGGCGGTATCGGAAAGGCCACCGGCTGGGTGTCGTCGACCCAACTGCGCCAGCGCCGGGAGAACGGCGTGAACACGGAATAGGGCTCCTGCTGCTGGGTCAGGATGTCACCCACCGGTGCCACGGTCTGGTCCCGGTACTTGCAGACGCCGATGTGCTGTTCGTCCAGCCGGCTTTTCAGTGCCTTGTCCCGACGCCGCTCGTTGACGCCATACTCCTCGTTAAAATGTACCCGACCGATGGCGTTGTCGCGACAGAATTGTTCAAGCCTGTCGATGCTGTCGTCAAAGCGGCTGGCGCGGATGAACGTCAGTGGAATACCCAACTTGGCCAGTTCCTCCGACAGCGCGTTGGCGTGAGCGATCACAAACTGCACCCGCGCCGGGGACCAGTCGTGTTCCAGCCATTGCTCGGGCGTCACCACGAAGCAAGCCCGCAACTCGGAAGCCTCCTTGCAGGCGGCGGTAAGGGCAGGGTTGTCAGCAATCCGGAGGTCGTTCCGGAACCAGACCAGATGTCTCATGGGAAGTCCTGTGTCACGTTGCGCGTCCGGGCATACGGGCAATTACATCCCGGTGTTTCAATAAAATCACAGACTTGGATATTCGCTGAGGTGGCATGATTGGATTATAGTTAGTCCAAATTGCCCGCAGAACAGCAAGGAGACACAAGGCGAAGATGGAATCCGAAACCGAAGGCCGGCGCGACGGCGTTTGGGCTCAGCCCTATCACCTGGCTTCCGGGCAGACCCAGTACCACCAGTTGGGTCAGGTACGTCTCTGGGTGACGCTGCTGGACCAGGAATGGCAGGTTCGCTCCCAGACCATGGAGCCGGATACCGATCCTGTGACCTGGACCGAAACCATTGGCCACACGTTGCCATCATCGGAGGTGACACTCCAACGGTTTATCCGCTCCGGAGACTCCGGAACGGTCACGTTTATCCCCGCGGTTGCCGCGCTGCCCACGGTGATCCGTCCGTACCAGTCCCTGACCATTCCTGCCGACGGTCGCTGCGTCATTTACGTCGGTACGGTGCTGTGGATGAAGATCTGCGTTGGCGAGGCGCAGACTTTGCTGACTGAGGTTCCGCTGGGGATTCCGTCGCTGACGTGGGTGGGCGGCAACACCATGGAGGGGGAATTGTGTTATTCCTCTTCCAGCTATGCCCGTCTGGTCCTTGAAGCGGTACCGAAGCGGCCCTGGCGTGCGGTGACGCCGGTGACCATCGTCAACCGGCGCGAGGAGCCGTTATTGCTGGAACGGTTCAGCCTGCCGACACCGCTGCTGTCCCTGCACCTGAACGAGCGGGGCCAGGTTTGGACGCCCGGCGTGACGGTGGAATGCGAAACGGATATGAACTCGGCAAGCCTGCGTGTGGAGCAATCGTTGCTGGCGGCGGCCGGCACATGTCGGCGAGTGGGGCCGGCCCGCGAAAATATCGCCCGGGGCAGACTTGTCCGGGCTTTTGATCGAATGTTCGGGTAAGCCCGGTCTAGGGAGTCGAAGTTTTGCTGGAGCAAATACAAACTGGCGTTGCGTCGGTGTTCAACAATATCGCCTGGGGTACGTGGGTCAGTTCGATTTTTCTGATGGTTCTGGGGCTGGTGCTGGCCTCACTGGCGGCCCGAAGCATCTCCCGGTTCATGGCCCAGAGAAGTACCCGCCACCATACCGTCATGGTCCGCCGGTTGGTGTTCTATCTGATCCTCCTGCTGTTTGCGATTGCAGCACTTCGGGAGGCCGGATTCTCGCTGGATGTGGTCCTTGGCGCGGCAGGGATTCTGACGGTTGCCATCGGCTTTGCTTCCCAGACCTCCGCGTCCAACATGATCAGCGGCCTGTTTTTGCTGGTGGAGAAGCCCTTTGAAATTGGCGATGTGATCGAAGTCGACGCAACCATCGGCGAAGTGGTCGGTATCGACATGTTGAGCGTGAAGTTGCGGACACCGGACAATCTGTACGTGCGTATTCCCAACGAGACCCTGATCAAGACGCGAGTGGTGAACCGGTCCCGGTTTCCCATTCGTAGGCTCGACCTGACGGTGGGGATTGCCTACGCTGAAGATGTGGAACGAGTCGAAGCTCTGCTGTTGAGGCTCGCGGAACAGGAGCCTGTCTGCCTCGAGGAGCCCAAGCCCTTTGTGCTGGTGACCGCGTTCGGGCCGTCGTCCGTGGATATGCAGTTTTCCTTCTGGGTACCCAAGGACAAAGTGCTGGATGGGCGCAGCAGTATCATGGTAGCGATCAAGAAAGCGCTGGATCGGGAAAACATCGAGATACCTTTCCCGCACACCAGTGTCTATGCGGGCAGCCATTCCGAGCCCTTCCGTGTGCAGCTGCTGGGGCCGGAGACACTTGTTAACAAGGAACCACTGGATGTCGACGAAGACCGTTGAAGTGATCAAATCCATCCCCCCTAAACCCAACGAAAACAAGCTAGGCCTCGGCTGGCGGGAGTGGGTCGCGCTCCCGGATCTGGATATCAGCCGTATCAAGGCCAAGGTGGATACCGGCGCACGCACCTCGTGTCTGCATACCTTCCGAACGGAACCCTACACCGAGAAGGGCGAGCGCCGGGTCCGGTTCTGGGTCCACCCGGTCCAGAATGACATGCACAATGTTGTGGAGTGCGACGCCAGGGTGCTGGATGAGCGCAACGTGTCGGACTCGGGCGGGCACAAAGAAATCCGCCTGGTGATCGAGACCACCCTCGTGGTGGGCGATCAGAGCTGGCCCATTGAAATGACACTGACCAACAGGGACTCCATGCGGTTCCGGATGTTGTTGGGGCGTACCGCGATGTCCGGGCGCACCCTGGTTTACCCCGAAGCTTCTTACCTCGCCGGTGAACCGGCCCTAAGGACTGAAAAATGAGAATTGCGGTCTTATCGCGGAACAAGAACCTTTATTCCACCCGTCGCCTGGTCGAAGAGGGCATCAATCGGGGGCACGAGGTGCGGGTGATCGACTGTCTTCACTGTTCCATGAACATCACCTCGGCCAAACCCCAGATTCATTATCACGAAGAGGTTCTGGAAGAGTACGACGTGGTAATTCCTCGAATCGGCGCCTCCGTTACATTCTACGGAACGGCCGTCTTGCGTCAGTTCGAGATGATGGGCGTGTTTCCGCTGAACGAATCGGTGGCGATCACTCGCTCCCGGGATAAGCTGCGCTCGCTGCAGTTGCTGGCGCGCAAGGGAGTGGGCATGCCGGTGACCGGGTTTGCCAACAAGCCGGACAACGTCCCCGAACTTCTGAAAATGGTGGGTGGCGCGCCGGTGGTGATCAAGCTGCTGCAGGGCACCCAGGGCATCGGTGTGGTGCTGGCGGAAACCCGCAAGGCTGCCGAGAGCGTGATTGAGGCCTTCATGGGCCTGAAGGCCGACATTCTTGTGCAGGAGTTCATCAAGGAAGCCGGGGGTGCCGACATCCGTTGTTTCGTGATTGGCGATAAGGTCATTGCCGCCATGAAACGTCAGGGCGCGGAAGGGGAGTTCCGGTCGAACCTGCATCGCGGCGGCAGCGCGTCGTTGGTGCGGATCACGCCGCAGGAGCGGCGTACCGCCATTGCCGCCGCCAAGGCGATGGGGCTGAATGTGGCCGGCGTGGACCTGTTGCGCTCTACCCGCGGGCCGCTGGTGATGGAGGTGAATTCGTCGCCGGGGCTGGAGGGCATCGAGAACGCCACCGGCAAAAACATTGCCGGCATGATCATCAACTGGACCGAAAAGAACCAGAAGCCCTGGAAAACCCGCACCAAAGGCGGGGGCGGCTGATATGGCTGCAAGGGCGCCGTTTGTTATTGCCGATCAAGAAATCCGCGCTGGAACCCGTCAGACGGTCGAAGTACCCGTCGCCAAGTTGTATACCCACACACCACTGCACATTCCGGTGGAGGTGGTCCACGGTCGCCGCTCCGGCCCGGTGTTGATGGTGTGTGGGGCCATTCACGGGGACGAGATCAACGGCGTGGAGATTGTCCGTCGCGTGCTCAAGAATTCCGCCCTGCGCCACCTGCGTGGCACACTGGTGGCTGTGCCTATTGTCAACATCTTTGGCTTTGTGCAGCGTACCCGCTACCTGCCGGACCGGCGGGACCTGAACCGCTGTTTTCCCGGCACCGAGAGTGGCTCGTTGGGCGGCCGTATTGCGTACCTGCTGCGCACCCAGATCATGGAGAACGTCTCCCATATCATCGACCTGCACACGGGGGCGATTCACCGTTTCAACCTGCCGCAGATACGGGCCGAGCTGAAGAACCCCGAAACCATCCGGATGGCCGAGGCCTTTGGCGCGCCCATCATCATCAACGCCAGCCTGAGAGAGGGAAGCCTGCGTGCCTACGCGGATTCCCAGGACATACCGGTCATCACCTTCGAAGGTGGCGAGGCTCTGCGCTTTGACGAAGTCGTGATTTCAAGTGGCGTGAAGGGGGTGGTCCGGGTCATGCGGGAATTGGAAATGATACCGGCCAAGCGGGGGCCCAGAGCGCCGAGGAAACGGTCCGAGACCGCCGCCAATTCCCTGTGGGTTCGCACGGACATCGATGGCATCATGCGTCCAGTCGCGAGGCTGGGCCAAAAGGTCCGGAAAGGTCAGAAACTGGCCATGGTGGCCGATCCGTTCGGGGAATCCGAAAGCGCCGTTCTGTCGCCGTGTTCGGGTATCGTCATCTGCGTGAACAATCTGCCCCTGGTAAACGAGGGCGAGGCCATTTACCACGTTGCCCGTTTCGATGAACTGAACGAGGCTGAAAAGGCGATGAAGTATTTCCGAAGCAGCTACGAGTCGGATGTGGGCGATGAAGTCGTGCCGGTTCATCCATGGGATGAAAACCAGAAATAATGGGGGAGCAGGTCATGATCTGGGATCAAACGTTTGTCGACCTTTCGCCGCTGCCTCGCGGTTTCCACCTGGTGACCCGCGACGTTCTGGCGCAGGCACCGGACCTGACCAACTGCGAGGTGGGTCTGCTGCACCTGTTCATCCAGCACACGTCGGCGTCCCTGGCGATCAACGAAAACGCCGATCCCGATGTACGCGGCGATCTCGAGCGGCACTTCAATGTGATGGTGCCCGAGAACGCGCCGCATTATAAACACGTCACGGAGGGGCCGGATGACATGCCGGCCCACATCAAGAGCATCCTGGTCGGGCCGTCTCTCACACTCCCGGTCAGTCGGGGCCGGCTGGCGCTCGGCACCTGGCAGGGCATCTATCTCTGTGAGCATCGCGATCGCGCCGGTGGTCGCCGGTTAGTGGCCACGTTGCAGGGTCGGTAATCGGCACCTGTCCCATCGTCCCTCCCCATACCTTTCCATTCAGTGACTAAACTGAGGGTGTATTTCCACCCATTCCCAGAAAAGGATGGGTGAAAATACACCCATTTTTGAGCAGGAATGACCTCTGGATTTAGGTAATTGACTGTTTTAAAAGAACGTTTCGAAAGTGGTCTGCTCCTTGCTCCTACAGAACCACCGGAGTCGACCATGACTCCGTCAAGCACCCAACAAACAAAATGAAACGGGGAGCACTCTCTATGAAAACCCAAGCTGTAATGGCGGCGGCGTTCGCCTCTACTCTCGTTGTTGCAAACCCTGCAGTTGCCCAGGACCGGTCCGGATGGCCCGACAGCTTCACTGTGGGCACCGCAAGTCAGGGGGGAACCTACTTCGCCTATGGCTCTGGTTGGGCCAACTTTGTCGCAGAAAACCTGGGCATTTCCGGCGGTGCCGAAATCACCGGCGGGCCGATGCAGAATATGGCACTGGTGCACACCGGTGACCTGAAATTCGGCCTGACCACCATGGGGCCGGCTCGCGAATCCATGGAAGGCAATAGCCCGCTGGCTCCAGGCATGAATATGGACAACGTCTGCGCCATGTTCCCGATGTACGAGACACCGTTCTCCGTGACCGCACTGTCCAGCTCCGGCATTACCTCCATTGACGATATTCCTGATGGCGCCACCATCGGCTTTGGTCCGGCAGGGTCTACGTCCGATACCTACTTCCCGCGCATGATGGAAACGCTCGGCGTGAATTTTGAGCGTCGCAATGGCAGCTGGTCCGATCTCGGCGGGCAACTGCAGGATGGCCTGATTGATGTGGTGGCGTTTGCTGCCGGCATTCCTATCCCCGCGGTCAGCCAGCTGGAAGTTCAGACCGACGTGAACATCATCGGCATGAACGATGCCGAAGCCAAGAAGGTGATTGATAACTTCCCGGTTTCTGAGTTCGTGATCCCGGCCAGCACCTACCAGTCCCTGAACGAGCCGTCTCGCGTCGTGTCCATGTGGAACTTCGCCATGGTCAACTGCGACATGCCGGAAAGCTTTGTGTACGAAATCACCAAGCTGACCATGGAGAACAACGACAAGATGGTCTCCATTCACAAGGCTGCGCGTAACTCCGTTCCCGAGAACTACAGCAAGAACAACGTCCTGCCCTGGCATCCGGGCGCAGCTCGCTGGTTCAACGAGAACGGTTACCCGATCGAAGACAGCATGATCAAGTAGTAACCATCGCGTTGAGGAGGGTCGCCCCTGCGGCCCTCCTCGGTGCCGTCGGCCAACGGCCGATTCCGGTTTGTCTGTAAGCAGGGTTTATCATGACCACAGAACAATATCCCAAAGACGGTTCTACCCAATCGTCAGAGAATGCCTTACCCGATGACGATCACATGCTCGCCCACGACGTGGATGAAGAGCCGGTTGAAGCCAATCGCCGAATGTTTGAGGGTGGCCTCCTGAAATTCGTCACGCTGCTGGCCATCGCCTATTCAGCGTTCCACCTTTACACCCTGAACATCGCGCCGCTGGAAACCTGGTCTTTCCGCATTGTCCACATAGCCGGCGCCCTGGTACTCGGTTTTATTCTGTATGCCGGTGCCCGCTTTGTGTCTGCTGAGGAAGGCCCGGCCCGTCATCGCTGGACCACCTGGATGGGTGCAGTTGCCCTGGTGCCGGCGTTCTATGCGCTGTACCAGACCTATTCGTTCTATCAGATGGTGCAGGGCGGCACCCTGCGGATTCCTGTCGAACTCGAAACCTGGCACTTTGGCTGGCCACTGCTGGCTGCCACCGCAACCGGCATCATCATGAGCTGGTTCCACCAGCGCGAGCGGGCCCGATTCAGCGTGCCTGACCTGGTGCTGATTGTGTGTTCCGTGGCGGTCGCCGCGTATTTTCTCGTGGCCTATAACACCAGCATGCGGATGTCCACGGGGACATCGTTCGCACCGATCGGCATTTCCTTTGCGGCCATTGCCGGTACCGCACTCATCATGGAGCTGACGCGCCGCGTGGCCGGTATGGCGCTGGTGGTGATCGGACTGGTGTTCCTGGCCTACGTGTTCGCCGGTCCCTACTTGCCGGGCTTTCTCGGCTATCCGGGGCTGTCGGTCCAGCGCTTCTTCAGCCAGGTCTATACGGACGCGGGCATCCTCGGGCCGACCACGGCCGTGTCTTCCACCTACATTATCCTGTTCATCATCTTTGCCGCCTTTCTGCAGGCCTCGAAGGTAGGCGATTACTTTGTGAACTTCGCATTTGCGGCGGCGGGCCGGTCCCGGGGCGGGCCTGCCAAGGTGGCGATCTTTGCGTCCGGCCTGATGGGCATGATCAATGGCACCAGTGCCGGCAACGTGGTCTCCACCGGTTCCCTGACCATCCCGCTGATGAAGAAGGTTGGCTACAGCAAGAAATCCGCAGGCGCCGTGGAAGCTGCAGCCTCGACCGGTGGCCAGATCATGCCACCGATCATGGGTGCCGGCGCGTTCATCATGGCCGAGATCACTGGCATTCCCTACACCGAAATTGCCATTGCCGCGATCATCCCGGCCATCCTGTACTTCGCGTCGGTCTACTTCATGGTGGATTTCGAGGCCAAGAAGCTTGGCATGCGTGGCATGCGCGAAGACGAGCTGCCGAACCTGAAGCGGTTGGCGAAACAGGCGTACCTGTTTGTGCCGATCGTCATCCTGATCGTGGCCCTGTTCCAGGGTTACTCCGTGATTCGGGCAGGTACCCTGGCCACCGTGTCTGCGGCGGTCGTGAGCTGGATTTCGCCGCACAAGATGGGCATTGCTTCGATTCTGAGGGCCCTGGAAATTGCGTCCTACATGGCCATTCAGATCATCGTGGTCTGTGCCGCCGCCGGGGTGATCGTCGGGGTGATTTCCCTGACGGGCGTTGGCGCGCGCTTCTCGGTTTTGCTTCTGGATGTCGCTGCCGCCAGTAACCTGCTGGCGCTGGTCTTCGCCATGTTCATTTCCATCCTGCTGGGCATGGGCATGCCGACCACGGCCGCTTATGCGGTGGCTGCATCCGTCGTTGCGCCGGGTCTGGTCCAGTTGGGTATCGAGCCACTGACGGCGCATTTCTTCGTGTTCTACTTCGCCGTTGTGTCCGCCATTACCCCACCGGTAGCCCTGGCCTCTTATGCGGCCGCGGGTATTTCCGGCGCCAACGCCATGGAAACGTCGGTCGCCTCCTTCCGCATCGGTATTGCGGCCTTCATCGTGCCCTTCATGTTCTTCTACAATGGTGCGCTGTTGATGGAAGCCGAGTGGCTGGAGATCGCGCGGGCGCTGGTTACCGCCACCTTCGGGGTCTACATCCTGTCGGGCGGCGTGCTGGGCTGGTTCGCCCGGGTTTCGGCACCGTGGCCCACCCGTATCCTGTTGATCGTCGCCGCGTTGCTGATGATCGAGGGCGGTGTCTGGACCGATCTTGGTGGCATCGGGCTGGCTGTGGTTGCCTTTCTCACCCAGCGCCAGAGGGCGCTGGGAATGGCGACCGCCTGACCCTGGGTCCGGGCAGGCAGGACAAGCGTACGCGTTGCGGTTGTCCTGCCTGGTTCCGGGCGCTACTCTAGCGGCTTTTGCAGGAACCGGTTCCCATGCCCTACCGGATTGGCGCTTTCGCATTGCTGGTCATCACCCTGGTTGTCGCCTGGACGCTGGGCGGCTGGGTTGGATATCGCCAGGTTGAACAGGAAAGCCTCGAGGAATCCTTCCGCTATCGTCAGCTTGTGGCCAACGAGCTGAACCGTTACCTGCCTATCCCCGAACTGATGGCCGAGCATCCTCTGCTCAGCGAGGCCCTGGAAAACCCTGACGACAGCGAGATCATTCTTCAGGCCAACGAAGAAATGCAGCGGATGGCGACCATTGTTGGCAGTTCCGACGTCTACCTGATGGATGTATCCGGCCTGACGATTGCGGCCAACAACTACCAGCAGGAAGACAGTTTCGTGGGTAGCAACTATGCCTTCCGCCCCTACTTTTCCGATGCCATCGCGTCTGGTGATTCTGCCATTTACTTTGCGCTGGGCATGATGTCGGGTGTGCGTGGGCTGTATTTCTCGCACCCGATCCGGAATGATCAGGGAACGATGCTGGGGGTGATTGCGGTCAAGGTGCTGGTCCATGAACTGGAATCCCAATGGCACCGGCCCGCTTCCCTGAGCGAAGCGGAAATGGTGGTGCTGGACCCGTCGGGGGTCAGCTTCCTGGCCAGCAAGTCGAGTTGGCTGTATCGGGATTTCGAGCCTCAAACCGATGAAGAGAGCAATGCGGAAACCCGGCAGCGCTATCCGGATCGCGATCTGGCGCCAATTCAGATTGAACGTCTCGGCCGGCCGTGGGGCCTTTCCGAGCAATCAGAAAAGATCCGTATCGGGGAAGTCGTGCGGGGCGGAGACTACCTCAGCGTTCGTACTTCCCTGCCGCGCCTGGACTGGACCCTTCAGGTCATGGTCAGCACCCGGCCGGTGGTCTGGACCAGGCTGGCGTTCGTGGTGGGTGGTCTTGCCATTCTGTTTGGCGGGTTTCTCACCTGGCTGTATCTCCGGGAACGCTACCGCCGGGAAGCGGAGCTGGCGTTCAGGGGGGAGCAGCTGGAACGGCGTGTGGCGGAGCGAACCGCCGATCTGGAGCGCTCCAACGAACAGCTGCTTGAGGAAATTCGGGAGCGGGAACGGACCCAGACCGAGTTGAGGGAAACCCAGCAAGAACTGATTCAGGCGGCCAAGCTGGCGGTCCTGGGCCAGATGTCGGCGGGCCTTAACCATGAGATGAATCAGCCGCTCACTGCGATCCAGACGTACGCCCGGAACAGTCGGAAGTTCCTTGATAAGGGCGCCGCGGAGATGGTGGATGCTAACTTGCAGGAAATCGTCACCCTGTGCGACAAGATGGCGGAGCTGACCCGGCAATTTAAAGTGTTTGCCCGGAAATCGGAGGGACCACCGTCGGTGGTGGATCTGCGCTTGCCGGTGGATGCGGCGCTGAAGATCATTACCGCCCAGAAAAACAGCACGGGTATTGATATAGACTGGCAACGTCCGGAGCAGGCGGTCATGTGCCACGGTGACCTGATCCGTATCGAACAGGTCATGGTGAACCTGATGGCCAACGCGGTGCAGGCCGTAGAGGGGCGGGAAGCCCCCCGTGTCAGCATTCAAATCAGGGGTCATGGCGACAGCTGGCAGTGCATTGTCCGGGACAACGGCTCTGGCTTGCCCGGTAACACCGAGCAGATATTCGAGCCTTTCTTCACCACGAAATCGGTGAAACAGGGGTTGGGCCTGGGACTCTCCATCTCCCGGCAGATTGTCGATGCTCTTGGCGGGCGACTGACGGGCCACAACCGGACGGACGGGCCGGGGGCGGAATTCGTATTAACGCTGAAAAAGCGGGAGGCCATGGAATGACAGATCCTTCGGTAATCTTTGTCGACGACGATCCGCATATTCGCCAGGCCATCAGTCAGACGTTCGCCCTGGAGGAGTTGCCCGTTGTCTGTTTCGAAGATGCGGCGTCGGCGCTGGAACAGATTTCGCCGGAGTACGAGGGCGTGGTGTTGTGCGATTACAACATGCCGGGGATGGATGGCCTGGAAATGATGGACCGGGTCCGGGAGGTGGACGAGGCCATTCCGGTTATCATTCTGACGGGGCAGGGCGACATCAGTACCGCGGTGTCCGCCATGCAGCAGGGCGCCTACGATTTTATCGAAAAGCCCTTTGATCATGAGGAGCTGATCGAGCTGCTGCGCCATGCCCTGGAGAAACGCCACCTGGCGCTCGAGAACCGTCGGCTCAAGGCCCAGTTGCGCCATCTCGCCCGGCCCGGCCCCCGGATTCTGGGGGATTCGCCAACCATGCAAAAGGTGATGGCGACGGTCGATCCGGTGCTCGACATCTCGGCCAATATCCTGCTCCACGGGGAGACCGGCGTGGGCAAGGACGCGCTGGCCCGCTACATCCATGAGAACAGTCGCCGCAGTACACACAACTTTGTGGCCATCAATTGCGGCGCGGTGCCGGAAAACCTGATCGAAAGCGAACTGTTTGGTCACGAAGCCGGGGCCTTCACCGGGGCTGACAAGCGTCGGATCGGCAAGATCGAACACGCCCACCGGGGGACTCTGTTCCTGGACGAGCTCGAGAGTATGCCGATGCCCTTGCAGGTCAAGTTGCTGCGGGTGCTGGAAGAACAGAAAGTCGAACGGCTTGGCAGCAACCAGGTTCAGGATGTGGACGTGCGCATCATCGCCGCCACCAAGGCCGACCTGAAGGCGCTCAGCGATCAGGGGGAGTTTCGCTCCGATCTCTATTACCGGTTGAACGTCGTCAAGGTGGATATCCCGCCGTTGCGCGAGCGGAAGGAGGATATCCCTTTGCTGTTCCATCACTTTGTTCTGATTGCCGCCGCGCGTTATGACCGGGAGAGCGTTCCCCTGGATGCGAGTCAGGCGGCGCGGCTGATGCAGCACTCCTGGCCCGGGAACGTGCGGGAATTGCGGAACCTGGCGGAACGCTACGTGCTCCTTGGGCCGGCCGCCCTGGACGGCAATACGGCTGATGGCACCGCCAATGTCGCGGGGCGGCAAACCCTCACGGAGATGATGGACGGCTTCGAGCGGTCTGCGATCATCAGTGCCCTGAATGCCTGCCATGGCAGCATCAAGGACACCATGGTTCAGCTGGGCATTGCCCGCAAGACTCTCTATGACAAAATGAAAAAACACGGCCTGGACAAGGCCGAGTTCAAAGACTGAAATCGATACAAAAAACGGGGCCTGGGCCCCGTTTTTTGTTGCTGCCTCAGAGATTGGCTTCGGCAAATTCCGCGAGTACGGAGCGGGGTACCCCCTGCAGGTGGATGTGCGCTCCGTGTCGGAAGCTCTTGAAACGCTCGGTCATGTAGGTCAGTCCCGAACTCAGGGCGCTCAGATACGGCGTATCAATCTGAGCCAGGTTGCCCAGACAGATCACTTTCGAGCCGTTGCCAGCCCGGGTGATGATGGTCTTGATCTGGTGGGGCGTCAGGTTCTGGGATTCGTCGATGATGATCAGGCTGTGCTGGAAGCTGCGGCCACGGATGTAGTTCATGGATTTGAAGTGCAGCGGGACCTTGCTGAGGATGTAGTCCACGCTGGCGGTCATGTTCTCGTCGTCCTCGTGCAGGGCCTCGAGGTTGTCGACAATGGCGCCGAGCCAGGGTTCCATTTTCTCCGCTTCGGTGCCAGGCAGGAAGCCGATATCCTCGTCGAGTCCCTGGGTTGAGCGAGTGGCGATGATGCGTTTGTAGAGCTTGGAGGCAACGGTCATCTCAATGCAGGCGGCGAGGGCGAGAATGGTTTTGCCGGAGCCCGCGGAGCCGGTCAGGTTCACCAGGTGAACGTCCGGATCCAGTAACAGGTTCAGGGCCAGGGCCTGATACACATCCCTGGGTACCAGTCCCCACACCTCTTCGTTCATCAGGTCATGCTGATGCAGGTCCCGGATCACGATCTGGGTGTCCGACAGGTCGGACACCTTGCCGACAAAGCCCTGCTGGTCAATCACGAACTCGTTGATGTTCAGGCGCGCCAGCTCCCCCTCGCGCCTGAGAATGTGCTCGGTGATGCCTTCTCGCTGGATGGTCTCGACTTTCTCGATGGTATCCCAGAAGGAATTGGGGAATTCCCGGTAGCCCTTGGGCAATAAATCGATGTCGTCGAGCAACTGGTCATTGTGGTAGTCCTGCGCTTCGACGCCAAAGCCTCGGGCCTTGAGGCGCATGTTGATGTCTTTGCTCACCAGGATAATGTCCCGGTCCTCGTGCTTGTTCTGCAGCGCCGCCAGGGTGTTGATGATCTTGTTATCGTTCAGGTGTTCCGGCAGGGAATGGGATTCCACATGCTCGGTGCTCATCAGGATGAGCAGTTTTCCCAGGGGCTCCGCTTTCTTGCCGCGCACGATCGGAACGCCTTTCTCAATCTCTTTCGGGCTGGCATCGCCCAGCAGTTTGTCGATGTTCCGGATGGCCTGCCGACAATCCGCAGCCACCGCCTGTTTGCCGGATTTCAGACTGTCGAGTTCTTCGAGGACGGTCATCGGAATGATGACATCGTGTTCTTCAAAGTTGAGGAGGGCGTTGGGATCGTGAATCAGGACGTTGGTGTCGAGGACGTACATCTTTTTGCGAGCTTGCGGTGCTCTGGGCATAGGTGGCGCTACCTCTCTGGTGGCTCAGTCGTTACGGGTACAGCGTTGCGTGAGTTCCGTGTCCGAGATCAACTTCAGCATATCGTAAGTCGTTATGATGCCGGTAATTTTTGAATCGCTGGTGACAAAAATCCGGTGCAGGTGCTCGCGCATCATGATATCCGCAATGTCGCGCACGGGCGTCTGCTCGTCAACCGATAAAACGCTGGGGGTCATTATGTCCCGTACTTCCACCGGGACTTTGCCCATCTCCTCGAAAATGACCATCTTCAGGCGACGGGCTTCTTTCTCTTCCTCGGGGGTGAGGTGGGCATCGTTATCGGAACGGTGGGCGTTCCACCGGAATTCGGTGATGTCCTTCAGGGTGGCGATACCGACAATGTCACCGTTTTCGTCGGTAACCGGGCTGCCGGTGATTTCGTTGTCGGTGAGGAAGCGGGCCAACCGGTCCATGGTCCAGGATTGGGGGACTGCCTTGATGCTCGGAGTCATGATCTCGTAAGCGAGAACGGTCATCGAATAGCGCCTGCCTCTGAAATGTCCTTTTGCTCAAGCTTAGCCTGTCAGTGGGTGTGCGTCATCCCCTCAATTTCCGGACGGACGCACATCCACAAGCTGGCCGGTTTCATCATAGACCAGTTCAAAGTTCTGGTAACGATCTTTTCCGGCAACCCGCTCGAGGGCCTGCAATGAGCGGACGGGGATGTCCACCAGCAGGGAATTGACCAGCCAGCCCGGCAGTGAGCCGTTGGGATCGGTGTGCTGCAGCCAGATCATGCGGGTCTTGCTCCCTTCCGGGATAAACCGGTACAGGGTGTCTGAGCGGTCCACGCGGACCCGTGTATCGAATTCGGCGCGTTGGTTCGGCGTCGCGTTCAGGTCCATGATGATTTCGCCGGACCCCTGATCGCCACGGGTCCGTATACGCAGCACATAATCCCGGTCGGTCACCGGCCAGGGCATGTCGTTGACCGAATAGGCGTACCGGTCATGGAAGTCGCCCGTGCCGAAGGCGTAGGACTCCGTGCAGTTATGGACCCACTCAACGCAGGACTGTGGGTTCATCATCACGGCCATCAGGTTCTCGATAGGCGCGTCGATAACGGCTTCCGCCTTGAAGGCCTTGAAGCTGGAATCGTCCCGGTCAATCGTGTAGACGCGAATACTGTCGGCTTCCTTGCGCAGGCTCCAGCCATCCGCATCCTCGGCAGGCAGTTCTGCCCGGGCGTGGGCAGCTGCGAGTGCGGTCACCAGCAGGGCGCAAAGTCCGCTACTGATGGCTGAGGCCAGGCCCGTAAATCGGTGGGCTCCGGTCTTTCTCATAGGGTAAACTTCCTTGAATATGGTGGCCCGAGTCTAGCATGAGGCTGTAACGGATAAGGCCACGGAAACAAGGGATTGTGAACCAGGTAACTCCCTGGGCCGCTGCTCCCGTCAAATGGCCCGAAGTGACGATGACTATGAGCACACGAAAGCTGATTGATGAAAACGGGAAAATCACGGCCGGCGTCCTCGACGGTCCGGTGGATGAGATCAATTACCTCGATTATGACCTTCGGACGGTCATGGACCGGCCGCGCTCCCGCCTTGCCCGCCGGTGGCGGTTCAACCAGTTCCAGTTTGTCAGCGCCATGGGGCCCGGCTGGGTCTTCGGAATGGCTCTGGTGGACCTGAAGCTGGTGGCGAACGGGTTCTTCTACCTGTACGACTTCGAAACCGGCACCCTGTATGAAAAGTCCTTTCTCCAGCCCTTCGGCCGTGGCGCACGGATTGAACCGAATCCCGAGCATGGCATGGCCACGTTCATCAAGGGCGAGGTTGCGCTCCGGATCGTTGCCGCACCGGGTGGCCGCAACATCACGGTCATTGCCCCGGGAGGCATCCGGGTCGACCTTGAGATCCAGGAGGACCATGATCCGCTCAGGCTGGTGTGTCCGGCCGGCTACAATGGCTGGGTGTTTACCCGGAAATCCGCGGGCTTGCCGGTGGAAGGGGAGGTGCGCTGGGATCACCGCATCTGGCGATGCGATGCCGACACCCGCGCCTCCATCGACTGGAGTTGCGGTTTCATGCGGCGGGAAACCGCCTGGAATTGGGCGTGCCTCGCGGGCAAACTGGCGGACGGTCGCTCCCTCGGCCTCAACCTCGCGGCCGGTGTCAATGAAACCGGGATGACCGAAAACGCCCTGTGGCTGGAGGGTCGGTGCATCAAGCTGGGCGCTGCCCGCTTTGAGTTTGACCGGTATCGCCCGGGCAGTGACTGGGGTGTGAGTACGGACGATGGTCGGGTGGATCTCAGGTTCGTGCCGGCAGGGGTGCGCAAGGAAAAGCTGAATGCGCTGGTGCTGGCGTCCAACTTCCGTCAGTTCATTGGCACCTTCACAGGTCATGTGGTTGATGAGGCGGGAACAAAAATCCCCGTAGAGGGCCTACGGGGATTGATGGAGGATCATTTCGCACGCTGGTAGTCCCGCTCTACAGGACTCCGGCGCCAACGATCATCGTTCAGGCAGGGTCACGTTCAGTTCGAGAACGGAACAGCTTTCGTTGCGGTCGACTTCCACCTGCACCATGTCGTCGCTGATCTGGACGTATTTTCGGATTACCGCCAACAGTTCCTGCTGCAGTTTGGGAAGGTAGTCCGGCTGGTCTCTCTGGCCGCGTTCATGGGCAACGATGATCTGCAGTCGCTCTTTGGCCACGTTCGCGGAGTTATTCTTCTTACCCTTGAAGTAATCGAGGAAACTCATCCGTTAGCCCCCCTTGAACATCCGTGAGAAAAACCCTTTCTTCTGGGCCGTCATGAACCGGTGCTCCCGGTCCTCGCCGAGCAGTCGGGCCACGGCGTCGTCGTAGGCCTGGCCGGCATCGCTTTCTTCCTCGAGAATTACGGGGAGGCCCTGGTTAGAGGCGTTCAGCACCACCTGGCTTTCTGGAATCAGGCCCAACAGAGGGATTGCGAGGATTTCCTCAACATCGCCCACCGACAGCATTTCGCCTTTCTCAACCCGGGCCGGGTTGTAGCGGGTAAGCAGCAGGTGTTCCTTGACGGGGTCCTGTCCCATCTCTGCACGGCGGGATTTGCTCTGCAGAATGCCGAGAATGCGATCGGAATCCCGAACCGAGGACACCTCCGGGTTGGTGACTACCACCGCTTCGTCGGCATAGTACAGCGCCATCAGGGCACCGTGTTCGATGCCGGCGGGGGAATCGCAGACGATGTAATCGAAGGTTTCGGACAGCTCGTTGATGACCTTTTCGACGCCATCCTTGGTCAGCGCTTCCTTCTCGCGGGTCTGGGAGGCTGGCAGGATGTAAAGGGTATCGACGCGCTTGTCGCGGATCAGCGCCTGGTTCAGGCTGGCTTCACCCTGAATGACGTTGACGAAGTCGTACACGACCCGTCGTTCGCAGTTCATGATCAGGTCAAGATTGCGCAGTCCCACGTCAAAATCGATGACCACGGTTTTGTGGCCGCGTTTAGCAAGGCCGGTGCTGATTGAGGCGCTGGTGGTGGTCTTACCAACGCCGCCCTTTCCTGAAGTAACGACAATGATTCTAGCCAAGGTTAGATTCCTGTTTCGCGGTGGATTCGTCGTGTCTGCCGAATTATCCGGTCAAGTTGTTGTTGTCCTCTTGATATCAGGCCTTGTCCAGTGGCGTTACCACCAGCAGGTCGTCCCTGAGCTGGATCTGCACAGCGCTTTTCCAGCCATTGTCCTGAAGATCTTCGGAGATTTTATAGTGTCCGGCGATGGACACAAGCTCCGCCTCAAGAGATTGGCAGAAAACCCGGGCCGATTCGGCCCCGTGAATGCCCGCCAGGGCCCGACCCCGCAAGGGGCCGTAAACGTGAATATTGCCAGCAGCGAGCACTTCGGCGCCGGCCTGAACCGGTGCCAGTATGATCAGGTCCCCATCCGGCGCGTAAACCTGCTGTCCGGACCGGACCGGCTGGTTGATCACTCGGGCAGGACTGGGGTCGGAGGAGGTGCTGGCAGCCGTGGGTTCCACCGCCTCTCGTGCCTCGCCTCCGGTGGCCGGTTCCGGCTCGTGCGCGCGATCCCGGTGACTGCTGCCAGGCAGCAACGCCAATGCCGCGCCCCTCGCGAGTCGCCTCTGATCATCATTGCCTCCACGGACGCCCACCACGTGGATGTTGTGGCGGCGGCAGGTGCCAATGATCTTGAAGAAATCCAGCTCGCTGTCGAGACCCTCGTACCTCTCCAGGCTGACAATAATGGGAATATCCTTGAAGAAGCCCGGCGCCTGACTGATCTTGTCCCGCAGGGTTGCTTCAAAGTCGTCGTTGTCGAAGTAGTGCAACTCCAGTGCGGTCATCGACACGCTGGCGCTTTTCAGTTGAAAAACCTGGTTAACCCCGGAGGTGGCGGTATCGGTCATGAACGGGTCTCTTCCATGGTGTTTGGCGTCGGGCGCGGTCGCAGGGGCTCGTCCTCAAAGCGGATGCCGGACCAGCCGGTACTGATGAACTGGCGAATGTTGCCATGGCTGTCACCGGCCGGGTCGCCCATAACCTGTTGGTAGTGCTGTGCGAACAGTTGCAGGGTTTCGGTCTCTGGCAGATTGCAGTAGCGGCCCAGGGCAAAGACCCGGCAGGATCCGACGTTTTCACCCGCCGGGTTGTGCAGCGGACCGTTGTGGAAGCCAGTCGGCTGGTATTCAAAATGGCGGTCGATCAGTGCCAGGGTATCGTCGAAATCCGCATGGCCTGCCGCAAGGGAGGCAAGATGGATGCGCACCGCGTCATTGACGTTCATTATTTGTGATCCTGCTTGGGACCGATCTGGTAGCGGGATTTCCACTCTTCATAGGGCATGCCGTAGATTTCTTCCCGGGCATCCGGATCCGAAATGTCGAAACCGCGCTCTTCGGCTTCGGCGCGGTACCACTTGGACAGGCAGTTTCGGCAGAAGCCGGCGAGGTTCATCAGATCAATGTTCTGTACGTCGGTGTTGGTCTGCAGGTGCTGCACCAGCCGCCGAAAGGCAGCGGCCTCGATTTCAGTGCGATCGGACTCTGGAATTGGGTTGCTCATGGGGCCTCGCGTCGATTCTGACTCGTTGTAATGGGATTCCTGACATTCTCAGCATGATAGCTTAAGATACAAGGCTGTATAAATGTACAGAATGTTGACGCGAGCCGCCCTTTTACCATGCATCAGCGCAAAATTATCCATCTGGACTGCGATTGCTTCTACGCGGCGGTGGAAATGCGGGACGATCCGAGCCTGCGAGACGTGCCGCTGGCGGTGGGCGGCGCCGGCGGTCGGGGCGTGGTGACGACCTGCAACTATCGGGCGCGGGCCTTCGGCGTGCGGTCTGCGATGCCGGGTAGTGAAGCCCGCAGGCTGTGCCCGGGGCTTGTGACCGTTCCGCCTGACATGGCCCGCTACCGCGCGGCATCGCAACAGGTGATGGCCATCCTGCGGGAAATGACCGATCTGGTGGAACCGCTATCCCTGGACGAAGCCTTCCTGGATGTCTCCGACATTACCGATCACAAAGGCAGCGCGACGCTGATGGCCCGTTACCTGAGGGAGCGCATCCATCGGGAGGTCGGGATCACCGTCTCGGCCGGCGTTGCCCCCAACAAATTCCTGGCCAAGATTGCCAGTGACTGGGAAAAACCCGATGGCCTGTTTGTCATCCGGCCGGAAGACGTTGATCTCTTTGTCCGCCGGCTGCCGGTGGAAAAACTGTTCGGTGTCGGCCAGGTGACGGCAGGCAAACTGCATGCGCTCGGTGTTGAAACCTGCGGTGACCTTCAGGCGGTTGGCCCCGAGGTGCTGGTCGATCGGTTCGGCAAGCAGGGGTATCGGCTGCACGAAATGGCGCACGGTCGGGATGAGCGCCCGGTGGTGGTTTCCCGCATCGCCAAATCGATCAGCGTCGAGCGAACCTTTTCCCAGGACCTTCCGGACCGGTCCGCCTGTGAGACCGTCATGGCTGCCCTGGTAGCGGACCTGAACCTTCGTTTGACCCGCAAGGCGCGGCAGAAACCCATCCACAAGCTGTTCATCAAGATCCGTTACAGCGATTTCTCAACCCATACCCTGGAGCGGGTGCGGGAGCACATCAAAGAGCCCGGGTTCGAGGATTATCTGCCCCTCTTCAAGGAACTGGTCGGTGACAAGGACCGTCCTGTGCGCCTGCTGGGGCTCGGGGTCCGGTTTCGGAACGATGACGCACCGGTCACCCAATTGCGGTTGTTCGACTGACCTCACGCCGGCAGCAGTAGCAACATGTCGGGGAGCAGGTACCGGGCCGAGGCGTAGCCCATCAGGCCGCCAATCACCGCACCAGCCGCAACATCAGTCGGGTAGTGCAGGCCCAGAACCACCCGGGATGCGGCAACGCTGAGAGTGAATGGCAGGATCACCAGCGCCAGGCCGGGCAAAACCAGGGTTAGCATGGTCTGGAAACAGACGGCGTGCAGGGTGTGGCCGGACGGGAAACTGTACCGGTCCAGAGGCGGTGTGCCGCAACTGATGGATGGGAAGGAAATAAAAGGTCTCTCCCGCACCAGCCAGCGCTTCAGCAGCTTGTAGGTCAGGGTGCAGGAAAGCCCGGTGAGTGCCATCAGCACGGCCAGTGCCGGCCCCTGACCGGTCGCGATCAGGGGGGTGGCAAGTATCAGTGCATACCAGAACCAGCCATCGCCCAGTCGACTGACCAGTTGGAAATAGCCGAGCGCGCTCGGGAATCGCGCGATACCGTTGATGGCCTGGCAGAACGCGTATTCCCGTTGGTCCGCCTGATTAAAGAATCGAGATGCTTTGCTTGTTAATGCCATGGTATCCGACCCCAGCAGGTTGGTTGAAAACCAGTTGTTCGAACTGCTCGATCTGCGAGTTCCAGTCCAGTTCGAGGGCATCCAGGCGAGCCTGGGCGCGAATGCGATTAAGCAGAGTTGGTTGGTCGGCCAGGCGCAGGGCGCTGTCGACAAAGTCTTCATCCCGGGGCAGGGCGGCTTTCATGCCGTTCTCTTCATGGCGCAAATGCTCGCTGGCCGCGCCGTCGTCGAAGGCCACGACCGCAAGTCCACTGGCCATCGCTTCGAGAACCACGTTGCCGAAGGTGTCCGTCTTGCTCGGAAACAGAAACAGGTCACCGGAGGCATAGTGACGGGCGAGGTCTTCGCCACGCTGAGTGCCGCAGAAAACGTAATCCGGATGCCGTTCAGCCAGTTGTCGCCGCAGGGGGCCATCGCCCACCAGGATGAAGCGGGCCTGTGGGTGCAGGCCCCGAATCCGCTCGTAACAGGCGACGGCCATGCGCAGGTTTTTTTCCGGTGCCAGGCGGCCCACATAAATCACTGCCCGATCGTTGGCGTTAAGGCCCCATTCCGCCCGCAGGGCATGGTCCCGCTTGTGAGGACTGAAACGGCCGCAGTCGACGCCGCGGCTCCACAGGCCGGCAGGTTTGATCCCCATGGCAGCGATGGTCTGTTCCATCTTGCGGGTCGGTACCAGGGTGACGGCCGTGCGATTGTGGAACCAGCGGCCATAGGCGCACAGCAGCCGCTCGAGAATCCCCACGCCGTAATAGCGGCTGTAACGGTGGAAGTTCGTATGGAAACCGGAACATACGGGGACGCCCATTGCCCGCGCCGCCGTTACCGCAGCTACCCCCAGAGGCCCCTGCGTTGCCACGTAGACGGCATCCGGACGGTCCTGTTTCCAGAGCCTTCTGAGACGGCTGCTGCGAACCAGGCCAAAGCGGAGATCGGCATAACCCGGCAGTGGCAGGCCGGTAACCACATGCTCGTGACTGAACAGGCCGCGACCGGCGCCGGCCACCGATCCCTTGCTTTCATGACGTTGTCGGGGGCGTATCACGGTGACACGGTGTCCACGCTGCATCAGTCCCTGGCAGAGGTGTCTCAGGGTATTCGCCACCCCATTGATTTCCGGGGGAAAGGTCTCGGAAACAATGGTAATGTGTTGTTCACGTCGCTTGGCCTGGATGGTCTCGGTCACGATGTTTCCTGTGGTTCCTCTGACATGTCTCCAGTGTGGAAACTGGGCATGACAGTTAGACGACAGTCCCGTGACATTCCCTTTACCCGTCGAACAAACGGATGCGGAGAAATTATGCAAACGCGAAAGCTTGGCAATACCGACATTGATGTCAGTCTTATCTGCCTGGGCACCATGACCTGGGGGGAGCAGAATACCGAGCAGGACGCTTTTGAGCAGCTGGACTACGCCACGTCGCAGGGCGTGAATTTCATCGACGCGGCAGAAATGTACCCGGTCCCGCCCCGGGCCGAGACCCAGGGTTTGACCGAGGCCTGCCTGGGTAACTGGCTGGCGAAGCGGGGGCGCCGAGATGACCTGGTCATCGCCTCCAAGGTGGCAGGCCCCGGCAATGGCCTGACCTACCTCCGGAACGGGCCCCGGCTGACCCGGGCGCACATCCGGGAGGCCTGCGATGCCAGTCTGCAGCGTCTGAAGACGGACTACATCGATCTGTACCAGGTCCACTGGCCGGATCGCACGGCCAATTTCTTCGGCAAGCTGGGGTACGAGCACAACCCGGACGAGACGTTTACCCCAATTGAAGAAACCCTGGGTGCCCTGGACGAGCTGGTCCGTGAGGGCAAGATCCGCCATGTCGGCCTGTCCAATGAAACCCCATGGGGAACCATGGAGTATCTTCGCCTGGCCAGAGAGAAAGGCTGGCCACGCCCGGTCAGCATCCAGAATCCCTACAACCTGTTGAACCGAACCTTCGAGGTGGGTATGGCGGAAATCGCGCACCGGGAACGGGTCGGGTTACTGGCCTATTCGCCACTGGCCTTCGGCATGCTGTCCGGCAAGTACCTGGGCGAGGCGTGGCCTGAGAAAGGACGGCTGACCCTCTACGAGCGGTTCACCCGCTACACCAGTGGCCGCGGTATGGACGCGACCCGGGCATACGTGGAGCTGGCCCGGAAGCATGGCTTGTCGCCGGTGCAGATGGCGCTGGCCTACGTCAACAGTCGCAGCTTTGTCACCAGCAACATCATTGGTGCCACCACCATGGAGCAGCTGCGTGAAAACATTGGTTCGGCCGCCGTGGAGCTGGATTCGGAGGTGTTGGAGGCCATAGAAGCCATTCACGGGGATTACACGTACCCCTGTCCGTAATTGTTCAGGCAGGCCCCGGAGTGCCGATTGCCGGGGCTTCCCGTTTTCCTGTTACAAACTGACATATCCTGGATTATTTTTTGACAAAAAGGCGGTCGTTTATTGACAAATAATCGACGCATTTGTGTGCAATTTCACATCTTTCCGGCGTTCAATCATTAGACTTTAGCCTTAGCTATCTTTAGAATTTCGGTTCGGTCAAAGGTCTTAGAAGTATCATGATTATTCGCATTTTTGTCGCTCTACTCGCTCTCAATCTGGTTGCTTTCGTCGTTCGCGCCGAAGCGGACGAGCGCGTGTTTGGTAATGCGGATGAGGCCACCACAACCGAGAGTATCTACGAGCTCCAGGAAAAAATGTCCGGCGATTTTGAAGAGGATTCGGTTGAGGCTTTCAGCGAACTGGGCTCCCGCCTCTTGACGCTGACCCTGTCACGGTCCGCTGACGATGGTAAGCGCTACGCCTCTGAGCCGGCGCAGCCTGACCATGGCATCGCTCTGCTCAATGAGGGAGCCTGCCTGAACCTGAAGTGGAACTTCTGACGCTTCCTTCCCGCATTTCCGTCAACGTTCTATCTATTCCTTTCCCCTGATATTTCCTGTGAATCATGATCTGGCGCATTGCCAGTGCCTTTGTGTCGTGTGATCATCGCCCCACAGCCTGATTGACCCACAAGGAGCTTGGTGATGGCGGAGGAAAACAGTCGTCGTTCAAACGATGTGAACGCCTGTGTCGATGAAGTGATTCGCCGGGTTGGAAAAAACATTACGCTGGGACTGCCACTGGGTCTGGGGAAGCCCGTCCGGTTTGTTAATGCGCTGTACCAGCGGGCTGTCGACGATCCCGACATTCAGCTGCACATTGTTACCGCCCTCTCGCTTCTCGCGCCCCGAGGCGGTTCGTCCCTCGAGAAACGCTTTCTGGGGCCGTTCACCGAGCGCCTTTACGGTCGGATTCCGGAATTGGCCTATGCGCGGGCGGTGACGGCCAATCGACTGCCCGCCAATATCCGGGTTTCAGAGTTTTTCTTCAAAGCAGGCAGTTACCTCAACAACCGGCCCCAGCAGCGGCATTACGTCTGCAGCAATTACACCCACGCGGTGCGCGATCTGATGGCCCAGGGCATCAACGTGGTGGCACAGATGGTTTCCCCGGGGGAAGAGGCGGGTCGGTCCGGCATGGTCAGCCTTAGCTGCAACCCGGATCTGACGCTGGACCTGTTGCCCCTGATGCGGGAGCGTGAAGCCCAAGGCACACCGGTTGCACTGGTGGCGGAAATGAACCGTAACCTGCCGTGGATGGATCATCATGCGGCGGTGGAGGAGACCGAATTCGACGTGGTCTTTGACCAGGCAGCTTCCGATCACCCCTTGTTTTCGGCGCCGGAAATGGCAGTGAGCCCCGAAGACCATCTGATCGGGTTTTACGCCAGCGCTTTGCTTCGGGATGGCGGCACTCTTCAGGTCGGCATCGGATCCCTGGGAGCGGCCCTGGTCCACAGCGCCATTCTCCGGCACCAGCATAACGATGCGTGGCGGGCTGTGTATGAGCACCTCAAGGTCGCGGAGCGGTTCCCGGTGGTGGCAACCGACGGTGGTACCGGGCCATTCACGCAGGGTCTCTACGGCTGCAGTGAAATGATGGTGGATGGCTTCCTGTATCTGATGCAGGCGGGCATCCTCACGCGCGAGGTCTTTGAGAATGCTGACCTCCAGACGCTCATCAACCAGGGGGAGCTCACCCCGAACGTATCCATGGCGTCGCTGGACGTGCTCCGCCGCGAGCAACTGATCGATTCACCCATGCGGGCGAGGGACGTCAGCTGGCTGGTTCAGTTGGGTATCCTGAAAGACTCGGTGACGTTCCGGGGCGGGCGCCTGATGATTGGAGAGCAGTCGGTTGAGGGCGATCTGGACCGTTCCGAGGCGCGTGAGGCGATCGAAACCCTGGCGCTGGGGCGTCGGCTCAAAGGTGGTATCGCCATGCATGGTGGCTTTTACGTCGGGCCGGAACGGTTCTACCGGGCGTTGCGGGAACTGAGCGAAGAGCAGCGTAACCAGATCTGCATGACCAGCGTGAATTACATCAACCAACTTTACGACCACCGCTTCGGAAACCAGCGGCTCAAGGCGTCGCAGCGGGTTCACGGGCGTTTTATCAATTCGGCGATGATGTACACGCTCAACGGCGCCGCCGTATCGGATGGCCTGGACGATGGCCGGGTGGTCAGCGGTGTCGGGGGGCAGTACAACTTTGTGGCCATGGCCCACGAGCTACCGGGCGCACGGTCGATCCTGACCTTGCGGGCCACTCGTCATTCCGCCGGCAAGACCCTCTCGAACATCGTTTTCAATTACGGCCACTGCACGATTCCCCGCCATCTCCGGGATATTGTTATTACCGAATACGGTATTGCCGACCTGCGCGGTCAATCGGATGAGCAGGTCTACCTGCGGCTTATCCGTATCGCCGATTCGCGATTCCAGCAGGACTTGCTGAAGCAGGCGCAGAAAGCGGGCAAGGTGGATCCGGCCTTCCGGCTACCGCCGGATTGGTGTGATAACACGCCGGAAGCCGTTCGCGCTGCGGTCTCCGCCGGCGGCGGCGCCGACCGGTTCCCGGCTTTTCCCTTTGGCCGCGATTTTACCGATGAGGAACTGACGTTAGGGAAAGCCCTTAAAACCCTCAAGGCCGCAACGGCAACCCGTCGTGGTAAACTGGCAACCTTATGGCAGGCCGTTCGGGCCCGGGATGATGAGGGCCGGTACGCTTCATTGCTTGAGCGCATGAGCCTGGGCAACCCCTCCGGCTTGCGGGAGAAACTGGACCAACGTCTGGTGATCCACGGCCTGCAACTGATTGACACACCAACCGCTACAGGAAAACCAGATACCTGATGGATGCTTCACAAGCCAGACCCGATGTTTTCACCGTTCACTACGTCCTGAAGAACAAGATTGGCGAACTCGTCGACACCTCGGAAGGAAGCGAACCGCTCCACTTTATTTACGGTAGCCCCGACATCATCGAGGGTATCCAGAAGGCGGTAAAAGACCGCAACGTGGGCGATTGCCTCGAAGTGACCGTGCCGCCGGCAATGGCTTATGGTGAACACAATCCGGAACTGGTACGCAAAGTGCCCCGTTCCATGTTTGAGGGCGTGGAAGATCTTCAGGTCGGCATGAAGTTTCAGACCAACACCGGCGATGAGGCGAAGATCGTCCAGGTCGTCGGTATTGATGGCAACCTGGTTAAGGTCGACGCGAACCACCCCCTGGCGGGCTTCACGCTCTATTTCGATCTGGAGATCGTCGGGCGCAGGGAGGCTACTGAGGACGAGGTAACCCAGGGTCGCCCGCTGTTCTGATGCCCTCTCCCGGGGGGGCGTCCAGTTCGCCTTGCTGGATTCTGCTCAGGCCTGCTCGCACCGTGTTCTGCAACTGCTCGGCCAGGTCCGATGTGCCGGTTTCCGGGCTCACCTCAATCGGGGAGTGAAAGAGAACGTCTACCCGTGCGGGTGGCTGTCGAAGTAACGCCACGATGTGGCTCTGGAAAGTATCCTCGCCCACAAAAGGGGCAAGGTGGTCGGGGCGTCCATTGCGACGGTAACTGATCGTCACGGGCTGTATGGGGACGCTGGAGTCCGCCGCCGCGCCCAGAAGCAATCCGTGGAAAGGCAAAACGGTCAGGCCCCGACCGGTGGTCGCTTCCGGAAAAATGAGCACGGAGTCACCCGCCATGAGCTTCCCGGCAACCGCCTTGCGTATTCGCCGCGCCTTGCCGCTCCCCCGTTTGATGAACAAAGTGCCCGCCTGCTGGGCCAGCCAGCCAATGACCGGCCAGTGTCCGACTTCCGCCTTGGACAGAAACAGGGTCGGGGTAAGGCTGCCCAATATCGGGATATCCGTCCAACTGATGTGGTTACTGACAACCAGAACGTTGCGGGACGGCGGAGCACCGTGCAGGTGAACGTGGAGTCCGAGGCACCAGCAGGCACCACGGAAACAGCGTCGGGCCCAGGGCGTGCGGTCAATGGGGCGTCGGGTAACGGTCTCGGTGGCCAGGAGCGACGTCGCCAGCAGGCTGGTAGCAGCCAGGAACAGGCTGAAATGTGTCAGCCGCACGGTGAGTCTGAGCCATTCCATGGGAGCCTCCCGTCGGTTCCGCTTCAGGCTGTCTTGCCCAGAAAGTGCCGACTGTACCGGGCGGCCAGGTTGTTAACCTCTAGAAGCACCAGGAGGTCAGCGCACCGGAAGTCCGGATCCCAGCAGGGCTCGCCACAGACTCGTGCACCCAGGCGCATGTAGGCCTTCAGCAGCGGAGGGACATCCACCGGCCGCTCCTCATTGGCGGTGTGGGTCAGGTGCGGAAGATCCCGCAGTGGATAGACCCGGAAACGGTCCTCCGCCAGGTATTCCCGTTGCAGGTGGCGGGCGATGCGCCAGGCCTTGAGGCCACCGTCGGACATGCTGATGCTTGCGCAGCCGATCAGGTAGTCAATTTTGTGGGCTACCAGGTATTCCGCCACCGCCGACCACAGCAGGCTGATGGTGGCGCCATTGCGGTAGTCCGGGTGCACACAGGTGCGCCCGAGTTCGGCAACGGCGCCAGGGAGATTCCTGAGGGCAGTGAGGTCAAACTCGCCAGCGGAGTAGAAGCCGCCGACACGGTCGATGTCGGCCTGGTGCAGGATTCTCGTGGTGGCCACCAGTTCACCGGTGTCAGTGTCGGTGACAATCAGGTGGTCACACACCGTATCGAAGGTGTCTGCGTCGAGCCCCGGAATCTCGGCGCCGAGATCGCTGTCGTACTCCTCGGAGAACACCCGGTACCGTAAACGCTGGGCGCTTTCGATCAGGGCGGGGCTCCGGGAAATATCGGTTGTCAGCCGACGGGCACTGCGACGGGGTCTCACGGATTGAGCGGTCATGGCATGGTCTCTTCTGTGTCCATTTCCCGACAAGCGTATGAAGCCGTTGTGACACGCGGGTGACCGGAGGGTGACGTCTCCGTGACAGTGTCCTCTGATCTGGGCCGGATGTGCCCATTGTCACGGGGTGTAACAGAGGCGTTGTTCCATGTATATTTCTGAATAGCATGTATAATTGCTGTTACGGCAGGTTGCCTGTATGGTCGGGCAAGCAGTGTTACCCAAAACCGGAATAACAAAACCAGAGATGGATGGCGTGGAACAGACAAACGAAAGTTGGCGAATTCTCATTGTCGAGGATGACGAGCGGCTGGCAGAGTTGACCCGTGAGTATCTGGAAAGTAACGGGCTGCAGGTGTCCCTCGAAACCCATGGCGGTCCGGCAGTGGAGCGCATCCGGAACGAACAACCTGATCTGGTGGTTCTGGACCTGATGTTGCCAGGCGAGGATGGATTGTCTATCTGTCGTCGGGTGCGTCCCTTCTACTCCGGCCCTATCATCATGTTGACTGCCCGTACTGACGACCTGGACCAGGTATTGGGTCTGGAGATGGGGGCGGACGATTACATTGGCAAACCGGTCAAGCCCCGCGTTCTCCTGGCCCGAATCCGTGCCATGCTTCGTCGGGTGACCGAGACCGGCCAGAACGGTGGGGATGAGGCAAGCGGCGAGGAACCGGTACGCCTGCAGTTCAATGATCTGGTGGTTGACCGTTCCATGCGCGAAGCCTGGCTGAACGATGAAAGCATCGACCTGACCAGCGCGGAGTTCGACCTGCTTTGGTTGCTGGCCAGTAATGCCGGCCGGGTGCTCAGCCGGGAGGAAATCTTCACAGCACTGCGTGGTATTGAATACGATGGTCAGGACCGCTCCATCGACGTGAGGGTTTCCCGGATTCGGCCGAAAATCGGCGATGACCCCATCCACCCCCGTCGAATCAAGACCGTTCGCAGCAAAGGCTATCTGTTCGTTAAGGAAGCCTGACGATTCAGCCTCTGGAGCCGGTGTGATCCGTGACGGTCACGCCGGCATTCCGTGCCAGGGTTTGTGACATGCCCCTGATGTTCTTCCTCAAGCTCTATGCCCGTTTTGCCGGCCTCACAGCGCTGGTACTGCTGGTCTGTATTGGCTTGTTTGTGGGCGTCAATTCGGTCCGGTCGCAGTTCTGGCACGAACGCTTCCCCGAGCCCCTCATGCGCTGGCTGCAATCTGACCCGGCCGCTGCCGAGCGTTATCACTGGCTTGGTTCGCTCTACAACTTCTCTGTGCTTGGTTCGGATCAGCTCGAATCCCTGTCCCCGATTACCCTTGAGCGCCTCGGATACCATCAAGTCGTTGCCGTGGAGAGTTCGACGGGCTACCGCATTTTGGTGGGAGCCCCTGAAGACCGGGTGCTGCAGCTTCGGCTGAACGACCCCTATCAGCAGGTAGCCGAAGCCGTGGCCCTGATTTTCCGCTGGCATCTGGATTCGTCCGGCTCGGATGAACGATCGGAACTGGCGGTCAGGATGTCGGATGAGCTGAATGTTCGCGTCCGGGCCATTGATACCCCGGCGCTCCTGCCGCCCGGGGATGTGCTCGATGAGGTTGCCAGCCAGGGCATGGTTTTCTTCCGTGATGGTGGGAACGGGGCGGGGCGCGTGTTGGTCAGGCTGGAAGATGGGGAGCTGATACGGATTGATCTGGCTGCCCCCTTTGACCCCTGGGCCACGCCGGTCATTCTGCTACTGGTACTGGTGGTTGGCGGCGTGCTGGCGGCGGCGCTGTATTTCGGGTTGCGGGAGGTTGACAGTAACCTTCGCAAAGTGGAGTCGGTCGCGATTCGCATTGCCCGGGGCGAGATGGGAGCCCGGGTGGAAGCCGGCCCGGGCACCCTGGTGTCGAGGCTCGCTGCTTCCTTTAACGGAATGGCGGAACATATCCAACGCCTGGTTCAGGTTCAGCGTGAAATGATACATGCGGTATCCCACGAATTGCGGACACCGGTTGCGCGAATCCGGTTTGGCGTCCAGATGATCGAGTCGTGCCAGGACGAGGAGCGGTTGCAGAAGCAACTGGATGACATCGACGGCGACATTCAGGAGCTGGATGAGCTTATCGATGAAATTCTCACGTACGCCCGCCTGGAGCAGGGCGGGCCGGTCTTCTCGCTGCAAGAGGCGTCGGTGACGGATCTGGTCCGGCAGGTGGTTTCCGAGCAGCAGATCATCCGGCCGGGCTTGGTGATTGAGGCAGACATTGAGCAGGGCTCTGAACACTGGGCAATGTCGGATGTTGAGCCGCGTTACATACATCGTGCCATCCAGAACCTGGTCGGCAACGCCGGCCGGTATGCCAAGGGCCGTGTCCTGGTCCGCTGCCACATTGATGAGGACAATTGCCGCATTGATGTTGAGGATGACGGGCCCGGGGTGCCGGAAGAGGATTGGGAGAAGGTGTTTACCGCCTTTGCCCGCCTTGACGACAGTCGGACACGAACCTCCGGCGGTTATGGTCTCGGTCTGTCAATCGTTCGGCGGATTCTGTACTGGCACGGTGGCCAGGCATTCGTCGGTCGCAGCGAGGCACTGGGCGGGGCGCGGTTCAGTCTGGTCTGGCCGCGAAAGAAGCCTGTCGACGCCATAGTGTGAACTGTACCTCACCGTCTAACCTGATGTAACAAAGCTGCTACATAACCGCTACTGAAGATCCCGCCGGCCTTATCGATAATAGAAAGCGTAAGGGATGACTTTTGAGGTTGTAGTTCTTACGAACTTTCCTTGTTTCATTCGTCATTTAAGGGCCGGTTTTTCCGGCCCTTTTTTTATGCCTTTCTTCCCTTTTTCTGTCCTGTTCACTCTCACCGTTGCGGTACTGCTGCTAGAATCCGGAAAAAACAACCGGAGATCTCCATGACCCGCTACCTGCTTGCCATCGATCAGGGAACCACCAGTTCCCGTGCCATTGTCTTTGATGAGAGCGGCCGCAGCATTGCTGTTGACCAGCAGGAGTTTCACCAGTACTTCCCCCACGATGGCTGGGTGGAGCACGATGCCCTGGAAATCTGGGACAGTACGCTGGCGGTTTGCCGGGGCGCCCTGGAAAAGGCCGGCGTTTCGGCCGGCGAGCTGTCTGGTATAGGCATCACCAACCAGCGCGAGACCACGGTGATCTGGGACCGCTCCACCGGCAAACCCATCTATCATGCCATCGTCTGGCAGGACCGTCGGACCGCTTCCCTGTGCACCAAACTCAAGACCGACGGTCATGAAGATACCGTTGTCGAACGGACCGGCCTGTTGATTGACCCGTACTTTTCAGCAACCAAGATTGCCTGGATCCTGGATAATGTCGACGGTGCAAGGGCCCGGGCTGAGTCCGGCGAGCTCGCATTCGGTACCGTGGACAGTTGGTTGCTGTGGAACCTGACGGCGGGCAAGTCCCATTACACCGACGCGACCAATGCCTCTCGGACAGCGCTGTTCAATATCCACAGTCAGGACTGGGACGACCAGCTCCTGACGCTGTTCAGAGTCCCCCGGTCCCTGTTGCCGGAGGTACTGGACAGCGCCGCCGATTACGGCAGTACCGAGCCGGAGTGGCTGGGGGCACCGGTTGCGGTTGCCGGCATTGCCGGTGACCAGCATGCCGCCTTGATTGGGCAGGCCTGTTTCGAGCCCGGCATGGCCAAAAGCACCTACGGGACGGGCTGCTTCCTGATGCTCAACACCGGTGACCGGGCGTTGCGGTCCGAAAACCGGCTGTTGACTACCATGGCGTACCGGCTGAACGGGAAACCCTGCTACGCCATGGAAGGCAGTATCTTTGTTGCCGGGGCCGCCATGCAGTGGCTGCGGGACGGCCTGAAACTGATCAGTCATGCCGGTGAATCGTCGGCCCATGCGGAGTCCGTGGGGGTCGATAACCCGGTGTACCTGGTGCCCGCATTCACCGGTCTCGGGGCCCCCCACTGGGACCCTCACGCCCGCGGCGCCATCATGGGACTGACCCGTGACACCGGCATTGCCGAAATTGTGACGGCTGGCCTTCAATCGGTGTGTTACCAGACCAAGGATCTGGTTCGGGCCATTCAGAACGATGGTGCCCGACTGGCGTCGCTGAGGGTGGACGGTGGCATGGTGGTGAATGAATGGCTGATGCAGTTCCTCGCCGACATTCTCAACGTGACCGTGGATCGTCCAAGAGTAACGGAAACCACAGCACTGGGTGCCGCCTTTCTGGCAGGCCTGCAGACCGGGGTATACGAGAGCCTGGATGAAATTGCCCGCTTGTGGGAGTGCGAACGCCAGTTCCATCCGGCCATGGGGCCGGCGATGCGGGAATCACTGTATGCTGGCTGGCTCGACGCGGTAGAACGCGTCTGCAATCACTGAGGGTGAGTCAGGCGGTGCGCTCGAAGGCAATAAGGTGGTCGGCTTCGACGCGCACTGGCACCGTCTCGCCCAGGTGGAAATCCAGGTGACTCCGGAACAGTGCCTCGAACTCGGTTTCCTCGGAGCACCGAAAGCGGTACAGCGTGGATGTGCCGGCAAAGGTCTTCTCAACCACCTTGGGGCGTAGCTCGGAGTCGGGGTCGTAGAGGATGTCGTCGGGCCGGATCAGGACATCGACGAGCGTGCCCGGCGACCACTTGTACGCCCGGTTACCGCGAATGACGCCCAACTCCGATTCGATCGTGTCCGGTCCAAGTGCCTTCCCCGGTATAAATCCGCCCTGACCCACAAAGCTGGCGACGAAACGGTTCAAGGGCTCGTGATAGAGGTTGTAGGGCACATCCCATTGCTGGATCTGGCCGTCGCGCAGCACCGCGACCTGGTCGCACATGGCGAAGGCTTCCTGCTGGTCATGAGTGACCAGGATGGCACTGATGCCCAGGGTCTTGAGGATTTCCCGAACATCCAGGCTAAGGCGACGGCGCAGGTCTGCATCCAGGTTGGAGAACGGCTCGTCCAGCAGGATGAGGGTCGGCTCCGGCGCCAGGGCCCGGGCAAGGGCAACCCGCTGTTGCTGGCCACCCGAGAGTTCATGGGGGTAGTTGTCGGCCAGGTCCTGCAGGTGAACGACGTTGAGCAGTTCCATCACCTTCTGGCGACGCTCCGCCTTGGGCATGTTGCGAAGACCGAAGCCGACGTTGTCGGCGATGGTCAGGTGGGGAAACAGGGCGTAGTCCTGAAATACCATGCCGATTCGGCGCTTCTCCGGGGCCAGAGTCCGACCCGGCAGGCTGATCGCCTGGGATTGCAGGCAGATTTCGCCACTGTTGAGGGGGAGGAAGCCGGCCAATGCACGCAGAATGGTGCTCTTGCCACAGCCACTGGGGCCAAGCAGGCAGCCAATATCCCCATGGCTGAGCGCGAAACTCACGTCCCGGATTACCGAATCCCCACCATAGCCGCAGGACAGGTTGGTGACCTCGAGCAGCCAGTCTCCCGGGGCATTTGCCGTCATTGCCATGGGATTAATCCAGTCGGTTCAGGATGAGGAATTCCAGCAATGCTTTCTGAGCATGCAGCCGGTTTTCGGCTTCGTCCCAGACCACGGAACCGGGGTGCTCCATCATGTCGGCGGAGATTTCCTCGCCGCGGTGTGCCGGCAGGCAATGCATGAACAGCGCATCCTTGTCTGCCACTTTCATCAGTTCCGGGTTGATCTGGTAGTTGCGGAAGGCCTGCTCGCGGATTTTCTGCTCTTCCTCCTGGCCCATGGACGCCCACACATCCGTGACCAGCAGGTTGGCTTTGCGTGCCGCCTCGGCGGGATCACGAAAAACGGTGACCCGGTCGCCGTGGGCCTCCAGCAAGGCCGCATCGGGCTCGTAGCCTTCCGGGCAGGCCACATTCAGGTGAAAGTCGAACTGGGAGGCCGCATTGACGTAGGAATGGCACATGTTGTTGCCGTCACCAATCCAGGCCACCGTGGCACCGCGGATGCTGCCACGGTGTTCGCGGTAGGTCTGCATATCCGCAAGCAGCTGGCACGGGTGGAAATCGTCGGTCAGGGCGTTGATGACGGGAACCCTGGAGGCAGCGGCGAATCGCTCCACCGTCTCGTGGGCGAAGGTCCGGATCATCACCGCGTCGACCATGCTGGAGATCACAATGGCGGAGTCTTCAATTGGCTCACCGCGGCCCAATTGGGTGTCGCGCGGAGACAGGAAAAGGGCGGAACCGCCCAGCTGGGCCATGCCGGCTTCGAACGAAACGCGGGTGCGGGTCGAGGACTTCTCGAAAATCATCGCCAGAACGCGATTCTTGAGGGAGTCCCGTAACTTACCCTGACGCCACTCCTTACGAAGTTTGGTGGCGTGATCCACCAGGCTCTCGAGCTCGGTGGTGTTCATGTCGTTCAGTGTCAGAAAATGTCTTGCCGCCATGCAATGGCCCTTGTGTCAACGAACCCCGCCATGGGCGGGGTTGGCGAATAAAATATGGCTAGAAAGTTGCCTGAAAAAGGGCCAACAAGTCTAGCCCTTCGCAGCAGGGATGACAACGCCGCCGGCCGCGCCACCACAGGTGATCGTTCCAGACGTTTGGTGCGGTGTTGGCGTGGCGTGTACAATAACGTCAAGTCCGTTGCCCTTCGGCAATTTTGTTTCCTTTCAGAGGTGAGTGTTCATGGATATCAATGAAACCATCAAGAGCCAGCTCGAAGATAACCCCATCATCCTGTACATGAAGGGAACCCCGCAGGCTCCCCAGTGTGGATTCTCCGCCAAGACCGTTCAGGCACTGATGGCCTGTGGCGAGCGTTTCGCGTTCGTTAACATCCTGGATAACCAGGAGCTGCGTGAGGCCCTGAAGGTCTACTCCAGCTGGCCGACCTATCCCCAGCTCTACATCAACGGCGAACTCGTCGGCGGTTGCGACATCATTCTTGAAATGTCCGAGAGTGGCGAGCTGGCCAAAGTGGTCAAAGACGCAGCAAAGCAGGCGGAAGCCTGATTTAGTTTCATCAGAACCGTTTCGGGGCGAAAATCAGCTCGACTTCGAAACGGTTTCCGCCCGCTTTCGCGGAGGGCGGTTCCGGATAGGGGCTGGCTGCCAGCGCAGCGCGATATACAGCGTCGTCGAGTCTTTTGAATCCAGTTGATTTCAGGATCCTAGCGCTCGTTAGTGCTCCACTCTTCAAAAGCTCCAGCTCCACCCTGACCATCACTCTATGGGGTAACTGGCTTGGGCTAGGAGCGCTCCTGTCGTTGAATTCCAGTCCTATAGCTTTTCTCAGTAGAAACAAATAGTTCTCGAGTTCGCTAGGTGATTCGGTGATCTGGGTGAGGTTCGCGGTCAGTTCAGGCTCGGACTCTGGCACCGGCTCGCCTGAATGGGTAGCTACGCTGGCTGGAGATTCCGGGGCCTGGGATGTTTGGCTCGGAGACGGTCGCGAAGGCGTGGTTGGTTCCGTTACCGTCGACGAATCTCTCGAAGGTGCCGTCGCTTGTTCCCGAGGGGGCGACTCCGCCTCGGTAATTGTTCTTTCTGAGTCTGTGGTCGTGGGTTCGACGATCGTGGGGGCGCTCTCGATTTCCGTCGGTGCGACCTCGAATCTCGGGTTCCGGTTACCGGGAGTCTGCGTCGAGGTCGAGGTCGAGGGCGTCAGGGCCGGCTGGGCCGTTGTCCCGGGGGAGACGAGCTCCACGCGGACGCTGTGACGAACGTTGTCGGGCTGCTGAATGGGCGACGGGAAACCGGACAGCAGAAGCGTGTGAAACAACAGTGCCGTCGATACGGCGAGGCCGATCCTGTAATTTGCCGGGGTGCGGTGCGTCGTTCGTTGTAGCTCCTGCATCAATATCAGGCTGTCTTGCTCCGCAGGCTGCCCACGACTGCATCCATGGCCCGATCAATCAGGGCACCCTGTTCGAGCAGTGTCAGGCGGCCCCGGCGCATCTCGTGCGCCAGTTCAATCCGGTTTTTCTCGATGACCTTCAGGCCCATCCGGTTCACGAAGACAAAGCTGTCGGCATCTTCAATGATCGCGGACAGTTTGCATCGGAAGCTTGCACCATTCACCAGGCGAAATTCCACCCAGTTTCCGATCTCGATGCTGTCGATCTGGGCAACGTACTCGGCAATCGCCGCCTCTTCCAGTTGTTGTTGCCGTTCCACGGCGGTCTGGTGGACGGGGCCAAACTCTTCCTCGGGATTTTCGGGAGAGTCCTGACGGGCTTCGATGGCAGCATTGGTCCGAAATGCTTCGGCCAGTTCGTGTTTGAGGTGGCCCATCATTTCATCCAGTTTGGAGGAGTTATAGGAAACCTCCTCCAGTCCGGCTCGAAGTGATTTGAGCAGGCTCGGGACAACTCTCACCCATTGGTCCCGCTCTTCGTCCTCCTGATGCGGGTGCAGGCACCAGATCAGGTCGTCGACAATCCGCACAGTTTCATTCCAGCGGTGTTCCACATCATCCCGTAAATAGGCCAGGAACATGACGCGGCTCCAGCCATTGATCAGGATCTCGTGGACCGGATCGGGCAACCGGTAGCGCGCGATTTTCTGCTTCAGCAGGTTGTCGACGGTTTCCTGTGCTTTCTGGGATTTGATACGACCGCGCTCCGATTCCCGCGTGCGTTGTTCGACCAGCGAGGCCTTGCGATTCTCTTTTTCCAGGAACTGTTCGAATTCGTGGTTGAGGGTTTCGAACAGGGCTATGTCACCGTTAAATTCATTGAGAATTCGTTGAACGATGTTGTGAATCTGGCTGTACAGTTTGTCCCGTGCCTTCTCATCGCTGGAACTCCAGCCAATCCCGGCGCGGGCCAGTGAGTTCAAGAGCCGGCGTGCGGGGTGGGTCGCCTGGCTGAAAAAGCTCTTGTCACGAATCACCACTTTGAGAATCGGGATCTGAAGGCGGCTGATCAACACCTGAACGGGAGCCGACAGGTTGTAGTCGTCAAGGATGAACTCGAACAACATCGACACCAGGTTGATCAGATCCTCGTCCGCCTCGTTCAGTGCGGGCTTTCGGCCATCGCCGGAATCCGCCTTCGCGAGGATCTGCTGGACCACGTATCGAAGGTCAATGGTAATCGGCTCGCCGTCGCTCAGGTTGCCGCTGATCGGGCGCGTATCCGGCAGTGGAAGGGCATTAAGCAGGTCGGCCAGCTCGGACTCCCCGACAACGCGAATGCTGGGATCGGCCGCGCGGGGTGGAATGCCGGCGTTGGCGCGTTGCAGCGCCAGCATCTGCCGGATCTGGTCAAACACCGCACTGTTGCTGAGGTCTTCTGTGACCTGGTCAGACCGGGCCTCGGTCGATGAGGATTGGGTGCCCTGATCCGCCCCGGTTTGGTGCTGCTTGCCCGTCTTGCCGTGGTACCGGAAGTTGGGGATGATCCCGGCCTGAATCAAAATCCGGTTGGCTTCGTCCAGGAGCATGCCCAGATTGGAAACCACATATCGGTCAAACTGCTTGAGCAGGATGAGGCGTTCGCGGATCTGAATCTCAAGTGACTGGATGGCTTCGATAAAGGCGCTGCACAGGTGCTCAGGTGCCATCGGGTTGACCGGCGATTCATCCGTGGCTTCCGGGTAGACCTGGCTGAATCGGGTCTGCAGCTGCAACAATGGACCCTGGAAATGCGCCTTGGCCTTGGTGATCATGGCGTTGAGGGCCACCTGTTCTTCCAGGTCTTCATCGCCAACCAGTGACAGGCTGTCAATACCGGACTGTGGGCTCGCGGTGTCCTCCTGGTTCTGGCCGATGCGAGGAGGACGCGAGAAAAATCGGGAGACCGCGCTCTGGAAATGCCGCTCAACGCCTTTGCGCTTGATCCGGATCTCGCGCATGGCTTCGAAATAGCGGTTTTGCTCGTTGTTGCTGCGGGCATTGTTGGCCAATTCGAACAACGAATCATCCACAGCATCAAAGGCGCCCTGCATCAGATCGCCCAGCCCGGCGACTACCGTGTCACGGATGCGGGTAACCTCCGCAGGAACCGGTTTACCGTCGGCCGCTTCCCTGTGCTCACGGAGGTAATGTATGCCGGACTGCTTGTTCATGGCAGACTCCTTTTACGCCTCAACCGGATACATGACCGAGCTTACAATCCTATCTTCTAGTTATTGGTCAAATTTACCGCATTTTCAGCAAACTTAACATGAATAAAACAAAACATGGGACCGTCTTCAAAGAAACGAAGGATGCCCGTTAAGGCACCCTTCGCCATTTCAGCGGTTTGCTGTCGATAGCTCAAGTTCAGCTTACATAGACAGGTCCAACCCCCATGCTCCAGATGACCACGGTGATGGCCATCAGCGCCACGAACATCACCAGGCCAACCGTCAGAACTGCCGAGGCGAACATGAAGCCGCGCTCCTCAGGAATTTTCATCAATATCGGTAGGCCTTCATACAGAAGATAGACGGCGTAGGAAATGGCAACCAGCCCCGCCAGCATGTTGGCCCAGATATTGGGATAAATAGCGATCACGCCAAGAAGAAAGACGGGCGTGGCGGTATAAGCCGCAAGTGTAACGCCCCTCGCGGTGCGTTCGACCGCATCGTAGGTGGCCGCGAAAAAGTCGATAAACTTACCAAGCACAAAAATGCCCGCCAGCATGGCGGCATAGAACAGCACCGAGAGCTGCAATGCACTCCCGCTCGAGAGTCGTGTTATCTGTCCGTCCCCGATTTGCCAGCCTACCTGGGTGGTGCCGTAAAAGCCGGCGGCTGCTGGAATCAGGGCAAGTAACAGGATGTGGCCAAGGTATAACCGGGTGGTGGTTTCGGATTCGTTCCGAATGGCTTCCCACTCCTGGTCCGGATGGGCCAGAAGACCGAAACTGTGCGTTAGGCTCATGGATGTACTCCTTATCATTGTTTTTGTCTCGCACCGTTTTGAGTGTTGGTGGCGATTCGATAAGGGTCAAGGATTCGGTTAAATTGTGATCTTTCTAGAAAGCGCTCCGCTATAACTTCGGGGTCTATAGCGGAGCGTCTGGGCGGGCGTGCTAGCGTCCGAGCGAGCGTTTTCTTCGTTTCCGGGGGTGCACGATGGCGGCCTTGACCACGTTGTCCTTGATCTGGAGTACTTCCACACGGTGTCCGTCCACCTTCAGGCACACGTTGGTATCGGGGATGTTTTCCAGGGTTTCGGTGATCAGGCCGTTCAGGGTTTTCGGGCCATCAATGGGCAGCTTCCAGCCCAGCGTCTTGTTGATGGTGCGCACGGCAGCGGTACCGTCGATGATGAAGGTGCCGTCGTCCTGAGGGATGATGTCGGGGCTGGTTGCCGCGTAGTCCGTTGTGAAGTCGCCGACAATCTCTTCCAGAATGTCTTCGAGCGTTGCCAGTCCCAGTACATCTCCATACTCGTCGACAACGATACCGAACCGGCGCTTACCCTTCTGGAAGTTGATCAACTGCGTGTTCAGCGGCGTGCTCTCGGGAATAAAGTAAGGTTCCTGGCACAATTGCATGATCATCGCCTTGTTGATCTCCTCCTGCTGGAGCAGCTTTGAGGCGCTGCGCAGGTGCAGAATGCCCTGGATGCTGTTGATGTCGCCTTTGAACACCGGCAGCCGGGTATGCTGGCTGCTCCGGAGCTGGCGGAGGATGGTGTCGGTGTCGTCTTCGAGGTCGATACCGACCACTTCGTTGCGCGGCACCATGATGTCATTGACCGTGACCTTCTCCAGATCAAGGATGCTGACGAGCATGTCCTTGTGTTTTGCCGGAATCAGGGCGCCGGCCTCGTTCACCAGGGTCCTCAGTTCCTCGCGGCTGAGGTGGTCACTGGCTGCCTCCTCGGGCGAGATGCGCAGCAGCTTGAGAATGGCGCCGGTGAGGAGGTTAACCGCCCAGACGATCGGGTACAGGATCTTGAGCAGCGGGCCGAGCACATAGCTCGCCGGAAAGGCGATTTTTTCCGGGAACAGGGCGGCGAGCGTCTTCGGGGTGACCTCGGCAAATATCAGGATCACCACGGTCAAGAGGATCGTCGCGATCGCAATGCCGGCGTCGCCCCAGATCTCGATGGCAATGACGGTGGCAATCGACGAGGCAAAGATGTTGACGAAGTTGTTGCCGATCAGAATGACGCCGATCAGTTGATCTGTTCTCTGGAGCAGGTTCTGGGCCCGCTTGGCGCCTTTGTGGCCGGTTTTTGCGAGATGCTTCAGGCGATACCGGTTCAGCGACATCATCCCGGTTTCGGAACTCGAAAAGAAACCGGACAGGAGAATCAGACCGACAAGGAGGATAAACAGCGCGGTAAGCGATGTTTCGTTCAAGAGAAGGTGTCCTTATATTACCGACAAGTGGGGAAAATAGGGTGTGGCCAAGCCCTGTGTCAAGTTATGCCGTCCGGTCAGTCAGGCGCCTTTCTGGAACAGCAGTTCCAGGACAAACTTGCTGCCATAGAATGCCAGCATGAGCAGGGCGCAGCCGGCCAGGGTCCAACGGCTGGCGGTAATGCCGCGCCAGCCCTTGGTGTAGCGGCCGACCAGCAGAGCGACGAACACCGCCAGCGACAGCAGGGAAAATACGGTTTTGTGGGCAAGGTCCTGGGCGAACAGGTCTTCAACAAACAGGGCGCCGGTCACGATGGCCAGAATCAGCATGACAACGCCTGCCCACACCATTTCGAACAGCAGGGATTCCATGGTCTGGAGTGGCGGCAGGTTACGCACCAACAGGCTGTTGTAATTGTGTTTGAGCTGACGGTTCTGGAAATAGAGCAGGGTGGCCTGAATGGCGGCTAGGGTAAACAGGCTGTAGGCTGTCACCGACAGGGCAATGTGTGACAACATGCCGTAGCTGTCATCGGACACCACTCGCGAAGGGGAGTGGGTGACCAGCACCAGAATGATGGTCAGGGCGGCCAGCGGGTAGACGCCGAGGAACAGGTTCTGGACCGGCTTTTTCAGGTTCAGGCCTAGGAGCAGCAGGACGATCAGCCAGGAGATCAGGACCGAACTCTTGAAGAAGCCGAAGTCGAACCCGCCGTCCTGATGAACGCTCTGTGCGATCAGCAGGCCATGGCTGGTCAGGGCAAGTACGCCGATCAGGGTGGTAATGGCTAGATTGCTGGTGACTCGGCCTCTGAAATGGAGCGCCTGCAGCGCGGTGCCAACGCTGTACAGAAAAAGTGAGGTGACCGCGAGAATCAGCGTTCCCATGACTTCCTTATATACCACTGTTCTTACTGGGGATCGGTGGCTCGGGACACCGATTTGACCGGGCTGGTCGTTTCAGGGCGATAGTCTGGTTATAATGTCGCGATTATGCAACTGGAATCAAGGAGCCGGGGTCGGCTCTGCGGACCATGCACTCAATTTATCCGGGGTACGGAAGAGCAACATGTTTGAGAACCTCCAAGACCGACTTTCCGGTAGCCTGCGCAAGATTTCCGGTCAGGCGCGGCTAACCGACGACAACATCAAGGACACGCTGCGCGAAGTGCGGATGGCGCTGCTGGAAGCAGACGTCGCCCTGCCGGTGGTGAAGGATTTCATTGAGGGTGTTCGCCAGCGTGCCGTTGGTCAGGAAGTGCAGCGCAGTCTGACGCCGGGGCAAGTGTTTGTGAAAGTGGTCCAGCAGGAGCTGGAACGCGTGATGGGCGAGGGCAACGAAACCCTCAACCTGGCGGTGCAGCCGCCAGCGGTCATCATGATGGCGGGTCTGCAGGGTGCGGGTAAAACCACGACCGTGGCAAAGCTTTCCCGTTTCCTTAAAGAACGCCAGAAAAAGTCGGTCATGGTGGTCAGTGCCGACGTCTACCGTCCGGCCGCTATCCGGCAGTTGGAGACGCTCGCCGGTGAGGTGGGTGTCGAGTTTTTCCCCAGCACCGCCGATCAGGATCCGGTGGACATCGCCGAGGGTGCGATCTCAGCGGCTCGCAAAAAGCACGTCGATGTGGTGATTCTGGATACTGCCGGTCGTCTGCACGTTGATGAGCAGATGATGGGCGAAATCGGGCGGCTGCATAAAGCGGTCAATCCGGTTGAGACGCTGTTCGTGGTTGATGCCATGACCGGTCAGGATGCGGCCAATACCGCCAAGGCGTTCAACGATGCGCTGCCGCTGACGGGTGTGGTCCTCACCAAGACCGACGGTGATGCCCGAGGCGGTGCGGCGCTGTCCGTCCGTCACATTACGGGCAAACCCATCAAGTTCCTGGGTGTCGGTGAGAAGTCGGACGCACTCGAACCCTTCTACCCGGATCGTGTAGCCTCCCGTATTCTCGGCATGGGCGATGTGCTCTCCCTTATAGAGGAAGCAGAGCGCAAGCTGGACCAGAAGAAGGCCCAGAAGCTCACCAAGAAGATCAAAAAGGGCAAGAGCTTTGATCTTGAGGATTTCCGCGATCAGCTTCAGCAGATGAAGAATATGGGCGGCATCGGTGGCCTGATGGATAAGCTGCCTGGAATGGGCCAGATGGCGCAGATGGCGCAGCAGCAGGTCAACGATAAGTCGATGGGACAGATGGAAGCCATTATCTGCTCCATGACGCCCAAAGAGCGTCGCTATCCCGACACCATCAATAACTCCCGCAAACGCCGCATTGCGGGCGGCTCAGGCACCCAGATCCAGGACGTCAATCGACTGCTCAAGCAGCACAAGCAGATGCAGAAGATGATGAAAAAATTTGGCAAAAAGGGTGGCATGGCGAATATGATGCGCGGTCTTGGTGGTATGATGCCGCCCGGTGGTGGCGGAGGTGGTATGCCCCCGTTTGGCCGTATGTAAAAAGCCTTACACCAAAAACAGGGAAACAGCGTGTTTCCCTGTTTTCTTTGGCGCTTTTTTAGCATAGAATAGCGCCCCTTTCGAGTATGGGTCTTCGCGTCAGCCGTGTTTCGGCTGATGTGAATCGTACAAAGTTCGTACAACAGAACAGGATATTGGTTAAATGGTAACAATCCGTTTGGCTCGTGGCGGCTCCAAGAAGCGCCCGTTCTACCATCTGACAGTCACTGACAGCCGCAAATCTCGCGACGGTCGTTTTATTGAGCGTGTTGGCTTCTTTAACCCGATCGCCCGTGGTCAGGAAGAGCGTCTTCGCGTTGATCGTGATCGTGTGGACTTCTGGCTGGGCCAGGGTGCGCAGACCAGCGAGCGTGTAGCACAGCTGCTGAAGGGCGCTGAGTAATCGCGTCTGGACGCTGGGGTTGATGGCATGACACAGACTTCGCAGGAAACTGTGATCGGCCGGATTACCTCGGTGTTTGGGGTCAAGGGGTGGCTAAAAGTTTACTCCTACACTGACCCCAAGGAAGGAATACTGAACTACCGGGACTGGATGTTGGATCTGGACGGCAAGCGTATTCCGGCCAAGCTTGAGGAAGGTCGCCGCCAAGGGCAGGGGATCGTCGTCAGGCTGAAAGGTATTGATGACCGGGACGTCGCGCTCAAGTATTGCGGCGCCGACGTCAGGGTTGGTACTGACGAGCTGCCGGACCTCCCGGAAGGGGAGTTTTACTGGTTCCAGCTCGAGGGCCTTGATGTCGTTACGGTCGAAGGTGAATGCCTGGGTACAGTGCATCACCTGATTGAGACGGGTTCCAACGACGTGTTGGTGGTGCACGCCTCGGCAGGCTCCATTGATCAGCGCGAGCGGCTGATTCCCTATCTGCCGGATCAGGTGGTCCGGGAAGTGGATTTGGCGTCGGCTCGAATGGTCGTTGACTGGGATCCGGAGTTTTAACGGGTGTGGATTGGCGCAGTCAGTCTGTTCCCGGAGATGTTCAGTGCGGTAACGGATTACGGGGTCACGGGTAGAGCAGTTCGGGATGGTCTTCTGACCTTCCGGAGCTGGAATCCCCGCGAGTTCACCCATGATCGTCACCGCACGGTGGACGACCGGCCCTATGGTGGTGGTCCGGGGATGTTGATGAAAATTCAGCCTCTCAGGGATGCCATTCATGCGGCGAGGGAGTCAGCACCCGGTAAAGCCTGCGTGGTGTATCTATCACCTCAGGGTGAGACGTTGAATCAATCTGTTGTCGAGTCCCTTGCGGCAGAGGAGCAGTTGATTCTGGTTGCAGGCCGATATGAGGGTGTGGATGAGCGCCTGATATCGACGGAAGTCGATCGGGAAGTGTCGCTGGGTGATTTCGTGTTGTCCGGTGGCGAGTTGGCGGCCATGGCCGTCATTGATGCGGTTACACGCCTCATCCCCGGAGCGCTGGGTCATGCGCAGTCGGCAGAGCAGGATTCCTTTGCCGATGGTTTGCTGGATTGTCCGCACTATACCCGGCCCGAAGTTTATGAAGGTCAGGCGGTGCCGGATGTTTTATTGGGCGGTCACCATGATCAGATCCGGCGTTGGCGACTGAAACAGTCGCTGAGGCGAACCCTGGAGCGGCGCCCCGACCTGCTGGAGCAGCGGGTGTTTACGGATGAAGAGCGTCAGCTGCTGGAAGAGATTTTGAACGAACCGGGTGCCTCTGAATCATCAGGGCATTAAAAGATTGGGTATCAGGAGCATTACGATGAGCGGCAAGAACAACATCATCAGTCAACTTGAAGCAGAACAGATGACCAAGGAAATCCCTGCGTTTGCGCCGGGTGACACCGTGGTCGTTCAGGTTCGCGTCACCGAGGGTAACCGTGAGCGTCTGCAGGCGTTCGAGGGTGTTGTCATCGGCAAGCGTAACCGTGGCATGAACTCCTCTTTCACCGTGCGTAAGATTTCCTACGGTGTGGGCGTTGAGCGTACTTTCCAGACCTTCTCCAAGCTGATCGACAGTGTCAGTGTGAAGCGTCGTGGTGACGTGCGTCAGGCCAAGCTTTACTACCTGCGCGACCTGTCTGGTAAGGCAGCTCGTATCAAGGAGAAGCTGGGCTGATCAGCTATTCGCTGAACAGCGCGCTTATAAAAAGGCAGCCTCGGGCTGCCTTTTTTGTGTCTGTTCCCCGGGTGAGGCATGCTCGTTTCAGGGTGAAAGCATGAGAGTGGTGATGTGAGACCGGAAGATGAGGCCGTGATCACCCGTTTTACCGACGCCATCTGGCTTGAGGACGGGTTGGGGGAAAAAACACGCCAGGCCTATCGCAGCGATCTGGCTCGTCTGGCGTCCTGGCTTGAAGAGCAGCCAGGGCAGCCTTTGCTGAAGACAGCTCGCAGGACTGACCTGCTGGCATGGATGTCCAGGGGGCTGGCAGAGGGGGTGAAAGCGTCCACAGCGGCACGGCGTCTGTCGGGGATGCGTCGTTTTTATCGGTTCCTGTTGCGGGAAGGGGCGATCGCGGAGGATCCGACGCTGCGAATAGACAGCCCGCGCCTGCCGCGTCGGCTACCGGATTCGTTGACGGAGGAGGAGGTGGATTCCCTTCTGGCCGAGCCGAACCCGGAAGTGCCCATTGAGCTCAGGGACAAGGCGATGCTGGAAATCCTTTACGGTTGCGGCCTACGGGTTACCGAGCTCACCGGTCTGCGGGTTGACCAGGTAAACCTGCGTCAGGGCGTGGTTCGCATAACCGGTAAGGGGGACAAGGAGCGTCTGGTGCCACTGGGGGAGGAGGCGGTCGACTGGCTGCTGAGGTACATGAAGGAAGCTCGTCCCGAGCTCCTGAAAGGGCATTCCTGTGACGCGCTGTTCCCCGGAAGCCGCCCCACTGCCATGACCCGACAAACCTTCTGGCATCGCATCAAGCATTACGCTGTCCGGGTCGGCATTCGCAAGCACCTTTCCCCTCATACACTGCGGCATGCATTTGCGACCCATCTGCTCAATCACGGAGCGGACCTGCGGGTTGTGCAGATGCTGCTCGGGCATTCGGACCTGTCCACCACTCAAATCTACACCCACGTAGCTCGTCAGCGGCTTCAGTCCTTGCATCAGTCCCATCACCCCCGTGGCTGACGATGCGGTTTTTGGGTAAGGTACTGGCTTTGAACTTTTGCGTCCGCCCTGTGTCGCAGTATCGTGTTTCCATGATCCGGCCGCCAATGGCCGGGATCCCAATTTTGTCTGACTGGATGTAGCTATGTCTGCCAGAAAAAGCGTAAAGAAAGTTGCAATGGTGGTTGGCCTCATGGCTGGCGCTGTTTTGGCTTGGCCGGCCGCCGCCGGCGAGGTAGAAGATGGGATTGCCAAGCGTCTGACCGACGCGGTGCCCGGACTCAAGGTCCAGTCGGTGCGTGAGTCAGAGGCCAAGGGTCTGTACGAGGTGCAGAGCAATAATGGCGATACCATTTACACCACAGCGGACGGCCAGTATTTGCTGACCGGTGACCTCCTGAAAATCACCAGCAACGGCATTGCCAATGTGACTGAAGAGGCTCGGGCCGGCCAGCGTGAGCAGGTCATGGCGGCGTTCGGTGACGATGGCGTGATCCGCTTTCCGGCAGACGGCGAGGAAAAGGCGGTGATTGATGTGTTTACCGATATCGACTGCCCATACTGCCGCAAACTGCATGATGAAGTGCCCAAACTCAACGCCTATGGTATTACCGTCAATTACTACGCGTTTCCCCGTTCTGGCCCGGGAACACCCTCGTTCACCAAATACGTCTCGGTCTGGTGCGCCGAGGACCAGCAGGCTGCAATGGATGCGGCAAAAGCCGGGCGCACCGTAGAGTCGGCCACCTGTGAGAATCCCGTGCTGGAGCAGTACCAGCTGGGTGGTCGAGTGGGTGTGACTGGTACGCCCGCAATCGTGTTGGAAGACGGCAATATGGTGCGGGGCTACGTGCCTGCCGACAACCTCGCCAAGGGGCTCGGTCTGCTTTGACCTTGCCCGGGGCCCCGCTCCTTTGCGGGGCCTCTCACGGATTTCACATCCTTCCGGTTCAGGGCTTATTCATGGCCATCTGAATCGGTATACTATGCCTCCCTAAATGTAATTCATCAGCACCCCTTGCGGGTTCAGAGGTGAGAGTTTGAAAGACGTCAGTGTCGGAATCTGCGGACTGGGTACCGTTGGCGGCGGTACGTTCAATGTCTTGACCCGGAATGCCAAGCTTATTGCCGGCCGGGCAGGATGTAACATCCGAATTACCCGGATCGCCAGTCGTCGTCCCCGAACCGATATGGATCTCGGCGATGTACCGTTTTCCACCGACATTTTTGACGTGGTGAACGATCCCGCTGTGGACGTCGTTGTGGAGCTGATCGGTGGCTATGAAACGGCGAAAGAGCTGGTGCTTGCGGCAATCCGTAACGGTAAGCACGTGGTTACCGCCAACAAGGCCCTGATTGCGGTGCACGGCAACGAGATCTTCGAGGCTGCCGAGAAAGCCGGTGTGGTCGTCGCCTATGAGGCTGGCGTGGCCGGTGGTATTCCGGTCATGAAGGCGATTCGCGAGGGCATGGCGGCAAACCGGATCGACTGGATTGCCGGTATTATCAACGGCACGGGCAACTACATCCTGACGGAAATGCGTGCCGGTCGTGAATTTTCCGAAGTGTTGAAAGAAGCCCAGGATCTCGGGTACGCGGAAGCCGATCCGACGTTCGACGTCGAGGGTATCGACGCAGCCCACAAGCTGACTATCCTGGCCTCCGCCGGTTTCGGGGTGCCCCTTCAGTTTGAGAAAGGCTTCACCGAAGGCATCTCGAAAATCACGCCCTATGACATCGCCCACGCCGAACTGCTGGGATACCGCATCAAGCACCTTGGCATTGCCCGTCGTCGCGATGACGGCATCGAGCTTCGGGTGCATCCGACCCTGGTGCCCCAGAGCCACCTTATTGCTCAGGTTGACGGTGTCCTGAACGCGGTTCTTGTGGACGGCGATGCCGTCGGACAGACCATGTATTACGGGCCAGGCGCCGGTGATGAAGCGACGGCTTCCGCCGTTATTGCTGACATTGTCGACGTTGCCCGTGCCGTTGCCAGCGGCAGCCAGCAGCGTGTGCCTTACCTCGGATTCGAGCCGGCGGCCATGGAAGACCTTGATGTCCTGTCCATGGAGGACGTCCAGTCCGCTTATTACCTGCGGATTACCGCACTGGACCGCCCGGGTGTCCTGGCCAAAATCGCCTCCATCCTCAGTGAGCATGGCATCAACATCGAGTCCATCATGCAGAAGGAATCCGAGCTGCAGGATGGCCGTATCCCGGTGATTATCCTCACCCACACGGTTCAGGAGCGGCAGGTCAACCGCGCCATCGAAGAGCTGGAAGCTCTGACCGACACGGACGGTCAGGTCATTCGCATCCGCGCCGAAAACTTTAACTAACAGGTACGCTCGTGAGATATATCAGTACGCGGGGTGAAGCGCCCGCACTGGGCTTTGAGGATGTTCTGCTGACCGGTCTGGCGACCGACGGCGGGCTCTATGTGCCGGAATCGCTGCCCCATTTCAGTCTTGAGGAAATCCGCAGCTGGCGTGGGTTGTCGTACAGCGAGCTGGCGTTCAACGTGATGCATCCGTTCGTCGACGATGCCATTCCCGCTGACGATTTCCGCAAGATGCTGGATGAAACCTACTCGGTGTTCAGCCACAAGGCGGTGGCCCCGCTGGTTCAATTGGATACCAATGAGTGGGTCATGGAGCTGTTCCGTGGGCCGACCCTGGCGTTCAAGGATTTTGCCCTGCAGCTGCTGGGCCGCTTGCTGGATTACGTGCTGGAAAAGCGCAAGCAGCATGTTGTCATCATGGGCGCCACTTCCGGCGACACCGGATCGGCCGCGATTGAAGGCTGCCGCCGGTGCGAGCACGTCGACATTTTCATCCTGCATCCCTACGAGCGTGTCTCGGAAGTTCAGCGCCGGCAGATGACCACGGTCAAAGGCGATAACATCCACAACATCGCGGTGCGGGGCAATTTTGATGATTGTCAGCGCATGGTCAAGGAAAGCTTTGGTAATCAGGGCTTCCTGGGTGGCAAAACCCAGCTTGCGGCGGTGAACTCCATCAACTGGGCGCGGATCATGGCTCAGATCGTCTACTACTTCCAGGCCTCCCTGGCGCTGGGTGGTCCCGATCGAAGCATGGCGTTTTCGGTGCCGACCGGTAACTTTGGTGACATTTTCGCCGGCTACCTGGCCAAGAAGATGGGGCTGCCCATCTCTCAGTTGGTGATTGCCACCAATCGCAATGACATTCTTCACCGATTCATGAGCGGCAACAGATACGAGCAGCACAAGCTGGAGCATACCCTGTCGCCGAGCATGGATATCATGGTATCCAGCAACTTTGAACGCCTGCTGTTTGATTTGCACGGTCGTGATGGCCAGGCGGTGAAGACGTTGCTGGAGAACGCCGCCAAGGGGCCCGTGAGCATTGAGGATTACCGCTGGCGTCACGCCCGCAAGCTGTTCGACAGTGACGCGGTCGACGACAAGGCCACCTGCGATACCATCCGGGAAATTCATGAGCAGAACGAATACCTGCTTGACCCGCACACGGCCATTGGCGTGCGTGCGGCCCGCAACTGCCGCCGTGACAGCTCCGTGCCGATGATCACCCTCGGCACCGCCCATCCGGCGAAGTTCCCGGATGCCGTGGCCGAATCCGGCGTGACGGTAAAGCCTCAGCTGCCCGCCCACATGGCGGATCTGTTTGAGCGGGAGGAGCGTTATACCGTTCTGGATAACAACATCGCCGGTGTTCAGGAGTTCATAGCCAAGCACTGGAAAAATGCCTGATCCGGTATGACACCGAAAAAGATCCTGCGTCGCCCCCAGCCGGACAGCAATCCGGCCTGGGGGCAACAGCTCCCGCCACTGCTGCGTCGCCTCTATGCCGCCCGGGGGGTTACCTCCGACGAGCAGCTAAGCTATACCCTCAAGTCGTTGGCCTCGCCCATGGAACTCCGTGGCATCGATCGCGCCGTCGAATTGCTGGCGGACGCCATTGAGCAACAACAGCGAGTCCTGATTCTCGGGGATTTCGATGCCGATGGTGCCACCAGTACCGCGGTTGCCATGCTTGGCCTGTCGATGCTCGGGCTCCAGGGGCTCGATTTTCGGGTGCCCAGCCGGTTTGCCGATGGCTACGGGCTGACGCCGGGGATCATCGAGCGACTTGCGGAAGAGGGTGAGTTGCCGGACCTGCTGGTTACCGTGGATAACGGCATTTCTGCCATTGACGGGGTCGAAGCCGCCCGGGAACAGGGCATGAAGGTGATCGTTACGGATCATCACCTGGCCGGTGAAACCCTGCCGGATGCGGATGCCATCGTGAATCCGAACCAGCCGGGCTGCCCCTTCCTGAGTAAGAATGCGGCCGGGGTCGGGGTAATGTTCTATGTCCTCACCGGATTGCGTAAACACCTTCGGGAGACTGGCCGCCTGCCGGCGCCGGAACCCAATCTCGGGGTACTCCTGGATCTTGTCGCCCTGGGCACGGTCGCGGACGTCGTGCCACTGGACCACAACAACCGGATTTTCGTGGAGCAGGGCTTGCGGCGTATCCGCAAGGGAGAGGCGCGCCCTGGTATTCTGGCGCTGCTTGAGGTTGCGGGCCGGGATCATACGGCCATCAGCTCCACCGACCTCGGATTTGTAGTGGGCCCCCGGCTGAACGCCGCCGGGCGCCTCGATGACATGAGCATCGGCATCGCCTGCCTGCTCGCCGACAGCCCCGATGAGGCCCGTCGCCTTGCGCGGGAGTTGGACAGTTTCAATCGGGAACGGCGTACCATCGAAAAGGACATGAAGGCCCAGGCTCAGGACCTGCTGGCGTCAATGTCTCTGGATCTCGAGGGGTTACCCTGGGGGCTTGCGTTGTTCGACCCGGAGTGGCACCAGGGTGTGATTGGTATCCTGGCGGCCCGTATCCGGGAGCAGACTCACCGTCCGACCATTGCCTTTGCCCGTGACGAGAACGGTCAGGATATCAAGGGGTCGGCCCGGTCGATTCCTGGTCTGCACATTCGTGACGTGCTTGCGGCAGTGGACGCCCAGAATCCGGGCATGATGAAGAAGTATGGCGGTCATGCCATGGCTGCCGGCATGACTCTGGCGCGGGAGGACCTTGACGCGTTTTCCGACGCCTTTGACAAGGCCGTGCGGGAGACCCTGCGAGCCGAAGACCTGGAGGCGGCGATCACCACCGACGGTCCCTTGAGTGTCGAGGAGCTGAGCCTGGATACCGCTGCGCTGTTAAAGCGGGCCGGCCCCTGGGGCCAGCATTTCCCGGAGCCGGTCTTCGATGGCGAGTTCCGGGTGGTCAGCCAGCGCATTGTCGGGGAAAACCATTTGAAGTTGGTGCTGCAGCCCGCCGAGGGCGGGGGCATCATCGATGGCATTGCCTTCAACACCGGCCCGGAAGTGCCTGACTACACCCGCACCGGGGCCCGGGTTGTCTACAAGCCGGACGCCAATACGTTCCGGGGGCGGACCAATCTGCAGCTCCTCGTGGATTATCTCGAGCCGCTTTCCTGAACTTTCTTCCGGGAAAAGAACTCGCTGCGCTCATCTCGTTTAACTGCCTGACGTATCGGTTTACCCCGGCTGATTTAGCTACAGAAATCCGGTAGAATCCCGCCACTGTTTTTTACTCATCATTTTCCAGAGCGAGTAAGGGTTTCATGGAAATCAATCCCATTGTGACGAAGATTAAAGAGCTTCGTGAGCGCACTGAAGCGCTCAGGGGGTATCTTTGACTACGACCAGCGAAGTGAACGTCTGGTCGAAGTAGAGCGCGAACTTGAGTTGCCGACGGTCTGGGACGATCCGGAGCGGGCCCAGGGCCTGGGCAAGGAACGGGCTGACCTCGAGCTGATCGTCAAAACCATCGATAACCTCACCAGTGGCCTTGGCGACGCCGAGGGGCTGCTGGATATGGCGGTCGAGGAAGACGACGCGGCCACGGTCGCCGAGATCGAAGCCGATCTGGACGGGCTCGACAAGGAGCTTGAGAAGCTTGAGTTCCGCCGGATGTTCTCCGGCGAGATGGATGCCAACAATGCCTACCTGGACATCCAGGCCGGTTCCGGCGGCACCGAGGCTCAGGATTGGGCGAACATGCTGCTTCGCATGTACCTGCGCTGGGCCGAGCGTCGGGGGTTCAAGGCGGAGATTGTCGAACTTCAGGAAGGCGAAGTGGCGGGCATCAAGAGCGCCACCATCCACATCCAGGGCGACTATGCTTACGGTTGGCTGCGCACCGAGACCGGTGTTCACCGTCTGGTCCGGAAGTCTCCGTTCGATTCCGGCAACCGGCGCCACACCTCGTTCTCCTCGGTCTTCGTTTCGCCGGAAGTGGATGACAGCTTTGAGATTGAAATCAACCCAGCGGATCTGCGTGTTGACGTGTATCGCGCCTCCGGCGCCGGTGGTCAGCACGTAAACCGCACCGAATCTGCCGTTCGTCTCACCCACAACCCCACGGGGATTGTCGTGGCCTGCCAGGCTGGACGAAGCCAGCATCAGAACAAAGACCAGGCCATGAAACAGCTGAAGGCCAAGCTGTTTGAGCGCGAGATGCAGGAGCGGAACGCCGAGAAGCAGAAAGCCGAAGATGCCAAGGCCGACATCGGGTGGGGCAGCCAGATTCGCTCCTACGTGTTGGATGACAGTCGCATCAAGGACCTGCGAACCAAGGTTGAAACCAGCAACACCCAGTCGGTGTTGGATGGTGATATCGACAAGTTCATCGAAGCCAGCCTGAAGATGGCGCTGTAATCGGCGCCATCAACCCCAAACCCGGATAATTCCCGATCTTTAGTGAGCCAACATGACTGAACAAACCCACAGCGCCACCCAGCACGAGGACAACAAGCTGATTGCCGAGCGCCGTGCCAAGCTGTCCGAGCTGCGCACCGAAGGCAATCCTTTCCCGAACGATTTCCGCCGCGACAGCACCGCTGCTGAGCTGCAGGAGAAATACGGTGAGAAGAGCAAGGAAGAGCTGGAGAAGCTGGACATCAAGGTGGCGATTGCCGGCCGCATGATGCTTGACCGCAAGGCGTTCAAGGTTGTTCAGGATATGACCGGGCGGATTCAGATCTACGCCACCAAACACGTCCAGAAGGACACCAAACACTGGGATCTGGGCGACATCGTGGGGGTTCGCGGTACGCTCACCAAGTCGGGCAAGGGCGACCTGTACGTCACCATGGACGAGTACGTGCTGCTGACCAAGTCTCTGCGCCCATTGCCGGAGAAGCACAAGGGCCTGACCGACATGGAGGCCCGTTACCGTCATCGCTACGTCGATTTGATGGTGAACGAAGACACCCGCAAGGTGTTCATGGCCCGCACCCGCCTGATCAGCAGCATGCGGAACTATTTCAATGCCCGCGGCTTCATGGAAGTCGAAACGCCAATGCTGCAAGTTATCCCGGGCGGTGCCACCGCGCGTCCGTTCGTGACGCACCACAACGCGCTGGACATCGACATGTACCTTCGGATCGCGCCGGAGCTGTTCCTCAAGCGCCTGGTGGTTGGCGGGTTTGAGCGGGTGTTCGAGATCAACCGCAACTTCCGCAACGAAGGTCTCTCGACTCGGCACAATCCGGAATTCACCATGGTCGAGTTCTACCAGGCGTATGCTGACTACAACGACCTGATGGACCTCACTGAGGACATGCTGCGTCAGGTCACGAAAGAGGTGCTGGGCACGACCACGGTCGTGAATACCCGTGAACTGTCCAACGGTGAGACAGAAACCGTCGAATACGACTTCGGGAAGCCGTTCCGCCGTATGACGGTGGTTGAGGCGATCCTCGAGCACAACCCCGATATCCAGGCGGGTCAGCTCGGCGATGAAGCCAGTGCCCGTCGCGTGGCCGGCCATCTTGGTATTCAGCTGAAAGATACCTGGGGTCTGGGCAAGGTGCAGATCGAGATTTTCGAGGCGACGGCGGAGCACCTCCTGGTCCAGCCGATCTTCATCACGGACTATCCCAAGGAAGTTTCGCCCCTGGCCCGTTGCAAGGACAATGATCCGTTCGTGACCGAGCGGTTCGAATTCTTCGTGGGTGGCCGCGAGCTTGCCAACGGTTTCTCGGAGCTGAACGATGCCGAGGATCAGGCCGAGCGCTTCCGCGCCCAGGTCGCCGAAAAAGATGCCGGCGATGACGAGGCCATGTTCTATGACGAAGACTACGTCATGGCGCTCGAGTACGGCCTGCCGCCCACGGCCGGCGAGGGCATTGGCATTGATCGCCTGGCCATGCTGCTGACCGACTCGCCGTCGATCCGTGACGTCATCCTGTTCCCGCACATGCGCCCGGAACACAAGGCCGAGCACCACGGCTCAGGCGACGAGGCGTAACCATGCATCCGGTTGAGGTACTGGCGAGCCAGCTCAGACCCGACCGGGGCTGGACCGATCATCTCGGCGACGAATTCCGCCAGCCCTACATGCGTGCGTTGGCGGAATTCCTGGCCGAAGAGGAGCAGGCCGGAAAGGTTCTGTTTCCCGCCAGTCAGCACTGTTTCAATGCCCTGAACAGCACGCCCCTCGATCGGGTGTCCGTGGTCATTCTCGGCCAGGACCCCTATCACGGCCCCGGGCAGGCTCATGGCCTGTGTTTTTCGGTCCGGCCGGATGTGCCACCTCCCCCGTCACTGGTCAACATTTTCAAGGAAATCCAGAGCGATCTGGATATCGACGCCCCCGATCACGGCTGCCTGCAGCCCTGGGCGGAAGACGGTGTGCTGTTGCTGAACAGCGTCCTGACGGTGGTTCAGGGGCAGGCCGGCGCCCACCAGGGCAAGGGTTGGGAAACCTTCACCGACAAGGTCATCGAAACCATCAACCGGGAGCGGGAAGGGGTGGTGTTCCTGCTATGGGGCAGTTACGCCCGGAAGAAGGGCCGGCACATCGATCGCAACCGTCACCTGGTGCTGGAGGGCCCTCACCCGTCCCCGCTGAGCGCCTACCGCGGATTTTTCGGGTGCAAGCACTTTTCCCGCGCCAACGATTGGCTGCAACAAAAAGGGCAGCCATCCATTGACTGGACGCTGCCCTCAAAAGCCGAGCTGATTGCCCGCTACCAGAAATAGCGCCTATTGCAGCAACGCCATCGCGGCTTCCATCTCGGCATTCAGATCTTCTTCCTCGCTCATGTCGATGTTCGGATCGAGCCCGACCCGTTCGAACGCGGAAATGGTGTTCCAGTCCATCTCGGTCCACGGGTGGTCACTGCCGGCGACCAACTGCAGGTTGGCAATCATGACCAGGTCCGCGTAATCGGGAGACGCTCCCTCACGCTGGAAATTCGCATATTCCAGGGGCACATTCTGCAGCTCTTCGGGGAAGTCCCATTTTTTCAGGATAGTGGCGCCCAGACGGGGATGCAGTTCGTCGATCACATTATCGAGCGTGATGCTGCTGATCTGGATGTCGTGATCCTCAACGTAACGCAGGATGGGCAGAACGCCGATCTGATGCACCAGACCCGCCAATGTCGCCTGGTCCGCCTTGAGCTTGGTGTAATGCTGGGCGAGGACATGACAGACGCCGGCCACTTCCGTGCTGGTCTGCCAAGTGGCCCGCAGGCGCTTGTCGACCATGTCGGATGTAGCCTGGAACATCTGCTCCATGGCAAGGCCCATGGCAAGGTTACTGGTGTAGGCCATGCCGAGGCGGCTTACCGCCATGTTCAGGTTCTCGATGGCGCGACTGCCACGGAACAGCGGGCTGTTGCATACGCGGATGAGACGAGCCGAGAGCGCGGTATCGTTACTGATCACTTTCACCAGATCGGCAATCGCGGAGTCTTCCGACTCGGCAATCTCACGAACCTGGAGGGCTACCTCCGGCAGTGTCGGAAGAACCAGCTTGTCATTTTCGATGGCGGTGATCAGATCGGTTTTTATGGTTTCTACGATGTTTGACATGGTCAGAAGCAGTCCGGTTATCAATGTTCGGCGCTGGCAAACAGCAGTCCCCAGCAACCGTAAAAATCCTATAAGTGACTTACTTTATAGCAAATTGCAGCGGCTTTGCCTGTCAACTTATGTATCTGTCTGTGGGCTTTTTTCCCGCTCGGGCACGGCGTAAGGGAGGGGCAGTTGGGCCAGCGTCTGGTCAGCCAGGCCGTCGATCGTCAGGTCCTCGTCTGCTGCGTCATGCCTGACCACGGCCAGAAGCTCGCAGGTGCCATTTTGCAGTCGCACCGCATTGACCACGTTGCCGACCGACCGGTCACCGGCCAGGATGGGCGCGCCAGGTGTTGGGGCCTGGTCTGCGTCGAGCCGGAACCGGTAGAGGCTCTTCTTTAGCTGACCCAGAAAATGCATGCGGGCGATGATTTCCTGGCCCGTGTAACAGCCTTTCTTGAAATGCACACCACCAACGTGCTGCCAGTTCAGCATCTGGGGCACAAAGACCTCTTTCGTTTCTTCCGTCAGTGCGGCAATTCCGGCGGCAATCTCGGACGCTTGCCAGTCGGCCAGGCTGCACTCTTTGCTGGCATCCAGGCCGGCTTCGGATTCGTCAGTTCGCCAGAATTCAAATCGTGACAGACCCTCGGCGGTCGGTTCGACACGAATCAGGAAGCCGGAGTTCAGCGCCAGCGAGTCCCCCGGGCGTTTGAGCTCTGAAAATGCCTGGCCGGCCAGTCGTTTCGCCTCGGAGTCACCAAACAGGCCAAAGACGCAACCATCCGTCACGGGTTCGGCAGACGTGCCCCGGAACAGCATCAGGTACTTGCGCAAATGGGTGAGTGTCGACTCAGCCAGCGAGGTGTCCAGATCCATCACGATGTTTTCACCGTCCCGCACCATCCGGGTCAGGCAGTAGGCTCGCCCTTTGGGCGTTGCCGCTGCGGCCCGGGGTGAGTAACCGGCAACAACCTCGTCGAGGTGCTGGCTGAACTGGCCCTGGAGGAACTTGTCGGTACCGGGGCCGCTGATGCGAACCAGTAGGCGGTTGCCCAGCTTCGACCAGCCGGTCTCCGGCAGGGGGGCCGAGGCAGTGGTCGAGGTGGAAGCGGTGTCGCCGGATGCTGGTGAGGCAGCGTCGGTCATGCATTACTCCTGGTGAGGGCTTCGCCGGGATGTTGGCCGGGACCTGCCCAGTCTCAGCCACACCCGCAGTCGACGGAATTCGTCTTCCGGCACGTTGCCACGCAGGCCCGTTGAATCGGCCAGAAGAATCGCGGAATACGACCTGACTCTGGTGCCTGTCGGACGAAGTTTCAAGAGGGCAAGGCGCGGGCCAAGTCGGCTGGTGCCGACAGCTTCGACGGAAACCTGCCGGCCGTCGCCGAGGCGGGCGCTCAACTGGCCCTGCTCAAGCCTCAGTGCCGTGACAGCAGAATTGCCCACGAGCATGCCGGAGCGTCGGTACTGGATCGTGGCGCCTGCCAGCGCGACTGGCACGCCAGCGAGGAGCCAGGTTTTTCCGCCATACGCCGCGGCAACCAGAAAAGCGAACAGGACCAGCCACGGAACGATGGCCAGCAGGCCGATGGTCACGGACGGAGAGAGGGTCAGTTCAATCCGGCTGGACACGATTCAGAATCATATCAACCATGCGCTGGAGGTCCGGGTCTTCGGGCCGGCTGCGCTGCATGAACCACTCGAACATGTCGGTGTCTTCGCAACTGAGCAGTTTCTGGTAGCGCGCCTTGTCCTCGGCTTCCAGGTTCCGGTAGACCTCTTCAACAAAGGGAATCAGCAGGACGTCCAATTCAAGCATCCCGCGTCGGCTGTGCCACCACAGGCGGTTGAATTCGGAGTTGTCGGAGGGGGCGGCATGTTCGGACATAGCAGGTTCCGTTGGTGTGGTGTGAGTCAATGGTACAGGTTATCGCCGATCAGGGAGACAGCGTACGGTAGGTCGTCGGAATGAGTACGGTATCCTTGGCTTCAGCGGTCAGACCAGGGTAATCAAGCGTGTAGTGCAGTCCCCGGCTTTCCTTGCGCTGGAGGGCAGAACAGATAATCAGGTCGGACACGGTGACCAGGTTCCGCAACTCCAGGAGGTCGTTGGAGACCCGGTAGTTGCTGTAGAACTCACCAATTTCACGGGACAGCAGGTCAACGCGGTGTTTCGCCCGCTGCAGTCGTTTGGTGGTCCTGACAATACCGACATAGTCCCACATAAAGTGCCGCAACTCATCCCAGTTATGGGAAATAACCACGTCCTCGTCGGAATCCCGCACCTGGCTCTCATCCCAGTCCGGTGCTTCCGGCGGTGGCGGGATGTCCGCCTCCCGGCGGGCAATGTCCTGCGCCGCGGAACGGCCATAAACGAGGCACTCCAGCAGGGAGTTGCTGGCCATCCGGTTCGCGCCGTGCAAGCCGGTAAAGCCGGCCTCGCCCACCACATAGAGCCCGTTGATGTCTGAGCGGGCGCGCTCGTCAGTGATGATTCCGCCGCAGGTGTAGTGGGCGGCCGGCACGACCGGGAGGGGTTCCCGGGTGATGTCGATACCGAAACCGAGGCATTTCTCGTAGATGGTCGGGAAGTGGTGCTTGATAAAATCCGCCGGCTTATGACTGATGTCCAGGTAAAGATGGTCGGCACCCAGGCGTTTCATTTCATGGTCAATGGCCCGGGCCACAATATCCCTCGGCGCCAGTTCGGCCCGCTCGTCGAACCGGTCCATGAAGCGGCTGCCGTCGGGCAGCTTCAGCAGTCCGCCTTCACCGCGTACGGCCTCCGTAATCAGAAACGATTTGGCGTGCGGGTGATACAGGCAGGTCGGATGGAACTGGTTGAATTCCATGTTGGCAACCCGGCAGCCCGCGCGCCAGGCCATGGCGATCCCGTCCCCGGAGGCGCCGTCCGGGTTGGTGGTGTAGCGATAGGCCTTGGAGGCGCCGCCCGTGGCAATCACCGTAAACCGGGCCCGGAACAGTTCAACGTGGTTGTCCTCAAGATTGAGGATGTAGGCGCCGACACAACGGTTGCCCGGCAATGACAGCTTGCGGTTTGTGATCAGGTCGATGGCAACCCGGCTGGACATGAGCTCAATGTTGGGGCGTGACTGAGCCTGCTCCGTGAGCGTGGTGGATACCGCATGGCCGGTGGCATCGGCAGCGTGGATGATGCGGCGGTGGCTGTGTCCGCCTTCCCGGGTCAGGTGGTAATGGGCGTTTTCATCCTTGGTGAAATCCACGCCGGAATTGATGAGCCAGTCAATGCTCTCGCGGCCATGTTCGACGGTGAACCGTACCGCGTCTTCATGGCACAGTCCGGCTCCGGCGGCCAGGGTGTCCTGGATGTGATCCTCGATGGAGTCGTCGTCGTCCAGAACCGCCGCAATACCGCCCTGGGCCCAGAGCGTCGCGCCACTGGAAATGTCGGCCTTGCTCAGTACGCAGATGCGCAGGTGCTCAGGCAAATTGAGTGCAACGGTGAGGCCGGCAGCACCACTGCCGATAATGAGAACATCGAATTCGTAGGACTGTGGCATTGGGTCGTGATCGCGGGCCATAATGTGGAGGTCTATTGAACTAAACTTTGCTCGTGCTGTCTATTTGGCCTGACAGGGTGAGCCACCCAAGCGGTGACTTTACCCGTTAAATGAATGGACGCCGGACAGCAACGATGACGCAAAGAAACCTAGCGAAGACCGGTCAACTGGCCGTTAAAACAGGGAAGCCCGGCACACCGTCCATGACTCCTGACCAAGACCAGAGACAGGGTGAAAGCTCTGACAGTCAGACCGATCTGCAGCTTGTGCGCAAGGTGCGGAACGGGGATCGTGCGGCGTTTGATTTGCTCGTGGTCAAGTATCAGTCGAGGGTCGCGTCTATCATCAGCCGTTACGTTTACGACAGTCAGGAAGTCATGGATCTGACCCAGGAAGCCTTCGTCAAAGCCTTCCGGGCCCTGGATCGGTTCCGGGGTGACAGCGCCTTTTACACCTGGCTCTATCGAATTGCTGTAAACACGGCGAAGAATTTTCTGGAATCCCGTGGGCGTCGGCCCCAGGGCAGTGCTGACGTGACCGAGGCCGAGCATTTTGACGATGGTGGTCGGCTCAGGGACATTGCCTCCCCGGAACGGCTGCTGCAGCGCGAGGAACTACAAAAAGCGTTGTCAGAAGCGATTGCCCAATTGCCGGAGGAGCTGCGTTCGGCGTTTCTGCTGCGGGAGTACGACGGTCTCAGTTATGAGGATATCGCCCGGATACTCGATTGCCCGATCGGTACCGTGCGTTCCCGAATTTTCAGGGCACGGGATGCGGTTGACCGCCATCTCGGGCCTTTGCTCAATCATTCAGCGACGTAGTTGAGGGTGCATCCTATGGACGATCGTCTCAGAGAAACACTTTCAGCCATGATGGACGACGAGGCCGATGAGCTGGCGGTTCGACGCCTGCTTTCCCATGGTCGGCAGGATGAGGTGCGCGAGCAGTGGCAGCGATGGCAGCAGGTAAGAGGGCTGATGCACAGCAGTCATTCTCCGGCGGACGGCGTCGATGTCAGTGTGGCGGTACGGGAAATGTTGGAAGGGCGGCCACGACCGTCCTCTGACCACAGCGTGACGGATCTGAAGCCCGCGACCCGCTGGCAATGGCCGGCCGTTGCCATGGTGACCATGGCGCTTCTGGTTGGATTTGGTGCGGGTGCCGGCTGGGAGTCGGTGGACGTTGAGGCTGGTACCCCGGTTGCGGCCACGGAGCCGGTTGATCCGTCCGCAGTGCCGCCGGTCAATGAAATTGCACTCCAGGGGCTTGATGAGGAGCAGTGGGAGCACATGAGCCGATACCTCCTTGAGCATGCCCAGCATAACAGTGTGGGGGCAGGGCGCGGTTCCGTTGGTTATGCGCGACTGGTGAGTGCGTCGGGTAGCGGTTACTGATCATGTACGGCAAACGCTTCTTGTCTGGATCGGGTGGCGGCATCCTGAAAACCATCATTCCGATGCTCCTGGCGGTCACCATGCTTGTGCTGGCGATCCGGCCGGCTGTGGCCGAGGATACCGGGGCCATGCAGTGGCTTGAGCGCCTGGGGCCGGCGTTGAACATGACCACCTACCGGGGCGTGTTTGTCTATGCCCGGGGCGATAGCGTTCACTCCATGCGCATCGCGCATCGGTACCACAACGGCATGGTTGAAGAGCGGCTGGTGCTCCAGGATGGTGGCGATGGCGAAATCGTCCGAAAGGGCATGAACGTGGTGTGTGTGTTGCCTGAGCGGGGCCGGATCAGGCTGGACCAGATCATTCCTTCGGGCCCCTTTGCTGAAGCGTTTGCCAATGAGCTGGTGTCTGTCAGTCGCTGGTATCAGGCGGACCTGGTAGGTGAAGATCGGATCGCCGGTTATGAAGTAGTGATCATTGCCCTGACGGCCAGAGACTCGCATCGTTACAGTCACCGTCTCTGGCTCGAGAAAAACTCCGGATTGCTGGTCAAGAGCCATGTTGGCGAACCGGGCGGCAAGGTTCTCGAACATTTCCAGTTCACCAGCCTCGACATTACCGACAGCATTCCCGACAGCGAATTCGAAATCCAGACCGAGGGGCGGGAAATCACCCGCAGCCTGGAGAACGTTGCCTCGGGCGAGCCCGCGGAACAGTCATCCATGGAGGGCTGGGATCTGGGCTGGCATCCTGAGGGATTTGTTCCCGCGGCTGCGCCCCGCTCGGGTCCGGGCAGGGCGGTGGCGTTTTCCGACGGTGTCGCTGCCTTTTCGGTGTTTGTTGAGCCCCAGGGGCAGGTCCGAATGCCGATTGGCGCTTCGCGGATTGGCGCCACCACCGTCTACATGCGGGAACTCAAGGCTGGCAGCAACAGTTTCCTCGTTACCGTGGTTGGGGAGATACCACCCAAAACCGCCCGCCAGGTTGCGGAATCGGTTCGGGTCGGTGACGCCCTTGCGCAACATTCGGGGGGGTCATGATTACCGAAAACGGAACGGTGATCGCCCTGAAGGAAGATCGGGTGTGGGTCCAGACCATCCGCCAGAGTGCCTGCGAAAGCTGTTCGGCCCGAAGCGGCTGTGGCCAACGGGTGTTGGCGTCGGCCACCGGCGGGCGCGCCAATCAGGTGTTGGTAGAGAATACGGTCAGGGCCCAGGTCGGTGACGAGGTGACGCTGGGCATCGACGAGCAGGCCCTGCTGGGAGCCTCGCTCATTGTTTACGCCCTGCCTCTGCTGCTGATGGTGCTGGCGAGCATTGTCGGGCACCGGCTGTCCGATGGCGCCGATTCCTGGGCCATGCTGGGGGCCCTGGTGGGGCTGGCGGCCGGGTTTCTCGTCGGTCGGTGGTTGCAGGCCCGCCAGGACGGTCGTTACGAGCCGCGCCTACTCCGGGTGAATCGCATCGCTTCCGACACCTGCATCTGAACGCTACGGAAACCCTACTGTTTTGTAAGTTGAAAAACGCATTGGCCATCTCAACATTTCGTTTAATGAAACGAACGCAAGGGGGAATAACATGCCGAGAATACTGACAGCGGTTGCCCAGCCAGATCCTGCCACGCGGGTATGGAGAATTCTGGGCGCTCTGCTGATGTTGTCCGTCATGGTGTCGGTTTTCTGGAGTCAGAGTGCTGGCGCCAGGAATCTTCCGGATTTCACCGAGTTGGTGGAGGACAACGCGGGAGCGGTGGTTAACATCAGTACCACCAGCGCACCAAAAGCCTCGAGTGGCGGCATGAATGGCTCGCCGTTCAGCGAGCGTCAACTGGAGCAATTGCCGGAATTTTTCCAGGATTTCTTCCGTGGCCCCCAATCGCCCTTTGGCGGTGGTCCCGGTAATGCCGAGCCTCGTCGCTCCATGGGGTCGGGGTTCATTGTATCCCGCGATGGCTACGTGCTCACCAACAACCACGTGGTTGAAGGTGCGGATGAGATCATTGTTCGGTTGAACGATCGTCGGGAATTGCCGGCCAAACTGGTGGGCACCGATCCCCGTTCCGACATGGCGGTGCTCAAGATCGAGAACGGCGAGGACCTGCCCGTCGTGGAAATCGGGCGCTCCCGGGACCTGAAAGTCGGTGAATGGGTCTTTGCCATCGGCTCGCCGTTCGGCTTTGACTACACCGTCACCGCCGGCATTGTCAGTGCCCTCGGCCGTTCCTTGCCTACCGAGAACTACGTGCCGTTCATCCAGACCGACGTGGCAATCAATCCGGGGAATTCCGGCGGGCCGTTGTTCAACCTTGATGGCGACGTGGTGGGAATCAATTCCCAGATCTACACCCGCTCTGGCGGCTTCATGGGGGTTTCCTTTGCCATCCCGATCGACGACGCCATGAACGTCTTCCGTCAGATCCGAGACACCGGCACGGTCTCTCGCGGCTGGCTCGGCGTGCTGATTCAGGAAGTGAACCGTGACCTGGCGGAATCTTTCGGTCTGAAGCGTCCCCGGGGCGCCCTGGTGGCCGAGGTGATGGACGGATCTCCGGCCCAGGCAGCCGGTCTCCAGTCCGGCGATATCGTGCTCGAGTACGACGGTGAGGAAATACAGCTTTCATCCGACCTGCCACCCATGGTCGGCAGAACGCCCATCGGTGAGACCGCGAGCCTGAACATTCTCCGTGGCGGCGAGGAAATGACCCTTGACGTTGAGATTGGCAAGCTCCCGGAGCAGGGCGGTGAACAACCGGTTCAGCCCTCAGAGGGCGGCAGCTCGTCCTCGGCCCCGCTGGGAATGACCGTTGAGCCCATCCCGTCCGAGTTGGCGGATTCCCTGAGTGTTGATGGGGGTGTCGTGGTTACCAACGTGACCCGTGGGCCGGCCTTTGAAGCGGGCATTCGTCCGCGCGATGTCATTACCGAAATCAACCGGGAAAAAGTTCGGTCGGTTGAGGAATTCAACGATGTCGTTGATGCATTGCCGAAAGACCGGGCCGTGTCTGTCCGGGTGGTTCGTCAGGGGCGGGCGGTCTACCTTGTCATGAAACCCTGACCGCATGGCCCGATCGGGCCAACTGAGTCGGAAACAAAGCCTCCGGTGTCTGTCAGAAACGACAGATCCGGAGGCTTTTGTTATACTTGCCCGATTCAAAAAAACTAGCATGGCCATGGAACGGACCGGATCAGATGATGAACAAAAAGGATCTACCTCTCCGACAGCTGTTGGAATTTCGGAACGCGTGGGTCGCGTGGCTCGTTTTTGCCGTTGTAATTGCGATCACGATCGTTCTCTGGCAGGTGTCGATTCGCCTTGTTGATGACCGTACCCAGGCCCGTTTCCGGACCCAGTCTCTCCAGCTCAAAACTGCGATCGAAGAACGTCTGCTGAACTACGAGCAGGTGCTCGCGGGTAGTGCCGGTCTGTTTGCCGTGTCGGGCGATGTGTCTCGGGAGCAGTGGCGCGAATACATTGATAAGGTCGACATCAACCGTTACTACCCGGGCATTCAGGGAATTGGTTATGTCCGGCGCATTGGCGTACGTCAGATGGCGGATCACATTGCGTCGGTCCGGGCCGATGGCGTTCATAACTACCTGGTCAGCCCCTTGGGAACCGGCCCTTACTACTACCCGATGGTGTATCTCGAGCCCGGCACCGACCGGAATCGGCGGGCGTTGGGTTACGATGCCTTCAGTGATCCGGTTCATCGTCTTGCCATGGAGCAAGCCCGGGACGACGCGATACCGACGGTGACGGGTAAGGTGGTGCTGATCCAGGAGGAGCTTGCCGAGGATCAGGCCAGTTTCCTGATGTATTACCCGGTCTACCAGGGCGGGGACGTTCCGGAGATCCGGGCCGAACGGCGCATGATGCTGGCGGGCTACGTATTCAGTGCCTTCCGTATGAACAACCTGATCGACGGCATTGTCGGTCTGATCTCCCCCTTTCTCGACGTGCGCATCTACGACAACGGTGTGGTTGCCCGCGACACTCTGATGTACGGCTCCAACCTTGGGTCACTGGATAACGAGTTCAGTTTCGAAATGAGCCAGACCGTGACCGCGGGCGGGCGAGACTGGCTCCTGCAAACGCGCTCGACACCGGCTTTCGATTTCCTCGCGTCGGACCCGCGTCCTCCCATCGTGCTGGGCAGTGGTCTGGTCATCAGCGTCCTGTTGTTCCTGTTTGTGCTGGCGCTGATCCGTTCCCGCCTGATGGCGCAGATCAGTGCCGGCCGTTACCGCGCTATCACGGAAGGCGCCGCCAACGTCACGCTGGTCATGGATCGACACGGAGAGGCAATCTACGCGAGCCCGTCCAGTTTTGACATTCTCGGGTTTGACCCGGGCCAACTGCAATCACTGGCCCTCGAATCCCTCTCCCACGTTGATGACTGGCCTCAGTTGCTGAAGGGGTTTGAAGAATCCAAGGCGGCCCCGGGCAAACAGATGCCGGTGATTCGTGTGCGAATCCGGGATGCCGGTGGTCAGTGGCGCGACATGGAAGGGACCTTCACAGCCATGCTAAGCGTGCCGGGGGTTAACGGCGTGGTGCTCAGCCTGAGGGATCTGACGCAACTCAAGGCCGCCCAGTCCGAACTGCACCGCCTGGCGTTCTATGATCCGCTTACCGGGTTGGCGAACCGGCAGCTGTTCCGTGACCGGCTCAACCACGTGGTGCGCCGCAGCCGACGCAGCGGCGAGCCCGCGGCCCTGATGTTCCTCGACCTTGATGGTTTCAAGCGAATCAATGACACCCTCGGCCACGACTCGGGCGACGAACTGCTGTGTCAGGTCGCTGAGTGGCTGGAGGGCTGCGTTCGCGAAGAGGATTCCGTGGCTCGCCTCGGTGGTGACGAATTTGTGGTCCTGCTGTCCCGGATCAGCGGGCCCGATGCCGCAGGCAAGGTGGCCGAAACCATTCTGCGTCGCCTGTGCCAGCGCATTCGCCTGAATGACCACGAAGTCGGGATCACCGTCAGTATTGGCATCACCATGATTCCCCATGACAGCGAGGATTCGGGCACGCTGATGAAGTTTGCCGACCTGGCGATGTACCGGGCGAAGGAGCTGGGCCGTAACACCTACCAGTTCTTTACACCGGCGATGAATATCAAGGCTGCACGACGTCTGCTCCAGCAGGAAGAGCTGGCTACCGCGCTGGAAGGGGACCGGTTTGTCCTGCATTACCAGCCCAAGGTAGATCTGGCCACCGAACGGGTGATTGGTGTCGAGGCATTCCTGCGCTGGCATCATCCGGAAAAAGGGTTGGTGTCTGCCCAGCAGTTCATCGGACTGGCGGAAGAAACCGGTCTGATCGTACGCTTGGGTGAGATGGCGTTGCGCCAGGCCTGTATTCAGGTTCAGGCCCTGGAACGGGCGGGCTTCGAGTCCCTGAAAATGGCGGTTAACCTGTCGGTCCGGCAGCTCACCGACTCCGGGTTCCTCGACATGATCCGGCAGGTGATCACCGAGACCGGGGTGTCGCCGGAGCGTCTCGAGCTGGAGATGCCCGCGGAACTGCTGAACGAAGATCCCCGAACCCTGCGCGAGCTGCTGGTTTCGCTCCACGATCTGGGCGTCTGTCTGATTCTGGATGATTTCGGTACGGGATCCTGTTCGTTGGTGTCACTGCAGCAGCTGCCGCTGGATGTCATCAAGATTGATCACCGGTTCATCCGTGATATTCCCTACAACGTCAGTGCCACGGATGTTGCGTCCGCGGTCATCGCCCTGGCGCGCAAACTGCATCTGACGGTCGTGGCGGAAGGGGTCGAAACACCCCAGCAGCTCAGTTTCCTCAAGTCTTCCGGCTGCGCCCAGTGCCAGGGCAATCTGTTCAGCTATCCACTGGATGAAGACGCGCTGATTGGCTTCCTGATTCGGCAGTATGAAAAACCGCTGATTTCCTGATCATGGCAATGACAGCCGGTAACCGGTAAAATCACGCCGTTCCCGGTTCCCGGCAACGGCCCTTCCGGGCTCAATCCTTCGTCTTTTTATGAGTATTCATCGTCTGTGACTGAACTGAGCCGAATCCGTAACTTCTCCATCATCGCCCACATCGACCATGGTAAATCTACCCTTGCAGATCGTTTTATCCAGATCTGTGGTGGCCTGACGGACCGGGAAATGGCCGAACAGGTCCTGGATTCCATGGATCTGGAGCGGGAGCGCGGTATCACCATCAAGGCCCAGAGTGTCACGCTCAATTACACGGCGAAGGATGGTCACGTATACAAGCTGAATTTTATCGACACACCGGGGCACGTGGATTTCTCCTATGAGGTCTCCCGCTCCCTCTATGCCTGCGAAGGGGCCCTTTTGGTGGTTGATGCCGGCCAGGGTGTTGAAGCCCAGTCCGTCGCCAACTGTTACACCGCGATCGAGCAGGGCCTGGAGGTGGTTCCGGTCCTGAACAAGATGGACCTGCCCCAGGCTGAACCGGAGCGCGTGGCCGCGGAGATCGAGGACATCATCGGTATCGAAGCGTCTGACGCGGTGCGCTGCAGTGCCAAGAGCGGTCTTGGCGTTGAGGATGTGCTCGAGGATCTGATCAAGCGGATTCCGCCGCCCAAGGGGGACCGTTCCGCGCCCCTGCAGGCGCTGATCATCGATTCCTGGTTCGATAACTACCTGGGCGTGGTGTCGCTGGTCCGTGTGACCGAAGGCACCATGAAGAAGGGTGACAAGATCGTCATCAAGTCCACCGGCAAGAGCTGGAACGCGGACAAGGTCGGGATATTCAACCCGAAACCCAAGGATACCGATATTCTCCAGGCCGGCGACGTCGGCTTTGTGGTGGCGGGCATCAAGGACATTCACGGGGCTCCGGTGGGTGACACCATTGTGCACCAGAAGTTTGCCGAAGAAACCCCGATGTTGCCGGGGTTCAAGAAGGTAAAGCCCCAGGTCTATGCCGGTCTCTTCCCGGTCAGCGCCGATGACTACGACGATTTCCGGGACGCCCTCGAGAAACTGACCCTGAACGATGCCTCACTGTTCTTCGAACCCGAGAACTCGGATGCGCTCGGGTTCGGTTTCCGCTGCGGTTTCCTGGGCATGCTGCACATGGAAATCATCCAGGAGCGGCTTGAGCGGGAATACGACATTGACCTCATTACCACGGCCCCGACCGTAATCTATGAGGTAGTTACCAAGCAGGGTGAGACTCTCTCGGTAGACAACCCGTCCCGGCTTCCGGATATTGGGTCTATTGAGGAGATGCGCGAGCCGATTGTGGAGGCCAGCATCCTGGTTCCCCAGGAGCACCTGGGTAACGTCATTGCGCTGTGCGAGGAAAAGCGCGGCGTGCAGAAGAACATGCACTTCATGTCCACCCAGGTGCAGCTCACCTATGAGTTGCCGATGGCGGAAGTGGTGATGGATTTCTTCGATCGCATCAAGTCAGCAAGCCGGGGTTTTGCGTCGCTGGACTACCATTTCGTGCGGTTCCAGCCCGCCAACCTGGTCCGCCTGGATGTTCTGATCAATGGTGAGCGGGTGGACGCCCTCGCTCTGATCGTCCACAAGGAGCAGGCACACCACAAAGGGCGTCAGTTGATCGACAAGATGAAGGAACTGATCCCGAGGCAGATGTTTGATATCGCCATCCAGGCTGCCATCGGCACCCAGGTGGTGGCGCGGGTAACCGTCAAGGCCCTTCGCAAGAACGTAACGGCCAAGTGTTACGGTGGTGACGTGAGCCGGAAGAAGAAGCTGCTTCAGAAGCAGAAAGAGGGTAAGAAACGCATGAAGCAGCTGGGTAATGTCGAGGTGCCTCAGGAAGCGTTTCTGGCCGTGTTGCAAGTGGACAAATAAAAGGCACCTGGATGGATATTGATTTTCCCCTGGTTCTGGTAGTTCTGACCTTTGCCACAGGTCTGATCTGGCTGGCGGACAAATTGTTTTTGCGGGAGCGCCGTCTTGCTGCGGCACGTGCCAACGGCACGGCGTCCGAAGAGGCAATCGAGGACGAAGCCGAAGAACCGAAGGAACCGTATCTGGTTGACCTCAGCCGGTCGTTCTTTCCGGTGCTGGCCATCGTGTTGGTGCTCCGCTCCTTTCTGGTTGAGCCATTCCAGATTCCGTCCGGGTCGATGCTGCCAACACTGGAAGTCGGGGATTTCATTCTCGTCAATAAGTACGCCTATGGTCTGCGCCTGCCCGTCGCCGGCACCAAGATTCTCGAAGTCGGAGATCCGGAGCGTGGCGATGTCATGGTTTTTCGGTACCCGAAGGACGGCGAGACCAACTACATCAAACGGGTGATTGGGATGCCCGGGGACCGGATTCGCTACCGGGACAAGCAGCTGTATATCAACGGTGAAAAGGTTGAAACCCGGTTTGTCGCCCGTCTGCCCCCGGTGGAGTTGCGCCGTGAAGACCTCGGCGACGTTGAGCACGATATCTTCCTGACCATGGGGCGTCCCGGTGCCTCCGGCGAAGGCGAATGGGTCGTGCCGGAGGATCATTACTTTGTGATGGGCGATAACCGCGACAACAGCAACGACAGCCGGTACTGGGGTACGGTTCCCGACGAGCTGGTGGTGGGCAAGGCCTTCGGGATCTGGATGCACTGGAAATCACTTACCAGTCTGCCATCCTTTGACCGAGTGGGCGGCATTGAGTAATTCAAACGAGTCTGGAGTGCAGTAACAATGAAGAAAAACAAACTCTCCGCCATGGGGCGACAGGGCGGCGCCTCGGCATTGACCGTCATGGTCATGGTGCTGTTTTTCGGTGGCCTGCTGACGCTGCTGATCAAACTGGGCCCCGTTTACCTGGATGACATCACCATTCAGGAAGCCCTGGAAAGCCTGGATGGAACCGAGGGTTTGTCCAGCATGGGGCCGGCCCAGGTTCGCACGCTGATCAACAAGCGCCTGAGCGTGAACAATGTGCGCGGTTTTGATGCCAAGAATATTTCCGTCGAGAAAAACGGGGAGTTCGTGGTGATCGTTGTGGATTACGAGGTTCGCAATAATCTTTTCCGCAACGTGGATACCGTCGTCCACTTCAAGCATGAATACGAGATGAAGGGCAAGTGAGTTCGCAATCGGATCTGGACCAGTTACAGCGCCGCATAGGCTACCAGTTCAAATCGCCCGAGCGGCTTTTGCTGGCGCTCACCCACCGAAGTTATGGCAATCAGAATAACGAGCGCCTGGAGTTTCTCGGTGACTCCATCGTGAACATGGTGATTGCCGAATACCTGTTCCTGCACTTTGAAAAAGCCCGGGAAGGCCAGTTGAGCCGGTTACGTGCCCGAATGGTCAAAGGGGTTACCCTGGCGGAGATCGGACGCGAGTTCCAGCTCGGCAATTACCTCCGCCTGGGCTCGGGTGAACTCAAGAGTGGCGGTTTCCGCCGGGAGTCCATCCTGGCCGATGCGGTCGAGTCGATCATCGGCGCCATCTACCTCGACAGTGATTTTCACACCTGCCGGGAAAAGGTCCTGCAGTGGTTTGAACAGCGGCTCGAGAAGCTGGATCTCCAGGATACCCAGAAGGATCCCAAGACCCGCTTGCAGGAATACCTCCAGTCCCGCCAGTTTCCGTTGCCGCGTTACGACGTCATTTCCGTCGATGGCGAAGCCCACAACCAGACTTTCCATGTATCCTGTGCGTTGCCTTCACTGGACCGTAAGACGACCGGAACCGGCAGCAGCCGCCGTGTCGCCGAGCAACAGGCCGCCCGTAACGCCCTGCAAGAGCTGGGCGTGGAGAACCAGTAATGAACGATGTCATCCGTCCGGAAAACCCGGACAGTCGCTGCGGTTTCGTGGCGATTGTCGGTCGGCCCAATGTGGGCAAATCTACCCTGTTGAATCACATTCTCGGCCAGAAGCTGAGCATCACCTCCCGCAAGCCCCAGACCACCCGCCATCAGGTTTTGGGAATCAAGACCCAGGGCCCGGTGCAGGCCATCTACGTGGATACGCCGGGCATGCACGAGGAAGAGCCTCGGGCCCTGAATCGGTACATGAATAAGGCGGCGACATCCGCGCTGATCGACGTCGATGTGGTGGTATTCGTTATTGACCAACTGTCCTGGACCACGGCCGATGAAATGGTTCTGGAAAAGCTCAGCAAACTGACATGCCCGGTCATTCTCGCGGTGAACAAGGTCGACAAAATCGAGAAGCGGGAGGCGCTGCTGCCGCATCTGGATATGCTGTCCAAGAAGCGTGATTTTGCCGAAATCATTCCCTTGTCAGCCCTGAAGGAGACCAACCTGGCTCCCCTCGAAGAAGCTGTTGGCCGGTTTCTTCCGGAAAGTGTCCATTTCTACCCCGATGACCAGGTCACTGACCGCAGTGAGCGGTTCCTGGCGTCGGAGATCGTGCGCGAGAAAATTACCCGCCAACTGGGCGCCGAACTGCCGTATTCCGTTGCCGTGGAAATTGAGGAGTTCAAGCGGGACGGCAAGACTCTGCACATCTCCGCGCTCATTCTTGTCGAGCGGGAGGGTCAGAAGAAGATCATGATCGGTGACAAGGGCGAGCGCCTGCGCCGCATTGGTCAGGAAGCCCGGACCGACATGGAGCGGTTGTTTGACAGCAAGATCATGCTGCGACTGTGGGTCAAGGTCAAACGGGGCTGGGCCGACAGCGACCGGGCCCTGAAAAGCCTCGGAATGAACGACCTCTGAGGCGTTTATGAGGGGGCCGGAGCAGCAGGAGCCCGCCTACGTGATTCACCGCCGGCCGTGGCGGGAAACCAGTCTGATGGTGGACGTGTTTACCCTCAACCGTGGCCGCATGACCGTCATAGCCCGCGGAGCCAACAGCGCGAAGAGCCCACTCAAGGCCCAGTTGCAACCGTTCCAGCCACTGATGCTGGACTGGAGCGGGCGAGGGGACCTCAAGACACTCACCCACGTTGACGTGCGCAGCGGGCCCTCTCTGCATCGCACGGCCTCGCTTTACAGTGGTCTTTACCTCAATGAGTTGCTGCAGCGCATCATGCCGGCGGCGGATCCGCATCCAACGGTGTTTGCCGCCTACATTGATGCCCTGGCCAAACTGGCGGAAACGACCGATGTTGAACCGGTGTTGCGACGATTTGAGCGAGCCTTCGTTGCCGCGCTCGGTTTTGATTTTGCCTGGGACCGGGCAACGGACACCGGACAAACGGTCGAGCCGGATCAGGCGTATTGTTATGATCCGGAACAGGGCATCGTGGTAGCAGCGGGGCCGGGTGTTCGGCTGCAGAGCCTGTCCGGCGAGGTGTTGCTGGCCCTGGCTGCGGGCGATCTGGAAACGGATTCGTCCCGGCGTACTGCCAAACGCGTGATGCGTGTGCTAATCGATTACCTGCTGCAGGGGCGACCCCTGCACAGTCGCAGTTTATTCAGTCACCTTCGGGGAGAACGGCATGAATCCTAGAGTTTTACTGGGCGTCAACATCGATCATGTGGCCACCCTGCGCCAGGCCCGCGGGACCCGGTATCCGGATCCGGTGCAGGCGGCGCTGGTGGCAGAGGAAGCGGGTGCAGACGGCATCACCATCCACCCCCGTGAGGATCGGCGCCACATTCAGGATCGCGATGTGCTTCTGCTCCGGGAGACACTGCAGACCAAGATGAATCTCGAAATGGCGGTGACCGACGCCATGCTGGCGTTTGCCGAACAGGTGCGTCCGGAGTGTGTGTGCCTGGTTCCGGAGAAGCGTGAGGAATTGACGACCGAGGGCGGCCTGGATGTCGATGGTCAGGAGGCGCGGGTCGCCAAGGCATGCGAGCGCCTGGCCCGGCTCGGCTCGGAGGTGTCGCTGTTCATTGATCCGGATCCGGTCCAGATTGATGCCGCCGTGCGTTGTGGCGCGCCGGTGGTCGAGCTGCATACCGGCGAATACGCGGAAGCCAAAACCGCCGGTGAAACCGAGGCCGCCTTCAAGGTCATCGCCGATGCCGTGGCCTACGCCCGCAAGAAGGGGTTGATCGTCAATGCCGGGCACGGTCTGCACTATCACAACACCGAAAGGGTGGCGGCCATTCCAGGCATCAACGAACTGAACATCGGTCACGCCATCATCGCCCGTGCGGTGTTCACCGGACTGAAAGAGGCGGTGCGTGATATGAAGGCGATTCTGGATCTGGCCCGCGGTCGGGTCTGACTGCCAACCGGGCGGTTGCCTTCCTCAGGTGATTTCGGCCTGCTGGTGCTGTTCCCGGAAGAGTTGTTGCCAGTCGGTCTGGTCGCTCCAGATCTGCAGGCGCTCCATGGCTGAGACCAGTTGGTCTTTCTGGTGCTCGACGTCCGGCGCCGAGCATTTCAGCGCCGTTTCCAGGCGATTCGCGGCTGCCCGAAGCTCCGGAACCCCGCAGTAGCGAGTCGCTCCGTGCAGCTTGTGCACGCACTCCAGCAGGCCGTCCAGGTCGCCGTTTTTCCAGAACCCTTCGACTCGGGCCTGGTCGCTTCGCATTTGCTCAAGCAACATGCTGAACAGCTCCTCGGCGAGGTCGGCCTTGCCGGCAGCAAGTTGAATGCTTTCCTGAATGCTGACGCAATCCTGCTGCATCTTGCGCGTGGACGGTCGCATGGCGCGGCGGGTATCACGCACCTCGGGTACCGGAATCTGATCATTGCGTTCGGGCTTGTCACAGACGTAGCCGGTGTAGTCCCGGATGATGTCCGTTAACTGGGTGCTGCTGATCGGCTTGGGCATGTAGCCATCAAAGCCCTGCTGGATCAGGCGTTCCTGCTCGTCGGCAAGGGCGTGGGCCGTCAGGGCGATGATCGGGGTCCGGTGAGAAGCGGGGTCCATGTCCCGGAGCCGGGAGGTTGTTTCCACACCGTCCATCCCCGGCATCTGCAGATCCATGAAGACCAGGTCAAAGGGTTTCTGCCGGGCCTTGCTCAGCGCTTCGAACCCACTGGAGGCACCCTCGGCTTCAATCCGGCAGTCATTGAGCAGCGTCATCACCAGTTTCAGGTTGGCATCGTTGTCATCCACGGCCAGTACCCGGGGCACGTTGCCGGCTGGCAGATGGGCCACCGGCGTGTCGTACTCCAACGCCATTCGGCCGCCGGAGCTTATGCCGTGCACCAACAACAGCAGCTCGTCATAGAACGCATCCCGGCAGACCGGTTTGGTCAGGTGGCCGCTGGCGAGGCCTGAGAGCGCCTTGTCGTGGGTTTCCAGGGTCGGGGTCAGCAACAGGGTGCGGCAATCCCGCTCGATCTCGAGGGTACGGACCAGCCCGCAGTACTGGCTGGAGTTCAGCAGGTGCCGGGTGATTCCGATAATGGCCACGGCGTAGCCTGCCTGACTCTTCTGGGCCTCTTCAATCTGCTCCTGCATGGCGCCGGGGGAGGCCACACGGTCGACGGTCATGCCCCAGTCCCTGAGCAGGTGTTCCACCGCCAGTCCCGTGGTTTTCTGTTGCTCGAGATAGATCACACGTTCACCCCGGAGGGCATCCCTCGGGGCGATGGCTTCGCCGTTGGCAGACAGTTCGGAGGTCAGGGTAAACCAGAACGTGGAGCCCTTGCCCAGTTCGCTTTCCAGGCCGATCTTGCCACCCATTTCTTCCACCAGCCGTTTGGAAATAGCCAGTCCCAGCCCGGTGCCGCCGTACTGTCGGGCGGTTGATGCATCGGCCTGGCTGAAGGCGTTAAACAGTGACTGCTGTTGAGCCCTGGAAAGTCCAACGCCGGAATCGGTAATGCTCAAACGCAGTGTGACCCGGTTGCTGTCCTTCTCTTCTTCTTCAAGGCTTGCCCTGAGTACCACTTCGCCGGTCTGGGTGAACTTGATCGCGTTGTTGACCAGGTTGGTAATCACCTGTTTCACCCGAAGGGGATCGCCCATGATGTTGTCCGGCACGTCGTTATACACCAGCGGCACCAGGTCCAGATTCTTGGCGTGGGCGGCGGGGGCCAGCATTACCATCACCTCTTCGACGATGTCGCGAAGCTGGAACGGCACGCGGTCGAGAATCAGCTTGCCGGCTTCGATCTTCGAGAAGTCCAGGATGTCATTGATGATGGTCAGCAGGATCTCGGAGGACTTGCGGATGGTGCTCAGGTGATCCCGCTGTTGGCGGGGCAGGGGGCTTTTGAGCAGCAGTTCGGTAAACCCGATGATGCCGTTCAGCGGAGTACGGATTTCGTGGGACATGTTGGCCAGGAACTCGGACTTGATACGGCTGGCCTCAAGGGCCTCCTTGCGGGCAAAGTCCAGTTCGATGTTCTGGATCTCGATGGTCTCGAGGGTTTCCCGGAGATCTTCGGTCGCCTGGTCAATGTTCTGCTGCATCTCGGCCTGGGCCTTGCTCAGCTCCTCAGCCATGGCGTTCAGGCCAGATTCCAGTTGCTCGAATTCCGGGCCGGCCCCGGTGAAGACTCGGGTATCGAGCTTGCCTTCCTTGAGCTTGGCAACGGCTTCATTCAGCTCGAAAACCGGATCAGTGAAGGCCCGGCTAAGACGGAGGGCAATGGCAAGGCTGATAACCACGCCGCCGAGTACCAGCAGGAGCGAAATCAACAGGGCCTTGTAGGTTTCCTTTTCGGTGCGGACATGGGACATCTCGACGGCTACCCACCCCAATGGCGCGTTGGGCCGGGCCATTGATTCCCGGGCATCGGGGTCGAGAATGGTTTCGAGCATCAGGTCTTGCAGGGTGACCGGGGTGACAAAGCGGGTGCTGTCCTCGCGGTGCACGCGGGTTGCCGTTTCAGCGGGCAGTTCCTCGGCCGAGAGGCCGTCGGAACTGCCCGGCCCGGTATGCAGCAGCCGGGCTCCGTCACTGCCAAAGAACGTGATGGAGCGTACATCCTGCTCTTCCAGCAGGGCATTGGACAGGCTGCTCAACAGGCTTCGGTTGGCGGTAAACAGGCCGTACTCGGAGCCGGCCGCCAACTGACGGGAGAGAGATTCTCCCCGGTCCTTGAGCAGGCTCTCAATGTTGTTGACCCAGCTGTAGGTAAAAAACATACCCAGCATGAGTGTGGTGAGCAGGGTGGGGACCAGAGTCACCACCAGTACTTTTTTGCGAATGCCCCAGCGTCGCATACCCTGTTCCTGAATGATTGCCTGGGCCCCGGGTGCAATTCCGGGGTCACGTCCTTGTCAGAATAGATGATCCGGAGGCCATTGACTGAGGTATTAGTCCCACGGCCGCCGGATATTGTGATTTGGTTATAGCCACCGGTCATGGATATAGCTAGAAGCTGTATTGGGAGACTGCGGTCATAACGCGTATCATGCGAACGCAAAAGTGTACCACAGGGTAATGATATGAATTTCCCCACGATTGAAGATTATGTCGGGCATACCCCCCTGGTTCGCCTGCAGCGCCTTCCCGGTGAGACATCCAACACGATCCTCGCAAAGCTCGAAGGCAACAACCCTGCGGGCTCCGTGAAAGACCGGCCTGCAATCAGCATGATTCAGGAAGCGGAACGCCGCGGCGAGATCAAGCCAGGCGATACCCTGATTGAGGCAACCAGCGGAAATACCGGCATTGCCCTCGCCATGGCTGCTGCCATCAAGGGGTACCGGATGGTACTGATCATGCCGGCCAATATGAGTGAAGAACGGCGGGCATCCATGCGGGCCTATGGCGCGGAAATCGTGACCGTGAGCAAGGAAGAGGGCATGGAGACGGCCCGGGACCTGGCGCTGCAGATGGAAGCCGAAGGCAAAGGCAAGGTTCTCGACCAGTTCAGCAATGCCGACAATCCGCTGGCCCATTACCGCACGACCGGGCCCGAAATCTGGGGCCAGACCGAAGGCCGGGTGACTCACTTTGTCAGCTCCATGGGCACGACCGGTACCATCATGGGCGTTTCCCGTTACCTTAAGGAGCGCAACCCGGATATCCGTATCATCGGGCTGCAGCCCAAAGAGGGTGCCGCGATTCCGGGCATCCGTCGCTGGCCGGAAGAGTACCTGCCGAAAATTTACGACGCGACCCGGGTGGACCAGGTGCTCGATATTGGCCAGGAAGAGGCGGAAAATACCATGCGTGCCCTGGCGTCGGAGGAAGGGATCTTCTGCGGTGTGTCATCGGGCGGTTCCATTGCCGCGGCACTGAAACTTTCCGAGCAGGTTGAAAACGCCGTTATCGTTGCCATCATCTGTGACCGTGGCGACCGCTATCTGTCCACCGGCGTCTTCCCCGGCGCCTGAACCGGACCCTTTCATCAAGAGAATCCAGTATGAGTAGACGACGCCGGAAGGCGCTTCCCAAGGAGCCTGTGCGCTGTGACATTGAAAAACTGAGTCACGACGGCCGAGGAATTGCCCGACAGGACGGCAAAACCCAGTTTGTGGACGGTGCCCTGCCGGGTGAAACCGTCATGGCCAAAGTGGTGAGCACCCGAAGCAAGTTTGACGAGCTGAGGACCCTGGAGGTGCTTGAGGGCGTTGCGGAGCGCCAGACGCCTCCGTGTGAATTTGCCGACCTCTGTGGTGGCTGCAGCCTCCAGCATATGAGCGGCGATGCCCAGATCCGGTTCAAGGAAGAAACCTTGCGGGAGCATTTTGCCCATTTTGGAGGCATCGAGCCGGAAGAGTGGGTGGCGCCGATGCGCTCCGAAGATAGCCTGGGGTACCGCCGCAAGGCCCGTCTGGGGGTACGTTACGTTCCAGCGCGGGAATCGGTGCTGGTCGGTTTTCGTGAGAAGCGGAACAGCTTCCTCACCGATATCGATAAATGTGTGGTGATGGATCCGCGAATTGGCGAGCGGATTCTGCCCCTGCGAGAGATGCTCCATAGCCTCGACGCCTACAACCGGATTCCGCAGGTGGAAGTGGCCTGTGGCGACGATGAGGCGGTGATGGTGTTCCGCAACATGGATGAGCTGAGCGGGGACGACCGGGGCCGCCTGATTGCGTTTGGACAGGCCCACGATTTGCATATCTACCTGCAGCCGAAAGGGCCGGACACGGTACACCGGATCTGGCCTGCGTCCGACGGTCCGGCCGATGAGCGGTTGAGTTACCGGCTGGACGAATTCGACCTGACCATGAAGTTCCATCCCATGGACTTTACCCAGGTCAATGCGGGGATCAATCGCACCATGGTACACAGGGCTGTCGAATGGCTTGATGTTCAGCCTGGCGAGCGCGTGCTCGACCTGTTTTGCGGTCTCGGCAACTTTACGCTGCCGCTGGCGCGCAAAGGTGGCCAGGTCGTCGGCGTGGAAGGCGATGACGCCATGGTGGTTCGCGGCCGCGAAAATGCGGAGCTCAATGGCCTGGACAACGTTGCCTTTCATGGCGCCGATCTGCACGGGGATTTCACCGGCCAGAGCTGGGCCAAAGAGGGGTTCGACAAGATCCTGATTGATCCACCGCGTTCGGGTGCGGAAGAAATCTGCAAGTACCTGACCGCGTTTGGAGCCAACCGGATCGTTTACGTATCGTGCAATCCGGCCACCCTGGCGCGGGATGCCGGGGTCATGGTGCGCAACGGTTATCGGCTTGTACGCGCCGGTGTGATGGACATGTTCCCCCATACCACCCATGTAGAATCCATCGCCCTGTTTGAGCGGGATTCCGACTGACGGAAGAGAGACGCCCCAGGGATGGGAGCGGGAACCAGCAAAAATGGCAAAACCGATATGGTAAAAGTTCGCGAAGACTATGCATTGACCGGTGACGGCGAAGTGGACATCGAACGATGGGTCCAGACGATCGCTGCCCAAACCCATCTGGACGATGTCGATCAGTTTCGCAAAGCCTGTGAGAAGGCAGCGGAGATCGACCTTCAGGCGTTTCGCGAAGACCGACTTTGGGCGCCGGGGTCCAGCAGCTTCCGAATTGGCATTGAAATGGCGCAGGTGCTTGCGGAGCTGCATCTGGACCAGGCCAGCCTCGTTGCCGCTATTCTGTACCGGGCGGTGCGGGAAGAGCGTGTCCCGCTGGACGACGTGCGCAAGGAATTCGGCGATGAGATCGCCGGGCTGATCAACGGTGTTCAGCAGATGGCGGCGATTTCGTCCATCCATCACCCCCTCAAGGGGAATGTCCTGGGGCAGAGTGAGGGCCAGCTCGACAACGTCCGCAAAATGCTGGTTACCATGATCGATGACGTGCGGGTCGCCCTGATCAAACTGGCCGAGCGCACCTGCGCGATCCGGGCGGTCAAGAACGCGCCGGAAGAGAAGCGCATGCGGGTAGCGCGCGAGGTGTTCGATATATACGCCCCGCTGGCCCACCGCCTCGGGATTGGTCATATCAAGTGGGAGCTGGAGGATCTGTCCTTCCGCTACCTGCACGAGACCGCCTACAAGAAAATCGCCAAGCTGCTGGATGAAAAGCGGCTGGACCGGGACGACTACATCAAGCGTGTGATCGACACCCTGCACAAGGAGCTGGAGGATTCCGGCATCGTCGGCGACCTGTCGGGCCGGGCCAAGCACATCTACAGTATCTGGCGAAAAATGCGGCGCAAGGGCATCGACTTCTCCCAGGTCTACGATGTTCGCGCGGTCAGGATTCTGGTGCCCGAGGTTCGCGACTGCTACGCCGCACTCGGGATCGTTCACAGCCTGTGGCGCCACATTCCCAACGAGTTTGACGATTACATCGCCAACCCCAAGGAGAACGGGTACCAGTCATTGCACACGGCGGTGATTGGCCCCGAGGGCAAGGTGATGGAAGTCCAGATCCGCACCCATAAAATGCACGAGGAAGCAGAGCTGGGCGTGTGTGCTCACTGGCTGTACAAGGGTACCGACAGGGGGAACAAATCCACTGGCTACGACGCCAAGATCAACTGGTTGCGCCAGGTGTTGGAATGGCAGGAAGATCTGGGCGACCTCTCTGGCCTTGCTGATCATCTCAAATCCGATGTCGCGTCGGACCGGGTCTATGTGTTTACCCCGGAGGGTCACGTGGTGGACCTTCCCCAGGGTGCCACACCGGTCGACTTTGCCTACCGGGTGCACACGGAGATCGGTCACGCCTGTCGCGGCGCGCGGGTCAACAACCGGATCGTGCCGCTGACCTACCCGCTGAAAACCGGCGATCAGATCTTCATCCTGACGTCGAACAACCCGGCACCCAGCCGGGACTGGCTGAATCCGAGCCTGGGGTACGTGCAGACCTCCCGGGCGCGGGCCAAAGTAACCCACTGGTTCAAACAGCAGGATCGTGGCCGCAACATCATCGACGGACGCGCCATTCTGGAGGACGAATTCAAGCGCCTGTCGCTGTACGACGTGAATCTGAACGAGTTGGCGGAGAAGGTGAACTATCACGGGGCCGAGGACATGTTCGCCGCGATTGGTGCCGGCGATCTCCGGCCTGCCCATGTTGCCCACGTCGCCCAGCAGATGCTGGAGCCCAAATCCGAGCAACTGGATCTGAAGTTCAGTGCCCAGCGCCACAAGCCCTATGACACTGCAACCGACATCCAGATTCAGGGCGTTGGAAAACTCAAGACCCAGGTCGCCAAGTGCTGCAAGCCGCTCCCGGGGGATCCCATCGGCGGGTACATCACGGTCGGGCGTGGGGTCACCGTGCATCGCCAGGATTGCCTGACCTTCCTGAACCTGCGGGAGTTCGAGCCCAACCGGATCATCGAGGTCAGTTGGGGGGGCAAGCCGGCCGCTGTGTACCCGGTGGATATTCAGATCGAGGCTTATGACCGGTCTGGGCTGTTGCGCGACATCACCCAGGTACTTTCTGCCTCGAAGAGTGATGTGCTGGCGCTCAATACCCTGAGCAACCAGGACGAGAATACCGCCACCATGACCGTAACGGTGGAAATTTCGAGCCTGGAACAACTGGCCCGGCTGCTGGCGCAAATACGCAACCTGCCCAATATCATCGATGTGAGGCGCAAGCGCGGATGAGCTATTCCATAGACGATCTGAAAACCCTGATGGCGCGGCTCCGGGACCCGGAGACCGGCTGCCCGTGGGACACCAGGCAAACCTACGCTACCATCGTTCCGCACACGCTTGAGGAGGCCTACGAAGTCGCGGACGCCATCGAGCGCGAGGACTTTCCCCACCTGAAGGACGAATTGGGGGACCTGCTGTTCCAGGTGATTTTCTATGCCCAGATCGGCAAAGAGGACGGGCATTTCGATTTTGACGGTGTCGTCGACAACCTGGTTCACAAGCTGGTTCGCCGTCATCCTCACGTGTTCCCGGAGGGCACGCTGGATAGCCGGATCGATCCGGACAATCGGCCGGACGAGGCCTGGATCAAGGAGAGTTGGGAGCGTATCAAAGCCGAGGAGAGAGCTCTGGTTCCGCCTTCGGATGCGCCCGTCAGTCGGCTCGATGGCATTGCCCGTACCCTGCCGGCGATGGCGCGGGCCGAAAAGCTTCAGAAGCGGGCGGCCAGGCACGGCTTCGACTGGCCGGACATCGGACCCGTCTTCGACAAGCTCCATGAGGAAATCGATGAACTCAAGGAAGCCTGGCATGCGGCCCAGACCGGAACTGGTGATCCGGATGCCGTGGAGGACGAGCTGGGCGACCTGTTGTTTGTGTGTGTCAATCTGGCACGTTTCATGAAGGTCAATCCTGAGCAGGCCCTCAAGCGCACCAATCACAAATTTGATGCCCGGTTCCGGGCCATTGAGCGGGTGCTCATGCGCGAAGGCCGCGACATGGACGAGGAATCCCTCGAAGCGCTGGACGCCGTGTGGCAGGCGGTCAAGGGCGTGGAAAAGGGGAGCTCCGGGAACAGAGAATAGGGCCACGGTAAGTACAATCCGTTACCAATTACCAGGTTCCCGCCGCAGCCGCTTCGTCTACACTTCGGGGAACGGACGCACTGATTCCGTGCGCCGTGCGCCATCAATAAGATGCAGGAGTGAAGGCACCATGAAAATCAAGGATCTGGTCAATTATTGGGACAAGCATGCTCGCGGACGGTTGACCCGCGACGCCTACTTTATGGCGTTGTCCGACCAGCATCACAAGCGTTTGGAGAAACTGGCAGCGCTCTATCCAATGAAATCGCCCCAGGACCTCATGCGGGACCTGATTTCGGCAGCGCTGGATGAAATGGAGACCCGTTTCCCCTATGTTCAGGGTACCAAGGTGGTGGCTTATGATGAGGATGGCTTTGAGATCTATGAGGATCGGGGCCTGACCCCCAGGTTCGTGAGTCTTAGCCAGAAGCATATCCAGCGTCTCAAGGCCCGTCAGCTGGAATCGGTGGCCTGATCGGCTGACCGCCCAGGGCCTGTTCAGGGTCGTTCAACGGAGTGGCGTCCGCCACTCCGATCGTATTCCCTTCGCTCTGTACTTTTCGCCCTGACGGATTTCGGGCGTCTTACTTTTCTTTGGTTTCCAGCCGATCTTTCAGGGGGCTCTGGCGCACCAGATCGTCCAGGGCGGCGCCGATCATGTCGTTGAGAATGTCACTCTCACTGCGATCCGGATAGAGTTCGGCCAGGGCGGCAATTCGCGCTGCATCCTCCAGCGGCAGTCGCAGGTTGTAATCGTGAGTCCGCTCGACGGGCTCTTTCTGCTTTTCCCAGTGCTTGGGCAGATCAGTTACTTTCATGGGTACTCCTTGCGGCCAGAGGCTTGAAACGCCAATAGACTTTCTCGGCTATTCCTTAGTATCGTAAGTTTACTTTGCCTCCGTCAATTCAAAAGGACGTCAATGTGACTGAGCTACATCCCGATCTTCGAGAGAATGTACGTATGCTGGGGGAATTGCTGGGACAGAGTATCCAGCGCTACCCCGGGCAGGAGTGTTACGAGCTGATCGAGGAGATCCGTGCGGCGGCCAAGGGAGACCGGAAGCAGGAGAGTGGCTCCGGGCAGCGCCTGGTGAGTCTTCTGCGCAAGCTGAGCGATGACGAATTGCTGCCGGTCACCCGGGCGTTTAACCAGTTCCTCAACCTCGCCAACCTGGCGGAACAATACCACGGGATCCGTCGTAAGCGAGGTCACCAATCGGACCTGATGGTGGAGTCCCTGGGAGAGGTGTTCGACCGTCTGAAGGCCGGCGGCGTCAGTCCTGAGCAACTGCACGAGCGGGTGGCCGACCTGCGCATCGAGTTCGTGTTGACGGCTCACCCGACGGAAGTCGCGCGCCGGACCCTGATCATGAAGTACGACGAGATGTCCGAGTGTCTGGGGCGACTGGACCACGACGACCTGATGCCGGCAGAACGCGAGGAGGTGGTTGATCGGCTCTCGCGGCTTGTGACCGAGGCCTGGCACACCGACGAAATTCGCCACGAACGGCCAACCGCCGTGGACGAGGCCAAATGGGGCTTCGCCGTCATCGAAAACAGCCTCTGGCAGGCCCTGCCACGTTTCCTCAGCAGTCTCGACGCCGCCCTGGTCGATTCGACCGGCCGGGGCTTGCCGCTGCAGGCCTCGCCCATTCGCATCGCCTCGTGGATGGGTGGGGATCGGGATGGCAACCCCAACGTCACTCATCAGGTTACCCGACAGGTTTTCCTGCTCGGCCGCTGGATGGCGGCTGACCTGTACTTGCGGGACATTCAGGCCTTACGCGCGGAGCTGTCCATGTGGCAGGCCAGCGCCGAGCTCCGGGAACGCGTGGGTGATGCCCGGGAACCCTATCGTCAGGTGCTGGCCGAGTTGCGCGAACGCCTTGTCAAAACCCGTGACTGGGCGGAGGCCAGCGTGAATGGCGAGCCTGCCGATGCCAACGGGATCCTGTTCGAGAATGAAGATCTCACCGGGCCCCTGGAACTGTGCTACCGGTCGCTGGTGGAATGCGGGCTGGAAACAATCGCCAACGGCCCGTTGCTGGATACCATTCGCCGGGCCCACACCTTCGGATTGCCCTTGATTCGTCTGGACATTCGTCAGGAAGCCTCCCGCCATGCCGAGGCGGTTGCCGAGATGGTGAATTACCTTGGTCTGGGCGACTACCTGTCCTGGTCGGAAACCGATCGGCAGGCATTTCTGGTGAAGGAGCTCCAGGGCCGGCGGCCCCTGGTGCCACGCAACTGGGAGCCCTCGGAGCAAGTGCGCGAAGTACTGGCAACCTGCGAAGTGGTTGCCCAGCAGACGCCCCAGGCACTGGGATCGTACGTCATCTCCATGGCAAGCAAGCCGTCGGATGTGCTCAGCGTCATCCTTCTGCTCCGGGAATCCGGAATGAAGTACCCCATGAGGGTGGTTCCCCTGTTCGAGACCCTGGACGACCTTCGAGGGGCTCCGGACAGCATGGCGGCCCTCTACGAAGTCGAATGGTACCGGGAATACTGCCGGGGGCGTCAGGAAGTCATGATCGGTTACTCCGATTCTTCCAAGGACGCTGGCCAGTTGATGGCTGCCTGGGCTCAGTATCAGGCCCAGGAACAGCTGACCAAGATTGCCAATCAGTACGGTGTGCACCTGACCCTGTTCCACGGTCGTGGCGGAACAGTGGGGCGCGGCGGCGGTCCCGCCAATCGGGCGATCCTGTCCCAGCCGCCGGGTTCGGTGAACGGCAGTTTCCGGATCACCGAGCAGGGTGAAATGATTCGCTTCAAGTTTGGTCTGCCGCACCTGGCGGTGCAAAGCCTGACGCTGTACACCACCGCGGTGATAGAGGCGACATTGGCTCCGCCGCCCGTACCCGAGCCCGAGTGGCGCGACACCATGGACTGGCTGACCGAGCGGTCTCTCGCGGCCTACCGCGAGGTAGTCCGGGAGAACCCGGACTTCGTGCCCTATTTTCGCCAGGTCACGCCGGAGCAGGCGCTGGGCAAGCTCGCGCTCGGCAGCCGACCGGCGCGACGCAAAGCCACGGGCGGGGTGGAGAGTCTGCGGGCTATTCCGTGGATCTTTGCCTGGACCCAGATGCGACTGATGCTGCCCAGTTGGTTGGGCAGCGATGTAGCGTTGGAAGCCGCGGCCCAGGACAACCGCCTGCCGGTCCTTCGCGACATGATGAGGGGGTGGCCGTTCTTCCGGACGTACGTGGATATGCTGGAAATGGTGTTGGCCAAGTCCGATCTCCGGATTGCCAGCTATTACGAAAAGACCCTGCTGGACGACGAAAACCTGCAGACCCTCGGGGCCGACTTGCGGGAGCGTTTGCAGCGCTGCATCCACCGATTGCTGGAGCTGAAGGAGCAAACGGACCTGCTGGAAGACGAGCCGGTGTTTGCTCACTCCATGCGGGTACGCAACCCCTATACCGATCCTCTGCATTACCTGCAGGCGGAGCTGCTCCGGCGCAATCGGGAAAGCGAAGACAAGGGTGAAGTGCCTGAGCTGGTCGAGCGGGCGCTCAAGGTGACCATGGCAGGAATTGCTGCGGGCATGCGCAACACCGGTTAAGCTAGGGACCATCGAACAGGTGGCGGCACCACGCCCCAAGAAAAACAGGAGTAAGCTGTGGCTCTAGCTGCGCGACTGGAACGATTTCTTGCCCGAAAGGGCTTGCCCTACACGGATCTTCGGATCGACCAGGTGGCCAATCTTGACGCAGCGGTAATCGCCTCCGGGCAGCCACAGGCGGACTTCATCCAGGCGACCCTGCTGATCGACATCAGCGGTGTCGTCATGGCCGTGCACAAGTTCGACAGTTCACTGGACATGGACGCGGTCCATCAGCTTACCGGACGCAATCTGCAGCCGCTGACCGCGCGCCAGACCATGAGGTTGTTCAGTGACTGTGATCCCGGCTTCATCCCCCCAATCGGTGCGGCGTACGACCTACCGGTTTTGGTGGACGAGGACGTAGCCCGGGCGGAGCGGGTCCTCTTATCCGGTGGAACCGATCACGGGCTGTTGGACATGGAGGGGCGCCACCTGAGACTTGCCCTGGCCGGAGGCAGAACCGGACACCTGGTGATTCGGGGGCAGGGCAACGGTGATCGCACGGCGCTCACCCTGGATGAAGTCGCCGATAAGCTCCAGCAGCTCTATCGACTCCCGCCCATGCCGGCGCTTGCTTTGCGAATCCTTCGTTTGACCGCCAACACCGAAGCCACCGCCCGGGAGCTTGCGGAGCTGATCGAGTTCGATCCCAGCCTTACGGCCCAGATCATGCGCTACGCCCGTTCAGCCCTGTTCAACTACCCGGGGCAGATCAACTCGGTTCAGGAAGCGGTCACGCGGGTTCTTGGGTTCGACCGGGTGGCTCACATCGCTCTGGGTATCGCCTCGGTGCGGGCATTCGACGTGCCGCGCAAGGGTATGCTGGGCATGGACAATTTCTGGCGCCACTCCCTGTACTGCGCATTCCTGTGCCAGAGCCTGGCGCCCCATTGTGGCGTCGACAAAGGGCTGGCCTACCTGTGTGGTCTCCTGCACAACTTCGGTCTGTTGCTGGTGGGGCACCTGTTCCCGGCCGAATTCGAGGAGCTGAATGCCCTGCGCGAGGCCAACCCTGAGGCCAGCATGCATTCGCTGGAACAGCAGGTGTTCGGGCATGCCCAAAATGAACAGATTCTTGCCGTCGGCCATGGCGCCATTGGCGGGATCCTGCACCGGCTCTGGCAGTTACCGGATCCGGTGGTCAAGTCAGCGGGCATGCATCAGCATGCCAGTTATCATGGCGAGCACGAGCAGTACGTGTTGATGGTTCAGCTGGCCAATGCCCTGCTCAAGGCACGAGGTATTGGCGACGAATTCAACGCCGACGACATCCCCTCTCTCCTTGAGGGACTTGGGCTTGCGCCCGGGGTGGTGGACGATCTGGAACTTGAGATCGATCGCGTTGCCCCGGATCTGGACGCGCTGGCCACATCCCTGTCATCCTGAGTCCGCAGGCCATTCCTGGGCTAAGATGCCCGGTCGCGGTGCATGATACGGAGGTCGACTTTCTCTAAGGAGGCTGACTTCGTATAATGCGCGTTCGCCGATTCCGGCGCGTATCCGTTCGATGCCGAGAGGTTGTCGCAAAGGCGCGGGCTTTTGCCACAACTTTTTAAACGATAATGACTAAAACGGGAGCACAACGTTATGCGAATCATCATGTTAGGCGCGCCGGGCGCGGGCAAGGGGACGCAGGCCCAGTTCATCACTGAACGATTCGATATTCCCCAGATCTCCACCGGTGACATGCTGCGTGCCGCGGTCAAGGCCGAGTCCGAGCTCGGAAAGCAGGTCAAGGAAGTGATGGCCACCGGCGGTCTGGTGTCTGACGACATCATCATTGCGTTGATCGAAGAGCGCATTCAGCAGCCTGACTGCAAGAACGGTTTCCTGCTGGACGGTTTCCCGCGGACCATTCCTCAGGCCGAAGCGCTGAAAGACCAGGGCATCGCCATTGATTTCGTGGTCGAGATTGCAGTCGATGACGAAGAAATTGTCAGCCGTCTCTCCGGGCGCCGTGTGCACGAGGGCAGTGGCCGTATTTATCACGTGAAATACGATCCGCCCAAGGTTGAGGGCAAAGACGACGAAACCGGTGAAGCACTGGTTCAGCGCGAAGACGATAAAGAAGAGACTGTTCGCAAGCGCCTGAAAATCTACCACGACCAGACTGCGCCGCTGGTAGGTTACTATCAGGACTGGGCTGCCGAGGCCCCGGATGCGGCACCGAAGTATGTTCGGGTGGAAGGCATTGGTAGCCTGGACAGCATTCGCGACCAGATTCTGTCCAAGCTTCAGTAAATCATCACTATCCTGATCCGAGGGTTTTCACGGCCGTGAAACTGCTGGCACTGGATACGTCATCGGAGGGCTGCTCGGCAGCCCTTCTTGTTGATGGCGAGATATCCGAACGTTTCGAGATTGCGCCGCGTGGCCACACCCGGCTGTTGATGCCCATGGTGCGCGAGTTGCTGGCGGAGAAGAGCCTGGTGCCGGCGGACCTGGATGCCTTGGCGTTCGCCTGCGGGCCGGGTTCCTTCACCGGCATCCGAATCGCTACAGGCGTGGTCCAAGGCCTTGCCTGGGGGCTGGACGTACCGGTGGTGCCGGTGTCCTCCCTGGCGACCGTGGCGCTCGGGGCAATGGAAACTCTGGATCTGAATGACGGGGACACAGTTGCCGTGGCATTCGATGCCCGTATGGGCGAAGTCTACTGGGGATGTTTCGCCCGCCGTGATGGCTTGCCGGTTTTGCAGGGCAAAGAACGGGTTTGCCCGCCGTCCCTGGTTGCCCTTGAAGGCGAATCCGGACGCTGGGTGGGCGCAGGACAGGGTTGGCGGTTCCGGGAGGAGATGCCCGCCGAGGTGGCTGGCCGCGTCGTTACTGTCGACGACACCCTGGTTCCGCGTGCGGCCTGGGTTGCCAGGTTGGCCGAAGCCGGATATCGGCAGGGGCAGGCGGTGCCCGCTGAAATGGCGCAACCGGTGTACATCCGGGATGAGGTGGCCTGGAAAAAACTGCCCGGCCGTGACTAGCTCAAGATACTTTTAATCCCGATTGGATTCTTCCATACTTCCTTCAGTCACTTTGTCACTGAGCCTGCGGAATCAGACCATGATCGGTGGTATCAATTCAGGAAGCAATTACGCGTACCAGACCGGCAATAACAGCCTGGCCAGGGAACGAAGTGATACTGCCCGCCTGCCGGCGTCCTCGCCTGAGAAGTCCGCCGAATCCGCTCGCCGTGAACTGTCTGATGGAAAGTCGCTGGTTGCGATCGAGCGTGGGCCTGATACGAATCTGGAGCGTCGGATTGAAGCCCGGCGTGCCGCCGAGGATGCGCGCCTGGAACGCTTTCGTGCGGACGACCTGCCGCTGCCTACGGCTCGAGCCCTGTCGACATTCGCTACGATTGCTGCCGCCGGGCAGGAGTCTGGCGGCGATGCGTCGCTTGCCGGCATCGATATCCTGGTTTAATGACCGATCCCTCCTCCTTGCCGAGCTCTGACCCTGAACTGGCCCGCACGTTAGCGGTCGGACGCAGCCCGCTGGGCGATGCCGGGCAGGCAGCCGCCCTGAGCGAGTCACTGGCCATCGAAAACCTTGGAATCGTTCGCCCGAAGGATATCCGGGACTATGCCATGGTGTTGTTTCTCGACGAGAACGGGCTGGGTTTGCAGACCACCGGTAAAGGCGCTCCCGGCCCGGTGCGTGCGGAGTTTGTCACCGGGAAAATGGGATATCGTCGGGAGCATGGTGGCGGAGCAGGGCAGTTGGTGGCCAAGGCCGTGGGTCTGCAGAAAACCCGGGCTACCTTGCGCGTTCTTGATGCCACTGCCGGCCTCGGACAGGACGCGTTTGTGCTCGCCAGCCTCGGGTGCGAGGTTGCCCTGTTCGAACGTAATCCGGTTATCCACGCCCTGTTGGCGGACGGCCTGGCGCGGGCGTCACTTAATGTGGACTGCGCGCCCATCGTCGCCCGCATGACGCTGAAAGAGGGCAGCAGCCTGACGTGGCTGGAGTCCGCAGCCCCGGAATCGGCCGACGTGATTTACCTGGACCCCATGTTTCCTCACCGGGACAAATCCGCGCTGGTCAAAAAGGAAATGCAGGTCTTCCGGTCGGTGGTTGGCGATGATCCCGATGCGGAAGCACTGCTGGCGGCGGCGCTTGGGTGCGCGACCTATCGGGTGGTCGTCAAGCGCCCCCGCAAGGCGCCGTCCATTGCCGGTCCGGAACCGGCAACGCGGATAGAGGGCAAGAGCAGTCGCTACGACGTCTATTCCCTCAAGGCGCTGCCTGCCCGGTAACGGTCGCTAGGCACCCAGCATTGTGACCTGCTGGATGGCCTGTCGCTTCTCAACGCTGAGTACCAGTCGAGCGTCCTCAGCGACGTCGTCGAGCCCCTCGCCGTAGCAGATCAGGCCGTTTTCGTCCGTCGTAATGACGCCATTTTTCTGCAGGTTGGCGATGAAGTTCCGGAACAGGCTCTTGTCGAAGAACTCCGGCGCATTCAGGCCGAACAGGATCGACATGCGTTCGGCCAGCATGGTGCTCTGTTCCTCAAGCTCTGCCGCGCTGAGTTTGCCCGAGCCGTACTTGCGCAGGATGCCGAGGGCGATGTGGTAGCGTTCAAGGGTCTGGATGATGAAGTGCGACAGTACCCTCAATCGCAGCATGGCCTCCGTACCCTCTTCGGGGCGGCCAATGCGATCTTCCTCCAGGTTTTTCAGTAGGCCCTGGTCGACCAGCACATCGATCCAGCGATTGATGACGGCTTCGACCTCATCCGCCGGGTACTTGAGAAAGAGTTCAGACTGAAGGTAGGGATAGGCCATACTGGTCAGGAACACCACCTTGTCCCGGCGCAACGAATCCTTGTTTTCGAACAGGCTGGCGATCAGTGACGGCAACGCGAACAGGTGCTGTATGTTGTTGCGGTAATAGGTCATGAGGATGGCATTGCTGCCTTCCAGGGCAATGATGTCGCCCAACTTCTGTGGCTGCCGCGTCACCAGTCCCATGTTTTCGCAATAGGCAACCCAGTCCTTGCCCGTACCCTCGGGCAGCGTCACCGTATCGGCGTAAGGGTAGGCTTTCAGCAGCCCCGCGTACTGGTCCATCAGTCGAATCAGCTGGCCTTCGTCCATGGCCATGCGATCGGTTCCCAGAAGGACCGTGGCGGTCATGCCGATAGGGTTGACGGCCACCGAGGCGTTGATGTTGGAGGCCACTCGCAATGCCAGCTGGTCAACCGCCTGGTTGAGCCAGGGTGGGCGGTATTCCGAGTCGTAGGCTTCCTGGCGCCAGCTGTCATGAACGTCGTCGAGTACGTCGGCCAGTGGAATGGCTTCGCCGAAGTTCACCGCCACGCGGCCGAAGGAGTTGCTGAGCTTGCGGACGGTTTTGGCCAGTGCAAACACGTTCTCTTTCTGCTTTTTCTTGCCCCGAAGCTCGCCCAGGTAGGAGCGGCCTTCCATCACCTTCTCGTAGCCAATGTATACGGGGACAAAGACAATCGGCTTGCGATGATCCCGCAGGAAGCTGCGAACGGTCATCGACAACATGCCGGGCCGCGGTTGCAGCATGCGGCCGGTGCGACTGCGACCACCCTCGACGAAGTACTCCACGGAGTAGCCCCGGGAAAACATCACATGCATGTATTCGTTGAACACGGTGGCGTAGAGCGGATTATCCTTGAAGCTCCGGCGCATGAAAAAGGCGCCGCCGCGACGCAGGATGGGGCCTACCACCGGCATGTTCAGGTTGATGCCGGCGGCAATGTGCGGTGGCATCAGGCCGTTTTTGTACAGCACGTAGGACAGCAGGAGGTAATCGATGTGTGAGCGGTGGCAGGGCACGTAGACCACGGCGTTTTCCTGGGCCACTTCCTTGACCACACGAATGTTGTTGATGGCGATACCGTTGTAGATGCGGTTCCAGAGCCAGGCCAGCACCACCTCCAGAAACCGGATGGTCACGATGGACATGCTGGCGGCAATCTCGTCGGCGTATTTCCACGCCTTGGCGCGGACCTTCTCCGGTGGAATGTCGTCCTTAGCCGCCGTTTCCCGAATGGCTTCCTTGACCGCCTGGGTCCGTACCAGTCCGCCCACCAGCGTGCGCCGGTGGGACAGGTCAGGGCCGAGAACGGCCTGGCGAACGCGGCGGAAGTGGGTGCGCAGAATCCGCGCAAGTTTGCGCCTGGCCCGTTCCTCGGAGTGGCGGTACTCGTCGATGACCTGTTTCAGGGACAGTGGCTGGTTGAACTGCACATAGGTGTTGCGGCCGTGAACCATGATGATCAGCAGCTTCTGCAGCCGGCCAGCCACGCTCCAGGTATCGGATAGCAACAGCTTCACCAGCGATTTCTCTTTGTCCGGCGAGCGCCCCCAGAACAGGGAGACGGGGACGATCTGAACATCCTCGTCCGGATTCTCCAGACCGTAGTGAATCAGCGCCTCGAACTCGGTGGTCAGTACCGGCGTCTGACGGCGGCGGAACAGACCGCCAATGCGACGATACAGAAAGAAGAACGAGTGGGACGGTCCGTTTTTTACCGGCAACGAATCCGTGGCACCGGGCAGGCGGGCGCGAATGACTTCCTGCTCCAGTACCAACCGGCTGGACAGGCTGCTGTACTGGAGTACGTAACAGACCGGTTTATCGGGAGTCAGACCCAGGGCTTCACGGCTGTTGCCGCTGACGTCCGTCCTGACCCAAAGGAACAGTATCCTTCGCAAAATGGTCAGGATCAGGCTGCGAATGCCCTGGTAAAGTCGCATAAAGTGTTGCTCCGGTGAATCAGACAGGGGCCAAGTTTACTTGGTTGCGTTCGGTGCGGAAAGTCACTGATCTTACTTGACCCTTCCTCCAGTGTGGTACATTTCAGCTTGGCCCATTCATCACGCAGGTGTGGACAGTTAATGGCAATCTCGAACACAGGCTGGACGCCGGGTTGGACCACGAACCCTCCGCAGGCGGGGGACCAATTGTTGGCGATTTCCGGTTCGACCATCCTCAAGCCGTCCGAGGGTTGGTTCCTCTCGTGGAAGTCTGTCGGGCACCAGGGTGCCGGTTGCGAGGCCGTTGCGCTGGGAACGTGGGACGGTAAACCGGTCTACGTCACTGAGCTTGCAGACCCTGATTTACCGGGGCTGGAGCCGGTTGCCCTGAGGGATGCCCTGCTGCTGATGGACGAGGCTCCGGCAGACCTGCTGAGTACCGGATTTCAGGTCTGGCAATGGTGGCGTGACCACAGGTATTGCGGGCGCTGCGGCCTGGAAACAGCGTTCCATCCGGCCGAGCGGGCAAAATGGTGCGAGCCGTGTGGCATTCCCTGGTACCCGAGATTGGCGCCTTGTGTGATCGTCGTGATTCGGCGGGAGGATCGCCTGCTGCTGGCCAGGTCGTCAAGGGCCCGTCACCACTTCTATAGCCTGATTGCAGGCTTTGTCGAGCCGGGCGAAAGCCTCGAAGAAGCGGTCGCCCGCGAGGTCAAAGAGGAAACCGGCCTGGACGTTGCCAATGTCCGGTATCAATCCTCCCAGCCATGGCCATTTCCGCACCAGCTGATGGTTGGTTTCTTTGCCGACTACGCCGGTGGGGAGCTTGTTCTTCAGGAAGACGAGCTGGCCGATGCGGACTGGTTCCTGCCCGGAGATACGCCCCCGGTACCGCCGCAAACGACCATTGCCGGTCGCCTGATCCGGGCCATGGAGCATGATATTGCACGGGGAGGGGGGGATCTGTGAAGACGGACGCTTGCCCCCGGGTTCTGGTGTTCGATTCCGGTGTTGGTGGCCTGAGTGTGGCCGCCAGTGTCATCCGGCATTTGCCGGGAACGGAGCTGGTATACCTGGCCGACAATGCCGGCTTCCCGTACGGCGATCAGCCGGAATCGGTGGTCGTCGAACGTTGCTGCCGGTTGATCAGCGACTCACTGGCCCAGTTTCCCTGCGACGTCATCATTGTGGCCTGCAATACTGCCAGCACCGTGGTGCTGCCTCACCTGCGGGCCATGACGGCGATTCCGGTGGTGGGTGTGGTCCCGGCCATCAAGCCGGCGGCCGCCGTGACCCGAAATGGGCGCATCGGTTTGCTGGCAACTCCGGCCACCGTTCGGCGACCCTATCTGGATAACCTGGTCGATGAGTTTGCTGGGCATTGCCAGGTGGAGCGTATCGGCCACCCGGATCTGGTGCGTTGGGTGGAAGAGTCGGTGAGCGGCACCGATGTGCCTCGTAAGGACCTCGCTGATGCGGTCGCCGGTTTTCACCGGGCCGGTGTCGATACCGTGGTTCTGGGGTGCACACACTATCCGTTGTTGCTGGAGGCCCTCCGGGATGTCCTGCCGGACGTGGAGTTCTGGGTTGACTCAGGCGACGCCATCGCCCGGCGGGTGGCCTTTTTGTTGGACGAGCAGGGAAAGTCCGGTGAGGCGAGTCGCGACAACCGCGCCAGTGAGCAACCGGTAAGGGCTGCGCTCTTTTCCGGCCCGGCGCCCGAAGGGGTGGCCGCATTCATGGCCGCCCTGGGCCTGAGCCCGATGGCTGTCTGCGCCAACTGGCCCGCTCAGGCCTGTCCGGCTACAACAGCCGCGTCAGTTTGAACATGGCCAGAAATTCCAGGGCGGGAATCGACCGTTTGTGGCAGCAGTAAGTCTTGAAACCATCCCCCCTGAAGCGCGATTTGGTGAACTCGAGTCCTTTGAAGTTGTAAAGGAAATTCCCTTTCTCGTAGACCAGGTGCAGGAGCCGTTTCAGTGCGCGGCTTTCCTGGTGCTCGGTCGTGGCATCGAGCGACAGCGGAATCAGGCCAAGATCCAGGTAGGGCACGCCCTCGGCTTTGAACACGTCCATGGCATGAGCCATCAGGGTGTAGAAAATGCCCTGGCGGAAATCGGCGTTGGCACGGGAAATGTTCGGCACGTAACTGATGATCTCGTTGTTGCGATAGATCGGGTCGAAATAGATGAAGCCCACGGCCTTGTCGCCCTGATAGGCGTAGAAATGCCGTTCGTTTTCCCGGTACTCCATTTCCATGGGTCGAATCAGGAAGCGGATCTCGTTACTCTTGCATTTCCGGGTCCGGATCCAGGCTTCTGAAATTTCCCGGGTGTGGTCATCACTGAAGCGCTCTTTCACCGTTATGTTGTTCTTTTCGGCCTGGTTCAGCGCCGTCCGCAGGATCTGTTTTTTCTTGCCGGCCAGAGACCATTTGCGCAGATCGATCCGTGACTCACTGCCAAACTGCGTTCCGTACAGGCCAAACCGCAGGTGCAGGAAATCGACCACCGGCTTCGATACCTGAACGTAGCAGGCATTCGGGAAGCGATTATGAAAGTGTTCAAGAATGACGGCGAAGTTCTCAGGGGCGCAGACCGGGTCCGACAGCACAAACGTTCCCCCCCACTTGCGCATGTAGGCAAGGTAGCCGACGCCGGGCACATCAAAGTATTGCATGCCCGGTTGCAGGGTCGAGAAGGACTGGGAGTGAATCCCGTATTTTTTCAGGTAACCAACCCTCTCCGCAAAGGTAAACGAGTTGTCCGCCAGTTCACGGAGTCCGTTCAGTGCAAGAATCTGATCCGACATGTCTCTGCTCCCCGAGTTATTGTTGGTTGGATGGCTGCGGCACTCAGGCCTGCTTGCGGCCGAGGATGGACCAGTAGCAGTCCATGTTCAGGAGCTTGAAATGCTTCTTTTCGGTGACCTGCAGGCCCAGGCGCTGCATGTGCTCGGGGTAGTTGTAGATTTTATGGAAGGCGTTGTTGGCAAAGAGCCAGAACGTAAAGACCGCCATGTACCAGTACAGCTTCTTGAACAGACGGGCGACCACATTGCCTGTGGGGTAGCAGAAGTCTCCCACCACGACACGTGCATCGGCTTTGCCCAGGCGAATCAGGTGTTCCAGTACCCGGACCATCATGTCTTCGTCGAACACGTTCAGGAAGAAGTTGGCCACGACCATGTCGTACTGTTCGAACTCCTCCACCTTCATGATGTCGCTGTGGATGCGTCGGATGGTAAGGTGAGGTGCTTCCTTCTGCTGGGCTTCTCCAAACTTGCGCAGCATCGTTTCGGAGAGATCGACAACGGTAACGTCAGCGCCCAGTTCCGCGGCCCGGATGGCATCTCTGCCATGACCCACACCGGCAAACAGGATACGGTCGCCGGGTTGCACGGTTTCCACATCAAGCATGGCGGTTTTGCAGCGGTGTATGTTCTTGCCGCTGTAGAGGTTGCTCAGAAAATCGTAAACCGGACCGATGTATTTGTACTTGTCGCGCATGATGACTGCTGCCTGTTCTTGTTCCTCTGGATGTTGTCACCGTTTTTGTCGTTGTTGCCCGACAGCCTGTCGGGATTCCGGTGATCAACGCCTGATGAATCCGAGCTTAGAGAACAGGGGGAGGGATTTATGTGCAGCAATACGCATTTCGAGATACAAAAAATAACGCATTGCAATACTTTGCAAACCGTTTCAAGGTTTCAGTTAGGAGTGTCTGACAATCGATAATTGGGCGTCAGAGAGCGGCGGCTTTAGCGGTCGGTTGCCCCAGGGTTCTGGAGATGTGCGCGGCCGGCCGGGCAGGGCCATAAAAGAAGCCCTGAACCTGATGGCAGCCGAGCCTGCGAAGGTATTCTAGCTGTTCATCCGTTTCAACACCTTCCGCGACAATTTCCAGCTTGAGACCGTGGGCCATGGCAACGATGGCATTCACAATGCAGGCGCCGTCGTCGCCGCTGCGGATGGCTTTGACAAAGGACTGGTCGACTTTCAGGGTATGGATGGGAAGCCGGTGCAGGTAATTCAGGGAGGAATAGCCTGTGCCGAAATCGTCGATAGCGATGCGCACACCCATGGCAGCCAGTTCCCGCAGTTTCTGACTGATCTGCTCAAGATCGTTCATGATCACATTCTCGGTGATCTCGATTTCCAGGTTTTCGGCGGGGAACCGGTGGGCCCGTACCCGTTGCATGAGTGTCTCGACAAACTTCGGATGCTCGACCTGAACTGGCGACAGGTTGACCGCCAGGCGCAGGTCCGGATGCCCGGACCGAATCCACAGTCCAACGTCCTCGCAGGCTTGGTCAAGGACCCGCTCGCTGAGTTGCCCGATCAGCCGGGTTTCTTCCGCCAAGGGCAGAAAGTCCCTGGGGTAGAGTAACCCCCGTTCCGGATGCTGCCAGCGAACGAGGGCCTCGAGCCCGACAATTCGATTGGTGGTGGAACACACCTGGGGCTGATAGAACACCCGCAATTCGTCCCGTTCGAGCGCCAGACGGAGATCCCGTTCCAGGTTGAGTCGGTTGGCCGAATCGATGCTCATGCTTTCGGAGTAGAAGCGGTAGCCGTCCTTGCCCCGGGCTTTGACGTGATACATCGCGATGTCGGCATTCTGGATCAGCTGGTCCATGCTGTCGCCGGCTTCCGGATAGATGGAAATGCCAATGCTGACCCCGACAAACACTTCATGGTCGCCAAGCTGAAAAGGCGCCCGCAGCGCATTGATCAACTTCTTTGCGATTTGCCTCGCATCCTCGTGATTGTGGATGGAGGGGAGCAGGAGGGTGAATTCATCACCACCAAAGCGGGACAGGGTGTCACCCTTCCGAAGGCATTTTTCCAGTCGGTGTGTCACCGCCTGCAGCAGCCGGTCACCCATGGCGTGTCCGAGGGTGTCATTTACCACCTTGAAACGGTCGAGGTCCAGGAACATCACGGCCAGTTTCTGGTCGCTTCGGCGGGCATGGGTAATGGCGAGTTCGAGGCGATCCTTGAACAGGGCCCGGTTGGGGAGCCGTGTCAGGAGATCGTGGTAAGCCTGGAAGTTGATAAAGGCCTCGGCCTCCTTACGTTCTGTGACATCACGGGCAGTCCCGTAATAACGAGCGGTCTGGCCGTTACCACCGCCCTGGGTGGCCTGGGAGTGTGGCCATGTCTGCGGGTCGATCGGAAACGCCGTGATCTCGAAGTGCCGGGTCGCCCGACGGCTGCCACGGGTCTTCAGGCGAACTTCCAGGGTCCGGGGGTTGTCGGCCGTGATATTGGGGCCGTTCAGGGCGTACATGCCGCGGGTGACATCGCGATCATCCAGGATATGACGGAAATGGTGCCCGCAGAGCTCGGAGGGCTGGTAGCCAAGCAGGCTTTCGACTTTGCTGTTCACGAAACAGAAATGGCCGTCGTCGTCGAGCATGAACACAATGTCTGGAGAGCTGTTGACGATGTATCGGTGCAGTGCCTCGGACTTCTCCAGGCGCAGCTGAATGTGTTCGTGGGCCTTGAGCAGGGACTGTTTGTTGGTCACGCTGGCGACCGTTGCCAGCAGCTCTTCCGGATCGAACGGTTTTCGAATGTAGTCCAGCGCACCCCGGCGCAAGGCCCGGCTCACAGCGCTGAAGGAGCTTTCGCCGCTGACCACGATGGCGCCGCAGTCCGGTTGCACCTCGGTCAGGTGGGCCATGACATCGAAGCCGTCCACCTCGGGCATCCTGAGGTCGAGCAGGGCCAGGTCAAAGGTCTGGGTATCCACCAGCTCGCAGGCCCGTTTTCCGCCGTGGGCCTCGGTGACGTGGTAACCGCTGTCACGCAGCAGCGTGGCGAGTGTATCCAGCAAACGGGGTTCGTCATCCACCACCAGAATGCGTGCCATTAACTCGTTACTGAAAGGCTGATCAGTGAGTTCAGGTGCCATCGCTCTATGTCCGTCGTTTCTGCGTCAGTCGGTCTCGTTCTTTTTATGGCTGGCCGCGGGGAGCAATATCCTGAAGGTTGTGCCCTCCTGCCCCGTGCGACAAGCAATGATGCCCTCCATGTCATCAATTAGCTGCTTCACAATACTCAGGCCCAATCCGCTGTGGCCTTCTCCTTTCGTGCTTTTCACCGGTGTGAACAGGGCACTACGGATGTCATCGGGAATTCCTGTTCCCGTATCCGTAATCTCCAGCTCCACCCAGGTCCGGTTGTTCTGCCAGACCGGAGCTGATGTCCTTATCTCAACCTTGCCGCCTTCCTCGGGCAGGCTTTCTGCTGCATTACGCACAAGGTTGATGACAATCTGGCGAACAGGTGCCGCACCCACTGTCAGTAGGGTCGGCTGCCTGCACAGTAACACGTTGAGGTGGCGTTTTCCGTTCGCGAAAAGGCTGTCCTCGAGAATGCGGGACAGGTTTTTTAGTTCGGTATTGAGTTCAACGCCTTCGGCATGATCGCTTGTAGGGGTGGTATGGCTCATCTGCAACAGAAGGTTGCCTGCCCGATCAAGTTCATCGCGGATGACATCCAGTTCCTGCTGAACCTCTGCGTCCTCGAGGCGATTCCTGAGCTGGTAAATGTATTGGCGGATGATGGTCAGAGGATTACTGACTTCATGAATCTGCCTGCGGACCATTTCGCGTGCGACTTCCTGCTCGATGGCGTCCTGCTGGTTGTCCGCGTCTGAGGTCTGGGGCCGGTCGCCGAGGACTACCGACAGTTGTCGGGTAAACAGGGCCGCCAGCTCCGTCGTGGTTGTGGGATCCTTCTCATCGGTGCCCAGGGCGAACACGCCGGGACTGTCGTTGGCGGTGATCACCGGCACCGCAAGCATTGACGGGGTGCGGAGCAGATTCAGGAGTTGGCGATCGAGGACCGTGGGCGAACGGTCGGCCAGACAGACCGGCTTGCCGGAGCTGAACGCATCGGTCAGCACGCTGCCCCCGGGCTTGGCCGAAACGGCGAGCTCGGGAACTGTGCCGGTGGTGCCGGACAGGAGTACGAGGTTGTCTTCGCTGTGGGCGAAGCACAGTGCCGGCAGCCCCGTCACCAGCGTCAGACTGTTTACGGTTTCGGAGAGAATGTCATCGATCGGGCCGTTGAGATTGGCGAGGCCGAGCGCCTGGTTTGCCATTGCCTGTCGCAGGATGGTTTGTTTCAGCTTCCGGGTGGCGACTTCACCGTGGTATTCATCGTCCAGCGGAATACCGAGGGATGCGGCCATGCCAGATACTTCGTGGGAAATCCGGCGATTTATCTCCCTGGTCAGTTCTTCGCTCAGACCAAAGACGGTGGCCGCCGCCGCAATACCGGCTGCATCGGACAGCGCCAGTCGTGTGGCCAGGCTGATCAGCTTGACCAGGTGACCGGCATCGCGGAGTTCGTTTGGCAGTGCCTGCTGGTAGCGCATCGCGTCAGCAGCCATGGGCCCAAGCCCCCAGGCCGTGACCAGCTCAGCGGCTATGTCCGACTGGTGGTTGAAAAAGTACTGCTTCGCGTCAGTCGCCGTCGTCTTGATCGCAATCAGTTCGCCGATGTTGTGAAGCATGCCCAGCATGAAGGCTTCATCGGGCTCCCGGTAACGGGTCAGCGTGGCAAGCGCGCGAGCGGTCAGGGCCGTGGTCAGTGAATGTCGCCAGAAATCCCTGAGGTGTTGCCACTCGTCGCCCCCCAGTTCAAACAGCAACTGGCGCAGGGCCGCAGTCAAGACCAGGGTATGGAAACGACGGGTGCCGAGCCTCAAGAGGGCCTGATCCACGGAGGTAATGCGTGTTGCCGGACGGTAGAGTGCGGAATTGGCGAGGGCGAGGATTCGGGCGACGAGGGCTGTGTCTACCGACACGATCTCGCTGATGGTCCGGTAGCTCTCGTCCTGATGACAGGCCTCAAGTGCCCGTAGGGTAACCTCCGGGAGACTTGGTAACTGTAGATCAGGAGCTAAATCCATAGAGCTTACCTGTCGCGCCTAATTCGGTGTCATGTCGTTGTAGGGTCGGGCATGACCGAGTGTTTGTTGTTGTTGTTACAGTCGAGCTTAGACAATAATCCGTCGTTATTAAATACTTATTGGTGTATTTTTAAGCAGTATATTATCTGTCTTGTGATATGTGTAGAATTTTTACAGGTTAGTGTAACTGAATCCTTACAATCAGGGACCTGGAACTCCGGTCATGACCGTCAAAGCGTCTGACAATCACAAGTTGAACCAGCCTCGAACGATCGCCATTACCGGCGGTAAAGGGGGGGTGGGCAAAACGTCGGTCGCCCTTAACCTGGCGCTTACGTTGTCGCGCCAGGATAACCGGGTTCTGTTGCTGGACGGAGACACCGATCTTGCCAATGTCAGCATCATGGTTGGTCTCTATCCCGAGAAAACCCTGGCCAATGTGATTGCCGGTCACTGCCGGTTGCAGGACACCCTGCTCAAGACCGACTACGGCCTGCATATTGTGCCTGGCGCTTCTGGCGTTCAGGAGTGCATGGACATGAGTCCCTCTGACAGCCTGCGAATTCTGCGCGCACTCTCCCAACTGGAAAGCCAGTACGACTACGTCATCATCGACACCGCTGCCGGGCTGCAGGCGCCGAGCCTTCATATGATCGCGGCGGCGGAACTGGCCTGTATCGTCGTGACTCCGGACCCGGCGTCGCTGACCGATGCATTCTCACTCATCAAGGTCATCCGTCGTCGGGGCTACAAGCGGGTTCCCAGTGTTCTGGTCAACATGGCCCAGGGGGCCAGTCAGGCCCGGTCCGTGTTCCAGCGCCTGGATTCGGCCGCCCGACGTCATCTCGACCTGACCCTCCATTACATGGGCGGTATCTGGAGAGACGAAACCCTGCGTCAGTCGGTGCTCAACCAGAAGCCGGTGGCGCTACTGCCGGTTGGCGACCCGTCCTGCCGTCAGTTTCACACCCTGGCGGACATGCTCAATGTTCGCCTCTCCCAGCTGCCATCGAGAAAGGCGGGAATCGCGGCGTACTGGCACCGGGTCTCGCGCCAACAACCAGAAACCAAACCGACGCCGGCGCCTGCGGCCGGGCCGGCGAATCCGCGTGAGCGATGCCTGAATGCGGTTCAGGATCTGGAGATCACGCTGGCGCAAACCCCGGACAATGGCATGCTGCGTTATGAGGCATTTACCCGGCTTTTTGCACTTCTGGGGAGCACGCCAGACGGTGACACCATTGAGATTATTCAAACCGGGCTTGGCTCACTCGAGTGGGAAAAACTGAGCGGCGAGGAGAGGCGTCATCTGGCCACGCATCTCAGGCATCTGGCTGACCAGATTGCCCCGGAGCTTGGCCCGGAAACATCGCCGGTCTCGACGGCCGGGCCTTCAGAGCCTGTCTACGATCGCGTCAGCTTTGGCGAGCAGGACCGCCTGGTGAGGGCGTTAAGGGAGCAGCCCGCAGAAATCTCGCTGGACCAATTGCTCCGCTCCCTGGCCGGCAACGACCGTAAGTGACCCCGAATTTCCCCTGATAACCTGACCTCTTTTCCGTCATTTCATTAGCACTTTTTGTGGCGTAACTTTGCTGTGTGTCACCGCTCTGTCACGAATAGTGTGCAAATATTAATCATGACGGTCGGTGATGGCCCGTATAATGCACTGGCTTTTCTGTGAATGATTCACAAGCCCGTTTTTCCCCGCCGGCAAGGTGTTCGACCGGCTATAGAATTGAATGTTGAGAAGGAGTTCCACCCATGGCAGCACAGCAGTTGAAATCCGGAGAGTCGTCGTCGAAAGTTCTCGAACAGCTCCGAGGCAAGCACGTCCTGATTACCGGCACGACCGGGTTTCTGGGCAAAGTTGTTCTTGAAAAACTGATCCGGGCCGTTCCGGACATTGGCGGCATTCACCTGTTGATCCGGGGTAATAAACGACACCCGGACGCCCGTGGCCGCTTTCTCGATGAAATCGCGACGTCTTCGGTCTTCGAGCGTTTGCGTCATGATGACAATGAAGCCTTCGAAACCTTCGTGGAGGAACGGGTTCACTGTGTCACCGGCGAAGTGACCGAGCCCATGTTTGGCCTGTCCCCCAGTCAGTTCCGCCAGTTAGCCAACGGTATCGACGCCATTATCAACTCCGCTGCCAGCGTGAATTTCCGCGAGGAACTGGACAAGGCCCTGGCCATCAACACCCGCTGCCTCGACAACGTGGCCGAGCTGGCTCGCCAGAACAGCAATCTCTCGGTCCTTCAGGTATCCACCTGTTACGTCAACGGGATGAACGCCGGGCAGGTTACCGAATCGGTCATCAAACCCGCCGGAGAGCCTCTTCCCAGGAATCCTGAGGGCTACTACGAGATTGACGAGCTGGTGCGCCTGCTCGAAGACAAGATTGCCGATGTCCGCTCCCGTTACTCCGGCAAGATGCTGGAGAAAAAACTGGTGGATCTGGGCATCCGGGAAGCCAACCGCTACGGCTGGAGCGACACCTACACCTTTACCAAGTGGCTCGGCGAACAGTTGCTGATGAAGGCCCTGTCAGGCCGCTCCCTGACGATTGTACGCCCCTCGATTATTGAGAGTGCGCTGGAAGAGCCGGCGCCGGGCTGGATTGAAGGCGTGAAGGTCGCGGATGCCATCATCCTCGCCTACGCCCGTGAGAAAGTGACGCTGTTTCCGGGCAAACGCTCCGGCGTCATTGATGTCATTCCGGTGGATCTGGTGGCCAATGCCATCATCCTGTCCCTGGCCGAGGCACTTTCCGAGCCGGCAGGGCAGCGCATTTACCAGTGTTGCAGTGGCAGTTCCAATCCGATCTCCCTTGGCGAATTCATCGATCATCTGATGGTGGAGGCCAAAACCAGTTACGCCGAATACGATCAGCTGTTTTACCGTCAGCCCTCCAAACCCTTTGTTGCGGTCAACCGGAAACTGTTCGATGCGGTGGTCGGTGGTGTCCGTGTTCCGCTCAGCATTACCGGCCGGGTCCTGAAAATGCTGGGGCACAGTCGTGAACTGAAGGCCCTCAAGAACCTGGATACGACCCGATCGTTGGCCACCATCTTTGGTTTCTACACGGCACCAAACTACATCTTCCGGAACGACGAGCTGTTGTCCCTGTCTTCCCGTATGGGCGATGTCGACCGTGTCCTGTTTCCGGTGGATGCCCGCCAGATCGACTGGAGCGTGTACCTGCGCAAGATTCACCTGGCTGGCCTGAACCGCTACGCCCTCAAGGAACGCAAGCTCTACAGCCTGCGCTCGGTGAAGGCTCGCAAGAAAGCGGCGTAAGCCGCCATAATCGCCAGACCTGCAAGGCCCGGTCCAGTCGGATCGGGCCCCTTTTATGGTTCCTGCCCCGACGTTGCCCGACCTGAGGCGCCGTTCCCCGTTTTCCGAACGGCCAGTTGCGAACAGGCCCTTTACGGCTATCCTTAAAAAAGCTTCTCGTTAGACGCAATTAGTGATTGATTGTTGGCAGATTGCCGAATGTTTTCGGCTAAAAGTTCAGCCACATTAGGACGTTAGTCTAATTCATTGTTCAGTCGCTCACATGTTGAACTACGGCTATCCGTCTTATAAGGCCGGCACAGGCCTCTTCGTTCTGTATTCCAATAACCGACAATGACAACAGACTCTGACTAAAGGGGGAGCACAATGACCGATAAACAGGTTTATCCGGTAAGCCCGGACGTGGCCAAACGGGCCTTGCTGAATCGGGAACAATACGAAGACATGTATCGTCAGTCCGTCGAGGACCCGGATGCGTTCTGGGGGGAGCACGGCAAGCGCCTGGAATGGATCAAGCCCTACAGCAAGGTAAAAAACACCACCTACGACTACGACAACCTCTCCATCAAGTGGTTTGAAGACGGTGAGTTGAATGCGTCTGCCAACTGCCTTGATCGGCACCTGGCCGACAAGGGCGATCAGACCGCCATTATTTTCGAAGGCGACGATCCGGCCGATTCCCGCCATGTGACCTATCGGGAGCTGCACGAGGAAACCAGCAAGTTCGCCAACGTGCTGAAGGGGTTGGGTGTCAAGAAAGGCGATGTGGTTACCATCTACATGCCGATGATCGTGGAGACCGCCGTCGCCATGCTGGCCTGCGCCCGCATTGGTGCCATTCACTCGGTGGTATTTGGCGGTTTCTCTCCAGAGGCTCTGGGTGCGCGGATCGTCAATGGTAAGTCCCGGTTTGTGATCACCGCCGATGAAGGCGTTCGTGGCGGCCGCAAGATCCCGCTCAAGAAAAACGTGGATGCGGCGCTGAAAAACGAAGACGCTGCCGGCGTTTCGAAAGTGGTTGTGGTCACCCGGACCGGTAACAAGGATGTGCCCTGGAACGATGCCCGGGACGAGCGCTACGAAGATCTGATGAAGTCAGCCTCCGCGGATTGCCCGCCGGAACCGATGAACGCCGAAGATCCCCTGTTCATGCTGTACACGTCAGGCTCGACCGGCGCCCCGAAAGGCGTGCTGCACACCACCGGGGGGTACATGGTGTACGCCTCCATGACCCACGAGTACGTGTTCGATTACCACGATGGCGATGTGTACTGGTGCACGGCTGACTTCGGCTGGGTGACCGGGCACAGCTACATCCTTTACGGACCGCTGTGCAACGGCGCGATTACTGTGTTGTTCGAGGGCGTGCCCAACTACCCGGACAGCTCCCGCATGGGGCAGGTGGTCGACAAGCATAAGGTCAATATTCTCTACACCGCCCCGACCGCGATCCGCGCCCTGATGGCGGAAGGTGCCTCTTGCATGGATGGCACTACCCGAGACAGCCTGAGGCTGCTCGGTTCGGTGGGCGAGCCCATCAACCCGGAGGCCTGGGAGTGGTATCACCGGGTCATCGGTAACAGCAAGTGTCCAATCGTGGACACCTGGTGGCAGACCGAAACCGGCGGCATCCTGATTTCCCCGTTGCCGGGTGCGATTGATCTCAAGCCGGGCTCCGCCACGGTGCCGTTCTTCGGTGTCAAACCGGCGCTGGTTGATAACGATGGCAACATCCTGGAAGGCAAAACCGAGGGTAACCTCGTTATCCTGGACAGCTGGCCCGGTCAGATGCGCACCATCTATGGCGATCACGAGCGCTTCAAACAGACCTACTTCAGTACCTACAAGGGGCGTTACTTCACGGGTGACGGCGCCCGCCGTGATGAAGACGGGTACTACTGGATTACCGGTCGTGTCGATGACGTTCTGAACGTCTCCGGTCACCGCCTTGGCACCGCCGAGGTCGAGAGCGCGCTGGTTGCCCACGACAAGGTTGCCGAAGCGGCGGTTGTCGGTTATCCCCACGACATCAAGGGCCAGGGCATTTATGTTTACGTGACCCTGGTGCAGGGTGAAGAGCCGTCTGACGACCTGAAGAAAGAGCTGGTACAGTGGGTGCGCAAGGAGATCGGACCGATTGCCTCGCCGGATGTGATCCAGTGGGCACCGGGACTGCCAAAAACGCGTTCGGGCAAGATTATGCGCCGGATTTTGCGTAAGATTGCGGCCAACGAACACGATCAGCTGGGCGATACGTCCACGCTTGCAGATCCGGGTGTGGTTGATGAGCTGATCAGCAGTCGTGAATTCAAGTAAGATCTCAGTACCCAACGTCAACCTGTGAGGAAACTGTTGAATGGCACAAACAATTATCGTCGCCGATGATCACCCGCTGTTTCGTGCAGCATTGAAGCAGGCGGTCAGTCAGGCGGTGCCCGATGCCGAGACGGTCGAAGTCGACAGCATCAAGGCGCTGCAGGCGGCGGTAGAGTCGCACCCGGACGCGGATCTGGTCCTTCTGGACCTGAACATGCCGGGTGCCCACGGCTTCTCCGGGCTCGTGTTCATGCGCGGGCAGTATCCGGGGCTTCCCGTGGTGGTTGTGTCTGGCTCGGAAGAATTGCAGGTCATGCGTCGTTCAATCGACTACGGGGCGTCCGGCTTCATCCCGAAGTCTGCGCCGCTGCCCACCATCACCGAGGCGATCCAGGCGGTCCTGGAAGGGGATGTCTGGTTGCCCGATGGTGTGGCCGACAAGATTGAGCGAATGCATTCGGACGCCACCGATTTCTCGGAAAAGCTGGCCTCATTGACGCCGCAGCAGTTCCGGGTGCTGGGTATGTTGGCCGAAGGTCTCCTGAACAAGCAGATCGCCTACGATCTGGACGTGTCGGAGGCCACCATCAAGGCGCATATCACGGCCGTGTTCCGAAAGCTTGGCGTTAGAAATCGCACCCAGGCGGTCATTGCGATTCAGCAGATGGAGATTGATCCGTCGGATCAGTCCCTGTCAGGAAGCTGATCGCCAGACCTGCAGGGTCAATGAAAAACGGGAGCCTTCGGGCTCCCGTTTTTTTTGCGCTCCCGATCTCTCCGTCGTGCACTTGTGTCAGTTATTATTCGGTACATGTGTACGCTTAGGTTTGTTCTGTCATCGAAAAATCATAGAAATGCCATTGTCTTTAGGTTTTTAATTGGGTAAATTCGGCTAACACATGTACTCTCAAAAGTAGATTGCGACATGGGCGAGCTTATTTCCCAGGAAAGCGAAGGTGACAAATGAACGCAGCCGTGAAACCCGACACCGTGGGTGACGCCGTGTTTGGAAGGCCCGATGAGCGGGAGCTCAGGGACAGGATGAAGAAGGAATTGCCACCGGATACCTTCAAGCCGCAGACCTGGCGGGTGATCTGGTTCCTGCCGTTACAGATCCTCATCTGGGGCGGCCTTGCCACCATTCTGCTGGCGGGTCTGCCCTGGTATGGAAACCTGGCGCTGGGGCTGTTGGTAGGCCATAGCATTGGTTGTCAGGCGCTGCTGGCGCACGAGGTGTTGCACGGTGCGCTGGGCATGAGCCGGCGCTGGCAGAATGTCTTTGGCTGGCTCGGGTTTGGTCCGTTTGTGGTGCCGCCGGAGTTCTGGCGCAAGTGGCACAACGTGGTTCACCACGGCAATACCAATGCCGGCGATGCCGACCCGGACAGTTTTGGCGCAATGCGCCGGTACCGGACAGACCCGAAGCAGAAGAAGTTCACCCGCCTGGCGCCGGGATCGGGCACCTGGTACAGCTACCTGTTCCTGACCTACTCATTCACCTTCCACGCCCAGTTGGTGTTGTGGTTTCAGGCCAGAAAGCGAAAACAGTTTCGGGGGTTCGATCGCCGCAAGGCCATCCGGCAATCCTTGTTCTGTGTGGCGGCCTGGCTGGTGCTCGGGGTAGTGTCCGGCCCACTGGCGGTCTTTACCGTTCTGGTACCGTTCATGGTGGCGAATGCGCTGGGACAGGGCTACATCCTGACCAATCATTTCCTTCGGCCCCAGACGGCGACCAACAATCCGCTGGATAATTCCATGAGCCTGCGCAGCCACCCGATACTGGATCGGCTGCACTTCCGGTTCAGTCACCACGTGGAGCATCACTTCTTCCCGAAGATGTCGTCCAACAAGGCGCCCCGGGTACGGGCATGGCTGGAGCAGCACCATGGTGAGCGTTACATGGCAATGCCGCATTCCACGGCCCTGAAGTTGCTATATAGCACGCCGCGGGTTTATCGCTCCCCCACGGAGCTGGTCGACCCGAACAATCCCGAGCGGGTGTTCGATCTGCTGCCGTTGCAGCAACAGTACGCGGCGAGCAACCGGTAGATCGGCAGCTTAGAAAAAAGAGGCGGGCTCCTGGCCCGCCTTTTTTTCGGCCCGGTGTTACTTGCTGCCGGCGTAGCCGAGTTCCTTGTCCACGAAGTTGAACAGGTCGTCGCCCTTGTGCCAGCGATCAAAGTTCTCGAGAAACTGGTCGGTGAGGGCGCGTTTCCACCCAATGAAGTCACCCGCCATGTGGGCGGTCATGGTGACATTTTCCATATCCCAGAGCGGGTGGTTTTCCGGCAGGGGCTCTTCCTCGAAGACATCAAGGCCGGCGCCGGCAATGTCGCCATTCCGGAGCGCGGCGACGAGATCGTCGGTTTTCACAATCGGGCCGCGGCCGATGTTGATCAGGCGTGCCGTTGTCTTCATGGCCTTGAACGCCTTCTCATCAAACAGGCCTTCGGTTTGCGGTGTCAGCGGTGCAGCAATGACGACAAAGTCGGCGTGCCCCAACTGCTCGAACAGCTCGTCGTTGCCGTGGACTTTCACGAAGTCCGGGTCATCATGACGGGGCGTACGCGCAACGCCATGGGGTTTCAGGCCGGCGGCGGCAACCAGCCGGCCGATCTGGCGACCGATGGAGCCAGCGCCGACCACCAGCACCTGCTTGCCTTCGGCCCTTTCGGTGTCCCGGTGTTTCCACTGATGTTTCAACTGGAGCCGGATCGACCCCGGGAAATCCTTGGCGAACATCAGGATGGTGCACAGCACATACTCGGCAATCGTGCGGTCAAAAATGCCGCGTGCGTTGGTTACCACCACATCGCTCTTGATCAGTGCGGGGAACATCAGGGCATCGACGCCGGCGCTGGTGGCGTGAATCCATTGCAATTTGTCCGCCGATGGCCAGGCGGCTTCCAGAGCTTCGGTCCGAAAGTCGGTCACCATCATGATGTCGGTGCCGGGCAGGGTGTCCCTCAGTGTCTGTTCGTCACACGCGAACCGTACTTCCGCGCGTGTCCTGAGAGCATCCATTCCCGGCGGCTCTGCCTCCCCCGGAGCAGTGAGAATGGTTACAACGGGCTTGCTTGGCTGTGTCATTGAACCTCCGCCTGTAGATCTGACTGACGATCGTCTGTGTGGGCCTCACGACAGTCTGGTATGCCGGTGCAATGCGGTCAACTTGCCGTTCCCTGTGAGGTTTCGGGACGGTGGTATTGGTGGGGGTTTTTCGTACTGAATCTTTCTCGGTTTTTGCCTTGTGTGGCCCGGTGTTACTGGCTAACCTGCAGGGGTAGGTTTTTTTGCCCCGTTTGCAGGAGGTGTTTATGGCAGAAGCCGCCAATCACGAAACCGGCCAGTCCAGACCGCGTAAAGTGAAGTACCGGAAAAACAAGGCCAGTTGGAACCCTGCCATGCAGGCGATTCCGGTGCCGGGCATTCGTCGCATGGTGAATATGGCGGCCACCATGAAAGATGTCATTCATCTTTCCATCGGTCAGCCGGACCTGCCGACGCCCAAGCACGTTATTGATGCCTATATCGACGCACTGAATGCCGGGCAAACCGGGTACACCATGGATGCCGGGCTTCCCGAGTTGCTGGTAGCGCTCAGGGATTATTACGGCAAGCGCTACAACCGGAAGCTGACGCGGGACAACATCCTGATCACCAGTGGCGCAACCGAGGCCATGTACCTGGCCATTTCGGCAACGTCGGCGCCCGGGCGTCAGTTCATCGTGACTGACCCATCGTTCCTGCTCTACGCCCCGCTGATCCGGATGAATGGCGGCGAGGTCAAGTTCGTGCCAACCCGGGCAGAAAACGACCACCAGCTTGATCCAGACGAAGTCATCCGGGCTATGGGCCCACGCACCTTTGCGCTGATTCTCAACAACCCCAATAACCCGACCGGGGCGGTCTACCCACGCAGTACCGTGGAAACCATTCTGGAGGAGTGCGCCTATCGAGGCATCCAGGTTTACGCGGACGAGGTCTATGATCACCTGATTTTCGATGACGATGATTTTGCCAGTGTCCTCAACTGCTCGATGGATCTGGACAACATCATGTGCATCAGCAGTTTCTCGAAGACCTACAGCATGGCTGGCCTGAGGGTTGGCTGGGTGATTTCGAGCCAGGCGGCAATCAAGTCCCTGCGGCGCTACCACATGTTCACCACGTCCGTGGCGAACACGCCGTCCCAGTTCGCTGGCGTGGCCGCACTTACCGGTGATCAGCAGTGTGTCCAGGACATGGTGAATATCTACCGCGAGCGTCGCGACAAAACGGTGGAATTGATCGAGCAGACGCCGCACATGACTGGCTACAAGCCCGGCGGTGCCTTCTTCGCCTTTCCGGCTCTGCCGCCTCATGTGGACGGTTCGGACCTGGCATTGCGAATGCTCAAGGAAACCGGGGTTTGTGTGGTGCCGGGCGACGCCTTCGGTGAGGAATCCACCAACGCCGTTCGAATCAGTTTCTCGACTACCTGCGAGAAACTCGAGCAAGCGTTCGACCGCATCATTCCCTGGATGGCGAAGCAGCAGTTCTGAGGTGAGGTCATGTCAGCTCTGGAATCGGTCCTCATACAATGCCCCTACTGCTGGGAGACGCTGGATGTCAGCGTCGACCCGTCGGTGCCGGAGCAGGAGTACGTTGAGGACTGCCAGGTCTGCTGTCGACCCATTCTGATCCACGTGACCTTTGACGACGACCTCACCCCGCACGTGGATGCCCGGGCCGAGAACGAATAGGCGGCCCGGCGCTATCCTGACCAATCCTTAATCTGCCCATCTTGCCCCGGATGCGACCCTGCCGCAGGATATAAGCCGACTTCACGGAGATAAGCCAATGCTTAGATTACCCAAGACCGGCCTGTGGGCGCTGGTTTTCATGATCGTTGGAGTAACCAGTGGCTGCGCCAGTTTCTCGCCGTACTCCATTTCCGAGGGTGAGTTGGAACGCCACCTTCAGGATGTGGTGAGTGATTTTGATCGCCAGCAATTGCAGAGTGGTTCACCGCTCAGCCTGAGCCTTAATGACGCGAATATTACCCTGGGGCCCGACGGCCGGGATGTTGCCGTCATCGACGTCAAAGGCCAGATAGCGGTCAATGCCCTGCTGGCCAGGTTGCCGGTCGATATCGCCCTGAAAGTGGAGGGGTCGCCGATCTACGACAGCACGGAAAAGGCCATCTTCATCCGGCGGCTGCGGTTACTTGACAGCAGTATTGAGTCTCCCTATTTCAAGGGCGACCTGAAGCCCGTCACGGATACCGTGATGCGGGCGGTGGCCCAAATGCTGGAAACCATGCCGGTGTACCGTCTGGATGAAACCGATTTTGCCCAGCGCATGTTCGGCGCGATGCCGGTGGATGTGCGCGTGGCGCCGGGCCGACTCGAATTCGTCATGGCGGACGAGTAAGTCCTCAATCACCGCAGGTTCCCGGAGGCAGTGGCGCGCACTGTTACCAGGCGCGCGCCACTGGGTGGGCTGCGTCAGGCAGTCAATCGCTTGCAGATGGCCGTTCCAATCTCGTGAGTGCCGCGCTGGGTTCCGGCATTTTCGGCCAGATCCGCCGCAACTGCATCGAACAACTCCTTGCCGGCGGCCGCGAGCGTCGGGTCTTTACGTCCCAGCCAGTCCAGCATGCGTGCGGTTGTAAAGAGCATGGCAGTCGGATCGGCGAGGCCCTGGCCGGCAATGTCCGGTGCGCTGCCGTGGGTCGGTTCGAACATCGATGGCATGTGCGGGTCGGTCGGGTTCAGGTTGCAGGACGGGGCAACCCCCATGCCTCCGGACAGCACCGCGGCCAGATCGGTCAGGATGTCGCCCTGCAGGTTGCTGGCCACCACGACATCGAAGGCCCAGGGGCTTTGCACGAACTTCATGCAGGCCGCGTCCACCAGTTCGTGGTGGGTGGCCACGTCCGAATACTCCTGACTGATTTCCTCAAACGCTTCGGTGTACATATCACCCCAATAGCGAAGCGCATTGCGTTTGGTCACCAGGCAAACCTGGCTCTCACAGGTCCGGCCGTTCAGGGTACGGAAGCTTCGTGTCCGGCCCTCTTTTACCCGCTCAGCGGCGCGCAGGCGAGCCTGTTCAAAGCCGTAGCGGATGATTCGGTCGGTTGCCTTGCGGGTGAACACTTCCATTTGGGTGGCGACTTCGTCGGCGGTGCCTTTTCGCAGGCGTCCGCCCTGACTCACGTACTCTCCCTCGGAATTTTCGCGAATCACCAGCATGTCGATGTCCTTGGCCCGCTCATCGGCAAGGTACTGGCGTGCGCCCGGCAGCAGGCGGGCAGGGCGTTCGCACACCCACTGGTCAAAACCTTTGCGCATATCCAGCAGGGGCGCGAGGGAGATGCTGTCGGGTAGCAGGTACCGGTCCGGGTCGTCGATCGGCCCCGGGTCTCCCAGGGCACCCAGAAGAATCGCATCGTAAGCCTGTAACTGCGTCAGGGCGTCTTCCGGCATGGAGACACCGTGTTCCTCATGCCAGGCGTGGGACGGCCAGGGAAATCGGGTCCACTCCACGGCCAGGCCGTGCTTGGCGCGAAGGGTTTCCAGGCAGCGTACGGCTTCGCCAACCACTTCCGGTCCAATGCCGTCGCCGGGGGTGACTGCGATGCGGGTAGTTTGGGCCATTCGGGAGACTCCTTTATTGAATTGGCTCGTAGGTGCACCAGTCCCCAAGTTTAGCCGTCTCCCGGGGGGATGCCACCGCGAATCAAGGGAATAGCGTCCGATCGTTGTGTCACTAAGGGGGCTAAAGCTATAGTGACGAGAGTCTCGATCCTGATTCGGGGTAGTGAGTAGTCCAACGTGATGTTCAGGAGCAGCAGTGAACCAGCCAGCCGTACTTTTCGATGAGTCACATTGTGATCAATGTGCGTGCGGCGAGGGGCTTGATTTCTCCCTCACGTTCGCCTTTCAGCCAATTGTCGATGTCGTCAGCCGAACGGTATTTGCCTACGAAGCCCTGGTGCGGGGCCGCAATGGTGAGGGGGCAGGGAGTGTCCTTTCGAAGGTGAATGAAAAGAATCAATACTCCTTTGATCAGGTGTGCCGGGTAAAAGCGGTAAAACTTGCGTCGCGGTTGGGCATGGACGCAATGCTGAGTATCAATTTCCTGCCCAACGCGGTTTATCGGGCGGAGTACTGCATCCGTACCACCCTGGCGGCCGCCAAAACCTACGGTTTCGACACCAGGAAGATCATTTTTGAACTGACGGAGAATGAAAAGCTGACGTCGGTTGAACACTTGGCCTCCATCATCGCGGCGTACCAGGAAATGGGGTTCAGTACCGCCATAGACGATTTCGGCGCAGGCTATTCACGGTATGACATTATGATGGCGAGCCCGCCGGACCTGCTGAAACTGGACATGGGGCTGGTAAGGAATATTCACCGTGAGCCCAACAAGCAGGCCGTGGTCTCTGGCATCATCATCATGATGAAGCAATTGGGAGGGCGAATCGTAGCGGAAGGTGTGGAGACCGTGGACGAGTATTCCTGGCTGCACTCGCAGGGAATTCATTTGTTTCAGGGTTTTCTTTTTGCCAAACCCGGGTTTGAATGTCTGCCGGAGCCCGTCTTCCCGGCATGAGGCTGCCATCAATTAACAGGATACTCCTTTGCTCTATCGAATAATTACGTTTGTTGGCGGGCTGATTTTTGTCGCCGCCCTGTTTGCGCTGTTGTGGTTCTTCTGCAAGAAGTTTCTTGAGCACCATGGCGTCAAGGACCAGGTGTCTGATCGTGCCATGGTCCTGGCAACCTGGACGTTTGCAGGCATCAGCATCGGCCTTATTTTCGCGGTGGTGGGCGCGTTCGTGCTCGGGCCGTGGGCTTTCTATCGCACGCTGCGCGGGCATGACGTCAATGTGTCCGATGGGGCTGCCATCTGGTGGGGCTTTGGTATTGTGGTGGCTGCCCTTGGTATCACGGCCATCGGTTTCTTTGGATTCCTGATGGCGGTAGGCGCCTATTAGACCTGACTTCAGCTGATAGCCCGCAACTGCTCCCGGAACCAGATCAGTGCCGGTTCCCGTTCATAGGCCTTGTGCCAGTACAGATGGACGTCGATCGACGGCAGGTCCGCCGGCGGATCCATGATCGTAATGTCCGCTCGCTGGGCAATGATGCGGGCATAGGCCTCTGGCATGGTCACCAGCAAATCGGTTTTTTCCACAACGCGGCAAGCCGCGTAGTAGTGCTGGCAACGAAGCCGGATGCTGCGCTGAACTCCGAGCCGGGAGAGTTCGAAATCCTCAATGCCCGGTCCCTCCGTCCGTGACGACACCAGAACGTGTCGGGCACTCAGATAATCCTCCATCGACAGGCCACCCTCCGCCAATGGGTGCCCGCTTCTCGCCAGCACGACCAGTCGATCCCGCCGGAGCAATTCGTGGGACGTCTGGTTGCTGATCGGTAACAGTACGTCCACGGCAAAATCCAGCTTGCCCGCCGCCAGTTGGGTTTCCATGTCCCGTCGAGCAATGCGCTGGCTGAAAATCTCGAGATTGGGGTAGGGATCCAGCCGCTTCATCAGTTGGGGCAGAAAGGTGGATTCGAGGATATCCCGCAACCCCAGTGAGTAGGTCTTTCTCTGATTGGCCGGATCAAAAGCGTGGAACTGGTTGACGGCACTCTGGATCTGGGTAAGCCCGGGGCGCATGGATTCCAGGAAACGCCGGGCCAGCGGCGTCGGCACCATCTGGTTGCCCTGGCGGGTGAACAGGGGATCGTCAAAATGATCGCGAAGCCGGGACAGGGAATGGCTGACCGCCGGCTGAGTCAGATGCAGGGCTCGCGCCGCACGGGTCAGGCTGCCCTCCCGGTATATGGTGTCGAAAACGTGCAGGAGATTCAGATCCAGGCGATTCAGGGCCATGTTGAAGGTCCGGGTCAGTGAATAAGTTCGGCTAATGATAAACGATAAGAATAATTCAGTCGCGTAATAGTTGGGCCGCCCCTAGACTGGCATCATTGTGATCAATTCAGCGAGGATACGGCGATGGATTTTAGTATTTCCGAGAGGGGGCAGGATTACCTCAAGCGGGTGAAGGCGTTCATGGCAGAGGAAATCTTTCCCATTGAGGCGCAGTACCATAAAGAGCTGGCGTCGCAGGAGAATCGCTGGGTGGTGTTGCCCATCATCAAAGAGCTGAAGGAGAAGGCCAAAGCGCAGGGTCTGTGGAACATGTTCTTCCCGGATGAGAAACATGGCTGTGGTCTGCTGAATTCCGACTATGCCCTGATTGCCGAGGAAACCGGGCGCAGCTTCATTGCTCCGGAGATCTTCAACTGCAATGCGCCGGACACCGGCAACATGGAAGTCCTCATCCACTACGGCTCCGAAGCGCAGAAAGCGGAATGGTTGCCGCGGTTGATGAGTGGCGAGATCCGCTCGGCCTTCTGCATGACCGAGCCGGGCGTGGCGTCCTCCGATGCCACCAACATGGAAGCAACCGCGGTCGTCGACGGCGACGAAGTGGTCCTGAATGGCCGCAAGTGGTGGAGCACCGGCATCGGGCACCCGGATTGCAAGGTCGCCATTTTCATGGGGCTGACCGATCCGGAGGCGCAGAAGCACCGCCGTCATTCCATGGTGTTGGTGCCGCTGGATACCCCGGGTGTTCGAATCGAGCGAATGCTCCCGGTGTTCGGTGAGTACGACGAACCCTACGGTCACGGCGAGGTGGTGTTCGAAAACGTACGCCTTCCCAAGACCGCGTTTATTGCGGGGCCGGGGCGCGGGTTTGAAATTGCCCAGGGTCGTTTGGGGCCGGGCCGAGTACACCATTGCATGCGTGCCATCGGCGCAGCGGAACGTACCCTGGAACTGCTGATCAAGCGGGCGACGACGCGTGAGGCTTTTGGTCGTCCCATTGCGAAGCTTGGCGGCAACCCGGACATCATCGCCAACGCCCGTATGGCCATTGAACAGGCCCGCCTACTGACCCTGAAATGTGCCTGGGCGCTGGATACCAAGGGCATCGGTGGCGCCTTGCAAGAGGTTTCCATGATCAAGGCGGTCATTCCGTCCATGCTCCAGACCATTGTTGATCAGGCCATTCAGATTCATGGCGGGGCCGGTGTCAGCGATGATGACTTCCCGCTGACCCAGTTGTTTGCCTATGCTCGGGTATTGCGGCTGGCGGATGGTCCGGACGAGGTGCATCGGGCGATGGTGGCTCGGCTTGAGTTGGCCAAGTATAAGAATCGGTCTGCCTGAGTTTGCGGAGTGGGAGCCGGCTGCATTCTTCGGTGCTGGCTTCGGTTGTTTATGACACGTGACGGAAAACTATTATGACTCAAAGAGTATTCATCACCGGCGGCGCGAGTGGACTCGGCCGTGCGATTGCACTGCGTTACGCCAAAGAGGGCGCAAAAGTCTGTATAGGTGACATCAACCCGGAGCAGGGCGCCAGCGTCGAGCAGGAGATCAACAGCGCCGGCGGCGAGGGCTACTTCGTGGAGTGCGATGTTCGCCGGCTGACCGATCTGGAGAAAATCTGCGACGATCTGACCGCCAAATGGGGTGGAGTGGACGTGGTGGTGAACAACGCTGGCGTGGCGTCGGCGGGCTCCATTGAAGACACCACCATGGCGGACTGGGAGTGGATTCTCGATATCAACGTGTTGGGTGTTGTGCGTGGCTGCAAGGCGTTCACGCCGCAGTTCAAGAAGCAGGGCTCCGGCGCGTTCGTGAATGTGGCCTCCATGGCCGGTCTGATGCTGGCACCGCTGATGGATAGCTACAATGTCTCCAAGGCGGGCGTGATTGCGTTGTCCGAGACCCTGAGTCAGGAGCTGCGGGATGCCGGCATTCACGTGAGCTGCGTGTGCCCGGCGTTTTTCCAGACCAACCTGGCCAGCAGCATGCGGTCGGATCTGCCAGGCATTCAGCAGAATGTGAACAAGCTGATGAAGCGGTCCAATATCACCGCCGAAGATGTGGCCGAGGACATCGTCCGATCGGTGAAGGAAAAGAGCTTCTGGGTGCTGCCCCACGCCCGTGAACGCCGTATGTGGATGCTCAAACGACACGCGCCCAAGGCGTTTGACTGGTTGATGCACCAGGAGAGCAAACGTTGGATGAGCAAGATGGGCGGCAAGGCCTGAGCCTTCCGGTTGGACACAAGAAGAGGAGAGCCCTGAATGACCCAGATTGATCAGGCAATGGATGTTCGCGAAGGCGAGGAGCTGGATGTTGCGGCCGTGGACCGGTTCATGAAGCAGGCCATGCCCGAGCTGGATGGTGCCCCGGAGATCCGCCAGTACCCGGGCGGTGCCTCCAACCTGACCTATCAGGTGGACTATGGCGATCGCTCGTTTGTGCTCCGCCGTCCCCCCTTCGGCAAGATCGCCAAGTCGGCTCACGATATGCTCCGTGAAGCCAAGGTAATGCGGGCATTGAAACCCGTCTATCCCTATGTTCCGAACATCATCGCCATTTGCGATGACCACGAGGTTCTGGGGTGCGATTTCTACGTGATGGAACGCCTGAAGGGCATCATCCTGCGCGAGGATTTCCCGAAAGACTTCGACCTGAGCGAAGCCGACACGCGGAAGCTGTGCCTGAACGTGGTCGACAAGCTGGTGGACCTGCACCGGGTGGATGCCAGGGCCGCAGGCCTCGACAAGCTCGGCAAGGGCGAGGGGTACGTGCAGCGCCAGATCGGTGGTTGGAGTGATCGCTTCCGCAAGGCCCGCACCGAGGATGTCGGTGATTTCGAGGCGGTCATGTCGTGGCTCAACGAGAAGATGCCTGACGATATAGCCCAGGTGGTCATCCATAACGATTTTCGCTTCGACAATGTGGTGCTGAATCCGGACAACCCGTTTGAAGTGATCGGCGTGCTGGACTGGGAAATGGCGACCATCGGCGACCCCCTGATGGACCTCGGCAACAGCCTGGCCTACTGGATCGAGGCCGATGACGAAGGGCCTTTCCAGATGCTGCGCCGCCAGCCAACGCACCGGCCGGGCATGCTGAGCCGTCAGGAAGTGGTGGAGTACTACATGGAGAAGTCGGGCTTCCGGGTTGATAACTTCGACTTCTATGAAATCTATGGACTGTTCCGGTTGGCGGTCATCATTCAGCAGATCTATTACCGTTTCTACCACGGCCAGACCAAGGACAAACGGTTTGCCGCCTTTGGCCACGCCGCCAACTACCTGGAGAAACGCTGCCAGCGGCTGATCGCCGAGAGTTCACTGTAATGGCCACCGTTTACCTGATCCGTCATGGACAGGCCAGCTTCGGCAAGGCCAACTACGACCAGCTGTCGAAGACCGGCTGGGAGCAGGGGCGCGCCCTGGGGCGCTGGTTGGCCGGCAAGGTGGCGCCCGATGCCATATTCGGTGGCGACCTCGAGCGGCACCGTGAGACCGTCGAGGCCATCGCAACCGGTTTTGGCAGCGCGCTGCCGGATATGCAGGTGGTTCCCGGGTTTAACGAGTTTGACCACAACGAGGTGGTCACGCGTTTCCGTCCGGCGTGGAGCGATCGCGCGGTGATGGCCAGGGATCTTCAGGCCTTCCCGAAACCGGCCCGGGCGTTCCAGGAGGCCTTTGTTCAGGCTGTGCGCCGCTGGGCCTCGGGGGAACACGATCATGAGTACGACGAGACCTGGCCGGCCTTCAAGGCCAGGGTGCTGCAAGCTTTTGATGACATGATCGAGTTCGCCGATGGCGGTGACGTTCTGGTGGCCACCTCGGGCGGCCCGATCTCGGTGATCTGTCAGCACCTGCTGGGACTCGACGACCCGCGAGCCCTGGCGCTCAACGAGGTCATCGCCAACACCAGTGTCAGCCGTGTGCTCTACTCAGGGCCCCGCCGCAGCCTGTCCGTGTTTAACAACTACAGTCACCTGGAAGCGGAAGATCCCGCCCTGGTGACCTTCCGATAACGTTTGAGGTGAGTGAATGAGTAATACAGACCTGTTTGATCTGACCGGCAAGGTTGCCCTGATCACCGGCGCCAGCCGGGGCATCGGCGAGAGCATTGCCCGCACGCTGGCGAATTACGGCGCTCACGTGATTGTCAGCAGCCGTAAAATCGACGGCTGCGAGGCGGTCGCCAGCAGCATTCGTGAAGCCGGCGGCAGCGCGGAAGCGCACGCCTGTCACATTGGCGACATGGATCAGATTGACGGAATCTGGGCACACATCGAGAAGGCGCACGGGAAACTCGACATCCTGGTGAACAATGCGGCCTCGAATCCCTACTTCGGGCCGGTTGAAGAGACGGATCTTGGCGCCTTCAACAAGACGGTGGATGTGAACATTCGGGGCTATTTCTTTATGTGCGCCCGTGGCGCCCAGATGATGAAGAAGGCCGGAGGCGGTGCCATCGTGAACGTTGCCTCGGTGAACGGCGTTAATCCTGGCCACTTCCAGGGCATCTATTCCATCACCAAGGCGGCGGTTATCTCCATGACCAAATCCTTTGCCATGGAGCTGGGCCAGCAGAACATTCGCGTAAACGCGCTGTTGCCGGGCCTCACCGACACCAAGTTTGCCAGCGCGCTGACCACCAACGAGGCAATCAAGAAGCAGGCTATGGCGCACATTCCCATGAAGCGAGTGGCCGATCCCGATGAAATGGCCGGTACGGTGCTGTACCTGGTGTCCGGAGCCTCCAGCTACACCACCGGTGCCTGCATCAACGCCGACGGTGGTTACCTCACGGTTTAATCCGCAACGCCACTCGCGACGTCGGTGCCGGGTGCACAGGTCAGGGCCTCGAAGTCGCCGCTCAGCTCAACCGCCTGCCCGCGAAGATGGGCCAGGTGGGTTGGGCTGCCAGCGTCGATCAAATCGTGTATCAGGGTCTTCATGGCGGCCCGACTGTCCACCATCATGGCCTGGTACTCTTCGCCCCGGATGTCCTCGGAGTCGGTGATCAGTCGCCCGACCTCCGTCGCAAAACCGGGTTGATCACGCCGCTCAAGTGCCTCGAGCAAGGCCTGTTGCCATCTCCGCCGACCTTCAAGCCAGATTTCCGTCTGCCGTCCCCGCTGTTCCGACCAGGCGGCGACAATGCTCTTCTGCTGCCCGTTCAGGTCACCAAGCCATCGCTCAACGCGCTCCTCAGTGCGTTCGGCCCGGGCCAGAGCGGTCTCTTTCTGGCTGTCAGCGAGATACTCTTCTTCCCGTTCGCGCTGACTTTCCGCCATGTTTGCGGCCAACTCCCGAACCTGCGCGTCGCTCAGGCTGGCCAGCAGATCGGTGGCGATGGGCGTGGCCTGTTCCAGAAGCGGCGGGAAGAAGCCGAAGAGCTGTTCCTGATGGTAGGCAATGGTGTCCGGGTCCAGGTTTCGCTGCCGAACGTCGGCTTCCAGAGAGTCGAGCCAGCGTCCGTATCGGGGGAGTTCCTGTGAGCAATGCCACTGCCGTAGCTGATCGATACCGAGATTGAGTTGTGCTGACTGGGCATCGGTCAGAGTGACGTAATCCTCAACCCACCAGACAATCCCCCAGTCCGCATAGCGGTAGGCCGTGCGAGTGGAACTGCAGCCTGAAACGATCACGAGGCTGGCACAGGCTATGGCGAGCCAGCGAAGGCTGCCGGATGAAAACACGTTTGGGCAGTTCATAGTCTTCCCACTGCGACAAATGGGGCATCGCAAAAAGATCGCAAGCTTACTAATATGCGTATCTTTCATCACATCAGTGTACGACATTTCGTCGTGATCGGATGGGGCGTACGAAATCCGCAAGATCCCCGCAGGAGGTGGTATGAGCAGGATAAAGCCAGCGCGTGTAAGGCAACTGGTGTTTGGAGCCTACATGTCTGGAATTATGTCTTTCCTGATGTCTGGCGTGATCACGTTGATCAATACCGGCATTGACGCCGGCTTCCCGAACCGTTGGGCCGCTGCCGGGCTGGTTGCCTGGGGAGTTGCCTTCCCTCTGGTTACGTTTATTGCGCCGCTGGCGGGCCGGTTGACCGACGTCACATTGCGCCGTTTTGAGTCCTGATTAAGCCGGTACACCCGTTCGCTCAAATGTAAAATGGTGTTAATCCGTTTTTTGGGGTCCCTCGTAGTTTGCTGGTAGCACGATTCACGGAATGAATGCGTGCAGGTTCGAACCACTTAACCTTGGTAACCAACCTCAGCAATCGAGGAACAGGACAATGAATACAAGACTTGCCTTGCCGTTGGTGGTAGCCGGGAGCGTTCTGCTCACCGGTTGTTTTGATGACGACGACGACCCGACAAACACCAGTGTTCGAGTGGTGCACGCTTCGTCCGACGCACCCGCCGTTAACGTACGGCTGAATGACGATACGGTGGTAGCTGGCGCTGATTTCAAACAGGCGGCGGTTCTGACCCCGAGGGCCGGTAATGCCTCGATCGCGGTCGACGGTGTTCTTCCCGGAGGAGACACCGCAACGGTCATTGAGGCGGACGCCGCCCTTCGTTTTGATACCAGCTACGATGTTATCGCGGTCGGAAAAGTGGGCGATCAGACCATTGAGCCACTCATCCTGGAAGATGATGGCAACCGGGAGTCTGCCGACTCGGTAAGACTTCGCGTGGCCCACTTGTCGCCCGATGCCCAAGCGGCAGCGGCTGGTCCCGTGGATGTCTACGTGACGGCGGCGGGGGCCGACCTGCCTGCCGAAGCCACCTTTACGTTCGCCTTCAAAGAGAGTGTGGGACCACTTGAGGTGCCAGCGGGTGATTATCAGATTCGGGTGACCCCGTCGGGGGCTGACACGGTGGTCTATGACAGCGGCACCGTGCCACTGCCCGCGGGCGCAGACTTGCTTATCGGTGCGGTGGATAATACCGGTGCAAACGGTGATGCCGGCCCGATCAGTCTTATTGTGCTGAACGGCGGTGATGTTTCCGAAATTTACTCTCAAGACCAGAATGCTGGTGTACGTGTGGTTCACGCCTCATCCAATGCGCCGAATGTCGATGTGTTCGTTGATGGACAGGCGACGGCGTTAGCTGACATACCGTTTGGCAGTGTTGCTCCAGAAGCCGTTCTGGATGGTTACGCTGCATTGCCGGCCGGGGAGCGTCGCATACAGGTTGCGGCCGCCGGAACGGGTCTTGATGGTGGTCTTGTCGTAATCGATGAGAGTCCAACACTTGTTAATGGCCAAGGTTACACAGCGCTGGCGGTAGGGCAGTTGGAAAACATTGAAGCGCTGGTCGTGGAGGACCAGGTGCGCAGCATTGCTACCCAGGCATCCCTGCGTCTCATTCATGCGTCGACCGCTGCCGGCAATGTCGATATCTACCTGGTACCCGGCACTCAGGACGGCATTGGTAACTCAGCACCGGCTCTGTCAGACGTACCGTTTAAGGCAGTGACAGATTATCTTGCGGTCGCAGAGGGCACCTATAATGTATACATTGCGCCGACGGGCACGGGCACAGCCGCAATCACCGCCGAAGGGGTTGAGTTAAGCGCGGGTGAAGTCTACACCGCAGTTGCGCGAGATGCGGATCCAACTAATGGGGAGCCTGCGCTGACCGAACTCGGATTGATTTTGTTCGACGATTTTGTCGGGGAAATATAGTAGAAAAGTGTAATGTGAAGGGAAAAGCCCCGGAATATCCGGGGCTTTTTTATTGAATCGTAGTTTTTGATGAAGAACCGGAATCGGCCCGCGAAATGGCGGTGCCCGTCGGCGGCCGGTAGTGCAGGGAATAGAGAACGCGATCCAGGACAGCCTGGCCATTCCAGGCAGGATCGTTGTTGACCATTCCGACAACGGCCCAGGTCGTGTTGTGCTCATCCCGGGTGAAGCCGGCGATGGAGCGGACGTTCTCCAGGTAACCGGTCTTGATGCGGCCGCTGCCGTCCATGCCGGTGTTACGAAGCCGGCGGGCCATGGTACCGTCCATGGCGATGATCGGCATGGAGGCCATCAGGTCGGCGGCAAACGGGCTGTTCCAGGCGTGTTGCAGCAGTTCCGCGCCCTGGCGTGCTGTGATCCGGCCATGGCGGCTGAGGCCGGCGCCATTGTCGATCACCATGCCGGTGGTATTGATGCCTTTCTTCTCAAGCCAGTCGTAAATCACACGAATGCCCGCAACGCGGTCATCCTCTTCGTCATCCAGTCTGTTTTCAGCGCCGATCGTCAGCAACATCTGGCGAGCCATCACGTTGCTGCTCCACTTATTGATGTCGCGGACCATGGTGACCAGGTCCGGCGAGGTGGTTTTCAGCACCAGACGGGCGTCTTCCGGGGTGGTTCCCACGGTGTCGTTGCCCGTTATCGTCACCCCGGTCTCGTTGAGCAGGGAACGAATCAGGCCGGCGCTGTATTGTTCATGGGGCAACAGGGACAGGTAACTTGTGGTGCGACATCCCTGGGGTAGCTCTCCGGTTACCCGGACGGTGACTTTGTTGTCATCGTGGAAAATCGGCTCCCACTCAAAGTTGCGACGGCGGGGGCAGGGGCCTTCAGCCGTGGCCGTTACGCGGTTATCGATCACCACCTGGTCCAGGGATGGCGTGCTCCACGCCTGGGTGCCGCGCTCATCCGCGCGAACCTGGAAGTGCAGCAGGTTGAGATTGGTCAGGTAGGCAGAGGGCTCAACCAGGAACGGTGCATGGGGGTTGTCACCATTGTCCTCGAACGCAGGGAAGCCGCCGTCCACCTCGAAATAGGTCCCGTCCAGCACCAGGTTGCCATCGATGCTGGTGATGCCCATGCTGCGGAGTTCGCGCAGCGTGCCCCAGAGCCGCTCGATGGTCAGCTTGGGATCGCCACCGAAGCGGACGTACAGGTTGCCTTTCAGGGTGTCGCCGATCAGTTCGCCATCGGTCAGGAAATCGGTATCCCAGTGATGGGTTGGTCCGAGGATTTCCAGCGCCGCATAAGTAGTGACCAGTTTCATGATGGAACCGGGACTCATGACCTCGTCGGCATTGATGTATTGGTCAATACCGGGGCCGTTGAGCGGAATCGCGGCCACGCTCAGGGCTTGTTCGTCGTTGAGCGATTTGACGGCGTAATCCCGGACCTGGCTGCTCCAGATGCGAGAGGAGGAGAAGCCGGACTCTTCATTGTCGAGCGCCAGAAGGGACGGACTGGTAGCCACAGCGAGCGCCGTGCTCGTAGCCACGACCATCCGTTTGAAAATTGATCCAATATTGCCTGTCGTGTGCGCGCGTCGCATACCCGGAATCACCCTGCCAGCCATCCGTGAGTTCTTATCCTTCAACAATAGCCCATCTTTGCAGCGTGTACTATGCAGAGAAGTTCTACATGACGTTAAAAAATGGCAGTAGAGTCGTTGTTTGTATTGGTTTTTGTGATTTCGTGTAAGTCCCTCTATGTGAATCATAGGGTTAGCAGTCCGGAGGTTTACATTTTTCATGTCAATGGCTTTGTAATTCTTTTTATCGGGGATTCTTCCGGCATTTCGGTCATGGAATCTGACCGCAAAAGAGCGTTTGCTATCGGGTGTGCATCACAGGTTTCAACAACAAGAAAAGGAGACCATTATGATCGGCATCCCATTAGGTCTGGTGACGGCTAACGCCGTTGAGTGGGTGTTCCACAAGCATGTGCTTCACAACATGGGGCGCAACCGGGACAGTTTCTGGGCGTTTCATTGGCACGATCACCACCGACAGGTGCGGAAAAACGGGTTTCTGGACGAGGATTACCGGAAGCCTCCCTGGCGCTGGAATGCCCAGGCGAAGGAGGTGGTTGCCCTGGTGGCGGGCGCGGCTGCGGTTACGCCGCTGATGCCGGTGGCCCCCTTCTATGTGGGAACCTTGTATTACTGCGCCTGGAATTACTACCGAGTGCACCGGAAGTCGCATCTTGATCCGGACTGGGCCCGGGAACACCTGCCCTGGCATTATGATCACCACATGGGACCGAATCCCAACGCCAACTGGTGTGTGACGAAACCCTGGTTTGATCACGTCATGGGCACCCGTGAGCCAATGGAAAACCGGGCGATTGCGTGATAATGGGGGAAATTCGAAACAAGGGCCTTACTATGTCCAGCGGTTTAGCACATAACGTCAATTTACTCGGTTCCGTGACGACGTCATCACTGACGGCCTGGCGCGGCTGCATGGTCGTGAAGAAAAGCGTTCAGCCGGAACTCGCCATCATTCTGTACGACATGGAGGCTTGCCCGTTCTGCCGCCGCGTGCGTGAGGCGCTGACCGCCTTGCACCTGGATGTGGAAATTCGGCCGTGCCCGAAAGGCGGCAAGGTCTTCCGGGACGAAGCCGTCGCCCTGGGCGGCAAGCAGCAGTTCCCGTTGCTGGTGGACAAAAACACGGACACGGTCATGTACGAATCGAACGGTATCGTGGCCTATCTGTTCCGGGAGTATGCTGGCCGGCCGGTTCCGAAACTCTACCGGGGCAAGGCCTGGCAGCCAGCGCTGGGATCGGTCGCCTCGGCAGCCAGTGGCTTGCGGGGCTTGCGGGCAAAAGCCGGAAAGCGGCCAGAACAGCCTCTGCATCTCTGGAGTTTCGAGGGCAGTCCGTTTTCCCGACTGGTGCGTGAAAAACTGTGTGAACTGGAAATTCCCTACACGCTCCATAACCTGGGGAAGGAGCACTGGTCCGAGGTCGGCCCGGCAAGGCAGCGCCTGAAGCCGGGGCCGTATACGCCGATTCCGGGTGGCAAGCGTGATGCCTTTTTTCAAGTGCACAAGCGGGTTCAGGTACCCTATCTGGAGGATCCCAATACCGGCGAGGGCCTGTTCGAATCGGCGAGGATCCTGAACTACCTGGACAGCCAATACGCTGCCTGACCGGGGTCCACGGCTGGTTTGGCTTCGTACCATACGCACTGGCATCATGACCGTGAGAGGGTGGGTATGGCAATGCATGTGACTCGCAGACAATTCCTTCTGGCGGCCGGCCTTGCGGGCCTGGCCGTGCAGGCACCCGGTGTATTCGCAAACCCCAGGGGTGCCTCGACTCCGGTACCCGTCAGTCGGGCGATTCCATCCACCGGCGAACGCCTGCCTGCCGTCGGGATGGGCACCTGGATTACCTTCAATGTCGGTAACGACCCCTACCTGATCGAACAGCGCACCAACGTTCTCAAGACGTTTTTTGATCTCGGAGGGAGCGTGGTGGACTGTTCGCCCATGTACGGCTCCTCCGCGGAGGTCCTGGGGCAGGCGCTTGACGCACTGAAGGCCCGCGACCGCGTTTTCGCCGCCACCAAGATCTGGACCGGGGATGAATCGGCGACCCGGTCGGAGGCGGATTCCTCCCGCCGAAGGTGGGGGGTGGAACGCTTTGACCTGCTGCAGGTGCACAATCTACTGGGCTGGCGGGGGCATCTGGAAACCCTGAAGGCCATGAAGGCGGCGGGCGAGGTGCGTTACGTGGGCATCACCACGTCCCATGGGCGGCGCCATAGCGAGTTCGAGCAGATCATGGAAACCCAGCCCCTCGATTTTGTTCAGCTGACCTACAACGTGCTGGATCGTGAGGCCGAGGCGCGTTTGTTGCCCCTGGCACAGGAGCGGGGTATCGCGGTCATGGTCAACCGGCCATTCCAGGGCGGTGCGCTGTTCCGGCGTTTTCAGTCCGAGCCCTTGCCGGCCTGGGCCGGAGACGTGGGCGTGAGTACCTGGGCGGAGTACTTTCTGAAGTTCATTATTTCTCATCCTGCGGTCACCTGTGCCATACCGGCGACCACACGCGTTGAGCATATGCAGGAGAACATGGCGGCCATGGTCGGCGAGCTACCGGATGAACGGCAGCGGCAGCGGATGGTGGACTACGTGAGGTCGCTGTGAGTGGTTCCGCCTGGCTGAGCTATTCCCTGCAGGATTTCCTGATGTTCGGGCCGGAGGTGTTTCTGCGCCTGTTCGTGCGGATCAATCAGGACGTCTGGCCGTGGCAGCTGTTCGCGGTGTTTGTGAGCGCAGCGGTGCCCTGGATGCTGTGCCGGCCTGAGTCCGCCTGGCACCGGCTGGCACTGGTGATTGTTGCAGCCGCCTGGATGGGCAGCGGAGCCGGGTTCCTGGTGCATTATTTTGGTGAGATCAACTGGCCGGCGGCATGGCTAGGGTGGGCCTTCGTAATACAGGGCGGGCTGGTGATGGTCCTGAGTCTCACGAACAGCGGCTTTCAACTGTCGAAGGCCAGGGCGGGGTGGTTTGCCCTGTGCTGGCTGGCCGCGCTGGCGTTGCTGCCCTGGCTTCCCGTTATTCAGTCCGGGCAACTGAAGGCGCTCGCGCTGTTTGGGCTGGCCCCCGGCGTAACCGTTGCAGCGAGCGCACTGTTGATGGGCGTCTACGGCCGAGCGGTGTTCTGGTGGTTGTTGCCCGTGCCGATCATCGGGGTGCTATTCAGCGCAGCCACCTACTGGACCCTGCAGACTCCGTGGCTGCTACCCACGCCCCTGACCACCTTGGCGTTCATGGGCGTGGGCGTCTGGCTCAGTCCCAGGCCGGCGCAAAACTCGGGTCGGCAATCCGCTCGCCCCGATCCAGTTCGTCGATAAGGCGAATCTCATCCTCGCTCAGCTGGATCTTCAAGGCGTCCAGGTTGGCTTTCTGATGCGTCGGCCGCGTGGATGACGGGATCGGTATCACACCACGGGAGGCGACCCAGGCAAGGGCCACCTGTGCTGGCGAGGCATTGTGCGCCTGGGCGATACGCTGGAGCGTATCATCGTCCATCACCTTGCCAACGGCCAGGGGCATGTAACCGGTGACCGTGATGCCGAGCTTCCGGGCGTGCTCGACGACCTTGCGGTTGGCCAAAAACGGATGCACCTCCACCTGGTTGGTGAGGATGGCGCCATCGCCAAGGATTGCCACGGCCTTGTCCATCTGGGCGCAGGTGAAATTGGAAACGCCGATGTGATTGGTCAGGCCTTCCCGCTGGGCATCGCGCAGGGCACCGAGGTATTCCTCCATGGGCACCTCGTCATCTGGCGAAGGCCAGTGAATCAGGGTGAGATCCACGTGGTCCGTTTTCAGGCGAGACAGGCTGTCGTGCAGACTGTTGATCAGGTCGCTCGCGTGCAGCTGGTCGTGCCAGATTTTCGTGGTCAGGAAGATTTCACGACGTGGAATGCCGCTGGACGTGATGCCATCCCCAACTTCCGCCTCGTTCTCGTACATCTGGGCGGTATCAATGTGCCGATAACCCAGGGATAGGGCACTTTTCACCGCGTCCCGTGCGTCATTGCCCTTCAACCGGAAAGTCCCCATGCCGATCTTCGGAAGTGTGCTGAATGCCATACGTTCCTCCTGTTCGAGCTGTGTGTTCCTAAGATGGTGTCGTCGCTCTGGTTCTTCAAGTAGCCGGCGGGTATCATCAGCCCTGAATTGACGCGCTCCCGCCCGATTGAGAGACAAAGCTATGTATACCGGCCAATGCCTGTGCGGCGACATCACCTATGAATACGACGGTCCCCTGGGTCCGGTTGCCCTGTGTCATTGCAGCCAATGCCGCCGGGCCCACGGCAGTGCGTTTTCTGCCAGTGCACCCGTGCAGAAGATCCGGTTTCGATTCGTGAGCGGCGAAGCGTTGGTCACCGAGTTCGAATCCCGCCCTGGTAAATACCGGGCTTTCTGCAGCCGCTGCGGTAGCCAGCTTTACAGCCGGGTGGACGCCATTCCGGGCATCCTGCGCCTGCGGGTAGGTGCCATCAATGAGCCTCTGGGCAAGGGCCCGGCACAGCATGTGTATACAGGCTCAAAATCGGACTGGTTTGAGATAACCGACGATATCCCCCAGTTCGAGAAAACCGAAAGAACCAACGACCCTCACTGAGCGGGCAGCAACCGGTAAACCTTACCGGCGGAATCGTCGGTCAGAAGCCAGAGGGCTCCATCGGGGCCCATCCGAACGTCCCGTATCCGCTCTCCCAGATCCGTCAGCAGGTCTTCTTCTTCAAGCACGGCCTCATCTTTGATGCGCAGGCGGACGAGTTTCTGAAGCTTGAGCGCCCCCAGAAACAGATCGCCTTGCCATTCTGACATCCCCGAGCCGGTGTAGAAGGCCATGCCTGACGGTGCGATGGATGGGTCCCAGTAGTGCAGGGGCTGCGCCATTCCTTCTTTTTCGGTGTCCAGGGTAATCGGAATGCCGGAATAGCCGATGCCGTAGGTGATTTCCGGCCAGCCATAGTTGGTCCCGGCCCGCAGGATGTTGATTTCATCCCCACCCCGGGGCCCGTGTTCGTGGGTCCAGATGGCCCCGGTGGACGGATGTATCGTCATCCCCTGAATGTTCCGGTTGCCCCAGGTGAAGAACGTATCGTTGATTTGCGGGTTATCCAGGCCGGGGTTTCCCGGGGCCGGCTCGCCGTTCACGGTAATGCGGTGCACGCCCCCGGCGTCGTCGGACGTATCCTGGGCCCGGTCCATTTCGCCACGGTCGCCGACTGCCACGTACAGGTAGCCGTTGCTGTCGAATTCCATGCGCCCGGCGAAATGCCGGGACTTGCTGGAGCGGGGCAGGGCCTCAAAAATCACCTCTACATCCTCAAGACGGTCCTGCTCGAATCTCGCCTTCGCCACTCTCGTGGTCATGCCACCGTCCGACCGGTGTGCGTAGCTGAGGAACAGCGTGCGATTCTCCCCGAAGTCCGGATGCAATAGCACATCCAGCAGCCCGCCCTGACCGGATACAACGAGCTCGGGGACGCCGGGGATGGCATCGGGATCGAGCACGCCATTGCGGAGAATGCGAAGGCGTCCCGCTCTCTCGGTCACCAGCAGGGATCCGTCCGGAAGAAAGGCGAGGCTCCAGGGATGCTCAAGGCCCGTGGCGACGGTTTCGAGCCGGAATTGCCCGGCGTCTGAGGAAAAGGTCTGGCCGGATACCATGGGCAGCCCCGCCAGGAAGAGGCTGGCTGCGATCGCGAGTTGTCTGAGGGGACGCATCGGCACCTCCCGGTCTGTTGTCGTCAGTGGCATACGAATTACCTGCCGGCGGAGTTCTCAGAATAGCACCTGCTGCGCCACGCCGCCGGTCCAGAAGGGGGGGGAGCGGGGGCATTTCCAGGGCAATTTCAAATTAATTATTTTAAATCAGAATGATTCGCATTAAGATGTGCGTCTCAAGTTTGATTGACCCCAAGAAACGGAGAAGAAGATGTCCCGAATTCCTGATGCTGCCTTCCGCCGCAAGGCCCTGATCTCAGCCATGATGGCTGCCACCCTGCCGGGCATGGCTTGGGCGCAGGACGATTCACCGATGGTCCTGGATGCGCTGGAGGTCTCCGCCGACCGCGGTCCGGCCTCGTCGGAAGAAACCCGTAGCTACGTCGCGGAATCCACCACCACAACCATGAAAATGGGGCTGACCCACCGTGAGACGCCCCAGTCAGTCACGGTTATCACCCGTGAACAGATGGATGATTTTGCCCAGAACGACATTAACGATGTTCTTGAGGGCACTACGGGTGTCACCGTGGAATCGGTGGAAACCGACAGGACCTACTACACGGCTCGCGGATTCGACATCAATAATTTCCAATACGACGGTGTCGGCCTCCCGGCGGTCTATGACAACGTCCAGGGTGAGCTGGATACGGCATTTTTTGACCGTATCGAAGTGGTTCGTGGAGCCAACGGTCTGATGACCGGTTCCGGCAATCCGGCGGCAACGGTGAACTTCATCCGAAAACGCCCGACAGCAGAAACCAACGGTTCCATCGCCGTAACGGGCGGCTCCTGGGATCAGAAACGCATCGTGGGCGATGTGTCCGGTGCCGTGTCTGAATCCGGTGCCGTTCGTGGCCGGGTTGTGGCCGGCTACGAGGACAAGGACTCCTACCTTGATCGCTACAGCAACGAGAAGCAGATGTTCTACGGGGTGATCGAAGCGGATCTGACCGACACCACGCTGCTGACGCTCGGGCACTCGTTCCAGACCTCCGATACAGACAGCCCGCTCTGGGGCGCCCTGCCGCTGTTCTACACCGACGGCACCGCGACGGACTACGCCCGTTCAACCAGCACGGCGTCCGACTGGTCCTACTGGGACAACACCCAGAACAACAGCTTCATTGAACTGCAGCAGGAGCTTGCCGGTGGCTGGCGTGCCCAGGGCACGGTCTTCCGTCTGGAGAACGACAGCACCTCGGAGCTGTTCTACCAGTACGGCACGCCCGACCCGCAAACCGAGCTGGGCCTCTTCGCGTACCCCAGTCAGTACGACCTGAATGTCGAGCAATGGGTGGTTGATACCTATGCCACAGGCCCGTTTGACCTCGCCAACCGGACCCACGAACTGGTGGTGGGCGCGAGCTGGTCTCGTTCTGAAACCGAGGATCTGTCCCGTTACGACAGCAGCACTGGCACCGCCATGCCGCCGCTGGATCAGTTTGACGGTTCGTTTCCTCGCCCCACCTATGACAACGGCACCCAGGGTTCAGACTGGACCGATAAGGAAGTTGCCACCTACGCGGCCGCGCGCTGGAGCCTGACGGATCGGCTCACCGCCATCACTGGCCTGCGTCTGACCTGGCTGGATAGCGAAGGTGAAAGTTACGGCAGTACCAAGAACACCAGCTACAACGCGGTAGAGACGCCGTACGCGGGGCTGATCTATGACGTCAACGAGAACCACTCTGTTTACGCCAGCTATACCGAAATTTTCGCGCCGCAGACGGAGCTGGACATCAACCGCGACCGACTGGACCCGATTGATGGCGTCAATTACGAGCTCGGCCTGAAAAGTGAGTTTGTCGATGACCGCGTGAACACCACCGTGGCCCTGTTCCAGACCGAGCAGAAGAACGTGGCGGAAGCCGCTGGCACCTACCCGGACTCGCCGGACGTTTACTACCGTGGCATCGACGGCCTTGAGAGTCAGGGTGTGGAACTGGAACTCGTTGGCGATCTGACCGACCGGATCCAGGTCTTTGCCGGGTACACATACGTGGACATTGAAGACGCCGATGGCAACGCCGCGAAGTCCTTTGTTCCGGAGCATCTGGCACAACTGCGCGGCACCTGGAAAGTTCCCGGCATCGACGGCCTGAAAGTCGGCAGTCAGGTTCGCTGGCAGTCCGAAATCAGCCAGGAGCAGGGCGTGGCGACGACAGGTCCGAACGCCGGCAGCACCATCGTTACCGAACAGGACAGCTACGCCGTTCTGGATCTGATGGCCAGCTATGACTTCGCCCGTCACTGGAATGCCACCCTGAACGTGAACAACGTAACCGATGAGAAGTACATCGAGAGCCTGAAGAAATTCGGCGCCTCGGCCCAGGGCTTCTACGGCGAGCCGGCGAACGCCAGCCTGACCGTTTCCTGGGTTTACTGAAACCGGTTCCGGAGCGGGTGATCCCCGCTCCGGAAATTTTTGCACCGCAATGGATGCTGGGAGCGTGCCTCATGACACCGGAACAGGAAATGATCGAAGGACTGAAACTGGCCGCAGGTGCCGGATTGCTTATTGCGCTGGCAGCCACTGGCCTGGCGCTTGGCTCCGGGATTGGGGGCTAGCCTCAGCCATACGCGCTTTACGATAGACTCCACACGTGCCGCAGTACCCACCTTCCGGCAGCAGATACTTCAGGCAGCATCCTTTTCGCTGGGGAATGGCGCACAGGTGGCCACTGAATTCTGCCGGTATCCAGTCCATGAATCGATGGGCATCACAGGTGAATGCCGCCAGCCAGGCTTGAGCCAGGCTGCATACCCCCTTCGCATCCGCAAGGTTCCACACCGCCGAGAAAGGCGCGCCCAGACCCAGGGCGATACTGCTCCAGTAGGCCCCCGGGCTGACTCCAAGACCCTGCCGGAAAGCCGGATACCAGGCTGTTACGAGCGCGCTCAATTGCGGAACGAACTCCGCCACACTCAATGCAGGCTGTGATGGCGCGTGAAACCATCGCGGCGTTGCCGCCCCGTCGCGAGCGGAGGCAAGGAAAATCCGGTTTGCGTCCGGCAGGGTCGCTGCGCCATCGCGAAACAGTTTCAGCGTCAGCGGTGCAATCACCGAGAGCGCCAGATCCTGCTGGATGAAAGAGGCATACGCCCGCAGGGCGCGGGCATCGGTGGTGTCGGGATAGTCCTGGGCAAGTTGCTGTTGCAGTCGTTCTGGCTGTTCAAGGCACTGGGCCAGCGAGAGCAGTGCGGGATGCTCCAGATCGGGAGGCTGCAACGCCTGGCCTATGACGGATTCAGCGTCCAGGCCGGCGGACGCCAGCAGTTGCCGATATCGCCCTGGCCAATCGGTAATCGCAGAGTCAGCTGCGGCCATGGCGGCTCAGCCCCCACAGGAAATACAGGCCACCGACCAGGGCCGCCAGAAGCCCGGCGGGTAACTGCGCGGGGTAGACGACAATCCGGGACAGATAATCGGCAACTGCCAGCAACAGGCCGCCGGCAAGGGCGGCCACAATCATCTGCCGGCCCACCGTCTGCTGTCCGAGTACGCGGGCCAGATGCGGTGCGATCAGACCGACGAAACTCAATGGCCCGATGACCACGGTAGCCGCGGCTGTCAGCAGTGCGGCGATCAGGAGCAGGGCCAGGCGGGCCCGGCCGACGGGCAGTCCCAGGGATGACGCCGTAGTGTCACCCAGGGGCAGGATGGTCAGTGGGCGGATGACGGTAAACAGACACAGGCTGACAAACAGGATCAGGCTCAGCAGCGCCAGCGCCTCGGGTTCGGAAATCAGCCAGGTGGAACCGTACATCCAGTTCAGCAACTTGGACGCCACGGTCCCTCCGGAGGCCATCACCAGCCGTAGCCCGGAATCCATGAAGACGTAAAGTGCGAGCCCGCCCAGCAGCAATTGATTGCCGGCAAAGCGGTGTCGCCGCGCCAACAGGATCAACAGGCCAAGGGCACCGGCTGCGCCCGCCGTGGCCGCAGTCAACTGCCCGGCGCGGCCGACGTCAACGCCGCTCAGGACGATCAGCACCATGACCAGGGCGGCACCGCCACTGATGCCAAGCATTTCCGGGCTCGCCATCACGTTGCCGGTCATGCGCTGTATCAGGGTGCCAGCAAGACCCAGAGCGATCCCGGCAAGAATGGCCGCGAGCATTCGGGGGCCGCGCCAGACCCAGGCATCGTCCCACTGGCTCAGGGGTGTCCAGCTCCATTCCTGGAGTCCCGGCGACCAGCCCATGGAAACAACAAACGTGGCGAACAGCAGCGTGAACAAGACAGAGCCAATCACAACGGCGGGGCGTCGCACTGGAATAAAGCCGGTTGGGTTGGAACCCTGGCCGGGCATGTGGTGCGTGTTCCTGAAACTTTGCAGGGCCAGCAGGATGATGGGCCCGCCAATCAGCGCCGTCGTTGTGCCGGTGGGCACCAGGGAACCATCGCCCCAGGTGGACGCCCAGTGCGCCAGGGTATCGGCCAGGAGCAGCAGGCCACCGCCAAACAGCGTGCTCCATAACAGGCGTTCAACAAGGGTCCGGGCACCGAGCAAGCGCGCCAGTACCGGCGCGGCCAGGCCGACAAAGGCAACCACCCCCACCCGGCTGACGACCGTGGCGCTCATCAGCACCACGAGGAACAGCGCCAGCATCCGGATCAGCCCCACCCGGGCACCCAGCGAGCTGGCGGAGGCCTGGCCCAGCTGCAACAGCTGCAACGGTCGCATCAGCAGGACCAGCGCGAGCGCCAGGACCAGGACCCGTGGCCACAGGTCCATAAACGGAGCCCAGTTGTTCTGAACCAGAGAACCAGCGCCCCAGATAAACAGGTTGCCCAGCCATTCGCCCCTGAGCAGAAGGAAGGCCATGTTCAGCGCGCCCATGAAAAAGGTGATGACCAGGCCGGCGAGAATGACCGTAACCGGCGAAAAGCCCAGGCGCCAGGTCAGCGCGATCACCAGCCCAATGGCCAACAACCCTCCGGCCACGGCCGCAAGGTCCGGACTGAACGCCAGTACCGCCGGGGCGTACAGGGTGGCAACCGTCACGCCGAACTGCCCGCCGGCTTCCACACCGAGCGTGGTTGGCGAAGCCAGAGGGTTACCCAGTACCTGCTGAGTGACGGCACCGGCCAGCCCCAGGCCGCAGCCGATCAGAATGGCGATGGAAACCCGCGGCGCCCAGCTGAAATGGGCCAACACAGAGGTGTAATCGTCCCCGTTGTAGGTCCAGAATGCGGAAATCAGGGCGGTGGGATTCAACTCGGCTAGCCAGGGCGACGCACTGGCGGCCAGTGCCCCAAGCCAAAGCAGGACCGCCGCCAATGGGAGTTTGCCGGGAAGTCTGGGTGCGCGCGTGGTGAGCCGGGTTTCAGCGTACATTGTCAGTACCTCCCTGGAGGAGCGCGTCCGTCAGGTCCATCGCCAGGCGCTTGACCGGGAACACCCCGCCAAATGGCCAGACCGCGTCTATCTGATAAACCTCGTCGCGCCGCACCGCGGGCAGGTAGGTCCAGAACGGGCTGTGCGCCAGATGGTCGGAAAGCTCTGGTCGGGTTGGCTCAATGACCACAACGCGGCTGTCCGGGTAGGCGGCGATGGCTTCAAGGCCAACCACGGAAAAGCCCCAGTAGTTGCCGTTGTGTGGCCAGGCATTGGTCAACCCCAGCTCGTTAAGCGTGGTTTGATACAGACCATTGGGGGCATAAATTCGAACGTGCCGGTCGTCGAGGAAATTCACCAGGGCAACCGGCTGATCGGTAACGCCATGCTGCCTGAGGCGCTCACGCTGTGCGGCAAGGGTGTTGTCGATATCCGTCAGGATGGCGTGGGCGCGTTCCTCCACGTCGAGAATGTCACCCAGGGTCAGCAACATCTCCCGCGCTTTCTCGAACGGCCTGGACCCCTGGGTGTACACGCTGATCACGTAGGTTGGGGCGATGCGCTCCAACAGATCGGTGGCTGGTGCCATTTCGGAACTGGTGACAATGAGATCCGGCTTCAGCTCGGCAATGGCCTCGAGGCTGGGGGCGACTCGGGCGCCGATATCGGGGACCGACTCCGGTAATTCAGGCTCCTGGACCCAGACGGAATAGCCGGCCTTGTCCGCCACGCCGACCGGCGTTACGCCCAAAAGAAGCAGGGTTTCGGTCGCGGCCCAGTTCAGGGCGACAACGCGTTTGGGAGCTTCGCTCAGGGTGAGGGTGCCCTGTTCGTGCTGCCAGGTTTTTGCGGCCGTCACGGTGGCGGAAAAACACAGCCATAGGACGATGATGATTCGGGTCAGGCGATCAATGGACATAGGACACCCACTGGCCGGGCGCGCGTTCCATCACCCCCATTGGCACCCCGTAAATGGTTTCCAGTATGCCGCTGGTCATGACGTCCTGCGGTGTCCCGTCGGCGATCAACTGGCCGCCGCGCAAAGCGACGAGGCGGTCGCAGAACCGGGCGGCCAGATCGACATCGTGCAGCACCACAATCACGGTCAGGTCTCTTTCCTCGGCGAGGCGATGTACCAGCCGCAGGGTTTCCACCTGATGCTTCACGTCCAGCGCCGAAATGGGCTCGTCGAGTAACAGGCAGCGGGTTTTCTGGGCCAGCAGCATGGCGATCCAGGCACGTTGACGCTCGCCGCCGGACAGGGTGTCCACTGAGCGGTGCCGGAAACGGTTCAGGCCGGTGTCCTCAATGGCCCGGTCAATCAATTGGTCGTCTTCGGCGGTGTAACGCCCCAGTGGCCCGCGCCAGGGGTAACGGCCCAATGCGACCAGTTCACGGACGGTCAGGCCATCGGTTCCAGGCGGATGCTGGGGCAGGTAGCCGACGGTACGGGCAAACTCCCGGGCGCCGGTATCGCGGAACGAATGCCCTAACAGGCTGGCCTCGCCCGTGGACGGCGTCAGCTGCCGGGCCAGGATTTTCAGCAGGGTGGATTTGCCGGAGCCGTTATGGCCGAGGAGGGCAGTGACTTCTCCCTCCTGAAAGCCAATGTTGAGGTTATTGACGATGGTGGTGTCGCCGATGCGGACACCCAGGTTGGTTACTACGAAAAAGGCAGACATGCAGGCTCCCGGCTATCTGAAGGCCTGCAGGATAATCTAAATGCGAATTACTATCAATAATGATTGTGGCCGGCCCAGGCGCTCAGGCCTGGCCGGTCTGCACCCGCCACTGGGCGTTGTAGGCACCCTGTTGGTCGAGGAGTTGCTGGTGGGTTCCGGCTTCCACCACCTTGCCTGCCTCCACAACGGCAATGGTATCGGCGTCGACAATGGTGGAGAGGCGGTGGGCAATCATGATCACCGTTCGGTTGTGGCCAATGCGCTTGAGGGAACGCTGTATCGCCGCTTCCGTTTCATTATCCACGGCGCTGGTGGCCTCATCGAGGACCAGAATCGGCGGGTCTTTCAGCAATGCACGAGCCAGGGAAAGGCGCTGGCGTTGCCCCCCGGAAAGGCGGACACCGCGCTCGCCTACCGGCGTTGCCAGCCCCTCGGGCAGGGCCTCAATGAAGGACCAGGCCTCGGCGGTTTTCGCGGCTTCGATGATGTCTTCTTCGGAAGCGTCTGGCTTGCCATAGGCGAGGTTGTCCCGAATGCTGCCTTCAAACAGGTAGGCGTCCTGGCTTACCAGGCCGATGGCCTCGCGCAGGGACTTCAGGCTGACAGACTGGATGGGCTGGTTGTCGATCAGGATGCGGCCATGGCTGGGGTCGTAAAACCTCAGCAAGAGCTTGATCAGGGTCGACTTGCCAGAACCGGTCGCGCCAACCAGCGCCAGGGTATGACCGGCCGGTACGTTGAGATCGATACCGCGGATACCGGCACCACTGGACGGATAGTGAAAGCTTACTTTCTCAAACCGGACCTCACCCCTGACCGGGGTCTGCAGCGATTCGCCGGCCTGGTCGTGCACGTAGACCGGTTCAGCCAACAGGTCGAGAATGCGCCGGGTGCTGGCCATGGCCCGTTCAAACAGATCGATCACTTCCGCCAGGCCGGTCAGGGGCCACAACAGACGCTGGGTAAGGAATACCAGTACACCGTAGGCGCCAACATTCAGCGAACCTTCCAGGGCCATCATCCCGCCGACGGTGAAAGTGGCCAGGAAGCCCGCGAGGATGGCCATGCGAATCACGGGGATGAAGGCGGAACTGATCCGGATGGCCCGGCGATTGGCCTCCACGTAGGCCTCACTGCTTTCCTTCAGGCGTGCCGCTTCCCGCTGTTCTGCGGTAAAGCTCTTGATGGTGGCGATACCGCCCAGGTTGTTGGCCAGCCGGCTGGACAGATCGCCGACTTTCTCCCGCACATCGGCGTACAGCGGGCCCGCTTTACGCTGGAAGTAGAAGGCGCCCCAGATAATCAGCGGAATCGGGGTAAAGGCCAGCAGGGCGATGAGGGGCGACAGGACAAAGAAAACGGCGCCGACGGCCACCACCGTCACCAGCACCTGGATCATGGCGTTGGCACCGCCGTCGAGGAAACGCTCAAGCTGGTTCACGTCGTCGTTCATAGTGGCCACTAACTGACCGGAACTACGTGCCTCGAAAAAACTCATGTCCAGGCGCTGGGCATGCTCGTAGGCATCCTGTCGCAAATCCGACTGCAGGCGCTGGGCCAGATTGCGCCAGAGAATCTGGAACAGGTATTCGAAGAGGGATTCGCCGGCCCAGATGAAGAACGTCAGAATCGCCAGGATGGTGATCTGCTCCCGTGCCGTTTCAAAACCCAACCCGGCGACGAAACTCTGTTCCTGATTGACCACCACGTCGATGGCGACGCCGATCAGGATCTCCGGCGCGATGTCGAACAGCTTGTTAATGATGGAGCAGGTGGCAGCGGCAATGATCTGTCTCCGATAACCCCTTGCGTAGCGAAAAAGGCGGGCGAGGGCCGCAAAACTGCTGGTGGTGTGGCTGGCATGGCCGGGCATGAAAACACTCCGCGAAGGCTGGAAAAGCGCAAAGGGTAGCGGGAACCTCTCAGAAATAAAAGAGAATCATTACCAACAAGTGCGGGGCGAAGGCGTGAAGACGGCGCTGCTAGCCCTTGCGGTTGCGCTGCAGCCAGCGATCGAGCTTGTCAGCGAATTCCTTGCGGTCCGTCTGGCTGAATGGGGCAGGGCCGCCTGTTACCTGGCCGGCGCTGCGCATCTCTTCCATAAAATTGCGCATGGCCAGGCGCTGGCGGATGTTCTCTTTGGTGAAAGCCTGCCCCCTGGGGTTGAACACGTCCGCACCTTTTTCGATGGCTTCAGCGGCCAGGGGAATGTCCTGGGTAATCACCAGATCGCCAGGACTCATCTGGTCCATAATCTCGTTATCCGCCACATCGAAACCCTGGGGAACCTGGCGACGCTGGATGTAGGGGCTCGGCGGGAGATTGATACTGTGGTTGGCAATGAAGGTGGTCTGAATCTGCCAGCGGGTGGCGGCCCGGCAGAGGATTTCCCGGATGGGGACAGGGCAGGCGTCGGCATCGACCCAGATCGGCATGGAGGGTTCCTTGATTGGTTGGCTCTGGCGGCAAGTTTACCGTCTGTTGGTGTGAGCCTGGTAGGGTGTTTGGACGTATCAAACCTTAAAGTGGACATTTTCAGGCACGGGAGGCACTGACATGACCCTGAAAGCTTTGGCTCTCGGCGTGGTGGCGTTGATGATGTCATTTCAGTTGGCCGCCAGCGACAACCACGCCGATGCATGGCAAGCCCTTCGCGACGGTAATGCGGTGTTGATGATGCGTCACGCCCTCGCTCCGGGAACCGGCGACCCGGCAAACTTCAAGCTCGGAGACTGCAGTACCCAGAGGAATCTTAACGAGGCGGGCAGGGCGCAGGCTCGGTCCTGGAAGCCGTTTCTGGCGGAACACGGTATTACCGAGGCACGGGTGTATTCCAGCCAATGGTGCCGGTGCATGGATACCGCGACTGAAATGAATGTGGGCGAGGTTACCGGCTGGCCGCCACTGAACTCGTTCTTCCAGAACCGGAGCAGTGAGCCCCGCCAGACCCGGGAAACCATTGACGGCGTGAACGCCATGGCCGATGGCCAGCCCATTATCCTGGTGTCCCATCAGGTCAATACCACGGCACTGACGGGCATCTATCCGGCCTCAAACGAGGGCGTTATCCTCGCGCTTCCTCTGTCAGACTCGCCAGAGATACTGGCTCGGGTGGCGCCCGGAAAGTGAGCGTTGGCGGACCTTGGCACAGCGAATTCTGGTATCCTGTGCTTACTTTACGCTCCCAGGAAACCACTCATGGCCCAGCTCCCTCCCTGCCCGCAGTGCAGCTCTGAATATACCTACGAAGACGGCGTTCAACTCGTCTGCCCCGAATGCGGTCACGAGTGGTCAGAGGCCGAAGCTGCGGCGGCCGAAGCCGGCGCAGTGGTGCGTGATGCCAACGGCAATGAACTGCAGGACGGCGATACGGTCTCCGTGATCAAGGATCTGAAGGTGAAAGGCTCCAGTTTGGTGGTGAAAGTAGGCACCAAGGTCAAGAACATCCGCCTTGTTGACGGCGATCACGACATTGACTGCAAGATCGATGGCATCGGCGCGATGAAACTGAAGTCGGAGTTTGTGAAAAAGGCCTGACTTCGAGCCACATGCAGACGCTTGGCTAAACTGTAACCCAGCAGAAAACCTCAGGGCATACGAAGGGCGAGAGTCAGCCTATACTCTGTTCATTGGCTGGATGCCCTCGACATCTCGCGGGACTACCCGGGAGGTCACTTGACCTTACTGAAGCGCAACATCTGGACGCTTTTCTGGCTGGTTTATGGCGGCGGCCTCTTGCTGCTCATCGTTCTCGTGTCGTCCTCGTGGAATACCACCGTTGACCGATATGAACGCCACCACGAATCCCGGGTGGAGTTCTTTGCCCAGTCGGTCGCCAGCATCCTCGGCACGCAGGAACTGGTTCTGGATGTAATCGGCCGGGAGTTGTTGCGCTGGAAACGGTTCCCGATGGAGCCGCAGGCATTGCCTTTGCTGGACAGCGCGATGGAATCCAGTCCCTCGCTGGCCGGCCTGGGTCTGGCCCGGCCCAATGGCCAGCTGATTGCGCTCAGTTCCAACATCAACATGGCGCGGCTGCCCAATCTGCTGGAATCGGAACAGACACGCCCGAGTTTCGAGTTAGCCCTGACCGAGCACAAGATGGTCCTCGGGCGCACCTACCGTTTCGAGCCGCTTGACGAGTGGATTATTCCCGTTCGCAAAGCCCTGCGTGATGATGACGGCGAGGTGCTGGCGGTCATGACGGCAGGCATACGGATTGATGGTGAGCACGGTATTTTCAGCAGTGATCGGACGGATGATGACGACGAGACACTGATGCTGTTTCGGGAGCGGGACGGTTACCTCCAGTTCCTCTCCCGGAATGGTGTTGGACCCGAAGTCTACTCCACGGTTCGCCGCCCGGACGAGCAGATCAGGGCGGATACCGAACGCCTGGAACGGGAGTCCGGCAAGAGCATTGAAGCCATCAAGCGCGACGCAGACACCGTGGTCTATTACTCGGAACGGGACAGCGGCAATTACCTGGGCGCGGCGGTCTACGATGCCCGCTTCGAACTCTGGATTGTGTCCGAATCGGGCATGTCGGGTGTGCTCCGGGAGTTCCTGAAACAGCTGGCGATATACCTCGGGTTGTTCGCGGTCGTATCGGCACTCCTCTACTATCTGTTCAGCCTGATTGATCGCGTCGAAAAGAAACGCCGGGACCAGCTGTTTCATCAATCCAGGCACGATGACCTGACGGGCCTGATGAACCGGGTCGGGTTGATCGATGAGATCCACGCGCGGATCGATGCCCGACGACCGTTCTGCATCGCACTTGTGGATATCGATAACTTCCGCGGCATCAACGATCGTTTCGGGCAGGATTTTGGTGACCAGGTACTGGCCGACTGGTCCCGTTGCCTGCGACAGGCGGCCGGCGAAGACGCCGTGGTGGCCAGTCTCGGGGGCGACGAGTTTGCGGTGGTGACGGGGTTGTCGGACGAGCAACAGATATACGAATATTGCCAGAGCCTGTTGAGTGAGACGAGCAACTGCGTGCTCAGCGGCTCCCTCAATATGCAGATTGGCGCCAGCATCGGTGCCGCGATTTTCCCAGCCAATGGCGACTCGTTCAGCAGCATCGTACGCAGCGCCCACCTGGCACTCCACAAGGCCAAGAGAAACCGCAACGACGTGTGCCTGTTCCAGAGCGACATCGAAACCCGATACCTGCGTCGGGTTCACATTGAGCAACGCCTCAGAGGAGCGCTTGAACCGCACCTGATCACCATGGCCTATCAGGCCCAGGTTGATGCCCAGGGCCGCGTCGTGGGCATGGAAGCGCTGGCACGCTGGTACGACGATGAACTGGGCTACGTTCCGCCGAACGAGTTTGTCTCCGTTGCGGAGGCCTCAGGCCTGATGGTCCAGCTTGGCAACTACGTGCTGGATCGCAGCCTCGAGGATTTCAGCACCTTGCCCCGGCAAAAGGCGTTTCCCTTGGAGTTGTCGGTGAACATATCGGTACTGCAGTTCATGCAACCGGGGTTTGCCGAGTCTGTGCTCGAGAAACTGTACCAGAATCATATGACGCCGAACGAGCTGACCCTCGAAATCACCGAAACCATGTTCATGTCGCGCCAAAGCAAAATCCTTCCGGTGTTGAATCAGTTGCGGGATTCGGGCATCCGGCTGTCCATGGATGACTTCGGAACGGGCTATTCGTCCCTGAGCCTGTTGCGTTCACTGCCCATCGACGAGCTGAAGGTCGATAAAACGTTTGTGGACAGCATCAACGAAGACAAACAGGCGCGGAAAATGGTGGAAAGCATCGTCGCCATTGCGCGGAACCATGAGTTGGACCTGGTCGCCGAAGGCGTTGAAAACAAGGAGCAGGCGGATACCCTGGTCACCATCGGGTGCCAGCGCTTCCAGGGGTTCTATTTCGCCCGCCCCGTCCCGATCGAGGAGGTGCGAGAACTGCTCACTGCGTCCGTTGAATGACCCGCTGCGACGATTCGCCGCACAAAAATACTTGTTCCTTCAGTGCCCTGGGTTAAGCTCAGCGAAAGAATTCATTGCCCCAAGGACTCCTGACCGTGAATGTGAAAATCCTCATTGTTTCTCTGCTGATGGCCGTGATGCCGGTGCTGGCCGTTGCCCATGACTACACCCAGAGCGACCTGAAAATCGACCATCCCTGGAGCCGCCCAACGCCGCCTGGCGGCCCCATGGGCGTGGGCTACCTCACCATCACCAACACCGGTGATTCCGAGGTCACCCTGACGGGTGCACAAACGCCGAGGGCAGGGAACGTCTCAATTCATGAGTCCAGCATGAATAATGGCATGATGAGTATGAAGCCCATGAAACAGGGGCTAACCATACCGGCCGGCAAAACCGTGGAACTCAAGCCCCACAGTTACCACCTGATGCTCGAGAAACTGCGGGAACCTTTGGCGGAAGGCGAGCGCATCCCTCTCGCACTGGAATTTAACGATGGCCAGACGGTGCAGGTTGAACTAACGGTGGAGCCTCTGGGTTACGGCGGGATGAAGAAGGAGATGGAGCAGTCCGGGCACCAGATGGAGTGACATGCTCGCCAGAGTGCAGAATTGAGCAAATTGTATAAAAATGAGTAACAAGCGGCTGCACAGCGACCGGTTCTCCGCACCTTGTCGATTTGGAAATACCTTGCGAACGCATCTTCCAACAGGTCACGACATATGGCGTCCCGGTTGGGCCGCAGGCATACTCATCAATATCACACAAGGAGGTGCATGAATGAAACAAACGGGTAGTTGTCTCTGCGGTGGCGTTCAGTACGAGATCGACGGGCCACTGACCGAAGTACTGAACTGCCATTGCTCAATGTGCCGGAAGCTTCACGCTTCAGCCTTCAGAACCCGCGCCAAGGTCCAATCATCGGATTGGCACACTGTGAAAGGCGAGGAGCTCATAACGTTCTACCAATCCTCTCCGGGTGAGCATAAGGGGTTCTGCTCTAATTGCGGTTCCAGTCTTTATACCAAGTTCGATGCAAGACCTGACATTTATGGCTTTCCACTTGGAACGCTCGATACCGATCCAGGCGTGAGGCCAGAGCGCCATGTATTTGTGGGCAGTAAAGCGCCCTGGTTCGAGATTTCAGATGATCTGCCGCAGCATCAAGAGTACGACTGAGCCGGTGATGTCCGGCAGCGTAAGACGGACTCCCTGACAGACCGCGTCGCTCGACAATTTCAAGACACCTGTGGAAAGCCAATTCAGACGCTAATTTCTCAAACTTCAATCAAGGACGACTGTGAACATCTCAAAATTTCCCCTGATCATTCTCTGTCTTTTCATGGGCTATACCTTCTGGGTAATGGCAGGTGCTGAGCAATCGCTTCTGGCGTTTGGTGCTCAGCTCTTATCGAGCCCGGATACCGCCCAGGTCGTCATAGACCTGTACCTCCTCGCCGCCATGGCCTGCATCTGGATGTACCAGGATGCGAAACGTCGCGGCAAGGGGTTGGGGTACATCATCCCATTTTTTGTTGTAACGGCGGTGTTTGTCTCCGCAGGTCCCCTGCTATATTTGGTGCTGCGCGGCGAACGCGAGTCTGAAGCTGCAACCAGCCAGGTATAACAGCATCCAGGGCATTAACGGATTCAGGAGGAAAACGGTGAGTCAGTACCATATTGCCCAACTCAACATTGCCAAACTGAAGGCGCCGATCGATTCGCCACAGCTTGCGGATTTCGTCGCGAACCTGGACCGGATCAATGCCCTGGCTGACGACGCAGCGGGCTTCGTCTGGCGGTTACAAACCGAAGATGGCGATGCCACCGGCATCGATTATTTCGGCTCTGACCAGATCGTGAACCTGTCGCTCTGGGAATCGGTCGAGGCCTTGCACGACTATGTTTATCGCTCTGTCCACGTTGAGATCATGCGCCGCAAGAAGGAGTGGTTTCACAAGATGGCTGACTCCCATATGGTGCTCTGGTGGGTGCCTGCGGGACACCTTCCGTCCATTGAGGAGGCATCCGCCCAGTTAGAGTTGCTGAGAGAGCTGGGGCCCACTCAGGAAGCGTTTACATTCAAAAAAGCCTTCCCCGCGCCCAATGAATCCGCTAGTGCGCCGTCCGACAGCTGGGGTTCCGAGTGTCCGGCCGTTTGATCGATGGCCCCGTCGAGGCTCGTTTTTGGTATAAAGGGGAGTAGGCGCGCAGTTTAAGGCAGCGACGCGCTTGCAGGAATCCGGAACGTCCACGTCTTAGAAATGGAGTCGATCCATGCAACCCAAAGACATCGTGGCGCAGTTTATCGCGGACATCCATGCCCAACGGTTGGATGAGGCTAAGGCCTTGCTGGCTGCCGAGGATTTCGAGTATGTGGGCCCGAACATGCGTTTCCTGAGCCGGGATGACATGTTGGCCTATCAGTTCGGTATGGTCGCGATCCAGAAGGATCTCGTCCTTCGCCAGTTGAGTGCCGATGGCGAGCACGTGTTTGCGATTCTGGATTACCGGACCCACTTTGAACCGATCGGGGATGTTCGGCTTGCCGTGTGGTTTCGCGTTCGGGACGGCAAGATCCACACCGTGGAAGCGTTCTACAACGCGGCGGTGGTCGAAAACATGCTGGGCGGTAATCTCCCTTCAGCGGACTGACGGGCGGGCAGACTCCTCGGAGGAGGTCCTGATCCGGTTGCGGCCCGCTTTCTTTGCGGCATAAAGCGCATCATCGGCCTGCTTCACGAGGCCTTTCATGTCCTGATCCGGCTGGGGAATGATGGACGCCACGCCGATGCTGGCCGTCAGATAAATGGTCTGGCCTTCCCAGTGCAGCGGCGTCGATTCTACTTTGTGCCGCACGCGCTCTGCCACCACGCAGGCCCCCTCGAGATCGGTATGGCAGAGTAGTATGGCAAATTCCTCGCCGCCGTAACGCGCGACGAAATCGCCTGGGCGGTTCAGGCTGTCCCTTAACAGTTGGGCCAGGTGTTTCAGGCAGGCATCGCCGCCGAGGTGGCCGTAGGTGTCGTTGATGTTCTTGAAATGGTCGGCGTCCAGCAAAAGCAGCGACAAGTTGTGTCGGGCCCGGGCATTTCTTCGCCACTCCACCGCCAGATGGTGGTCGAAAAAGGCACGGTTTTTCACTTGTGTCAGCCCGTCGACGGCGGTCATTTCCTCCAGGCGACGGTTAGCGCTTTCCAGTTCCTGAGTACGCTCTTTTACCCGTGCTTCCAAGTGTTCATTTGCTTCCCGCTGCACCTCCAATGCCCGTTCCTGGGCCGACCGTGCCCGCCGTTCGGAGGCGAGGGCATCGCTCTGGGCCTGGAAGCGCTGTTGGCGTTCCAGGTTGATACGGTAGGCCAGTGCGAAGGAGAACAGCAGTACTTCCAGGGCTGCACCGAATTGCGGCGCGTACTCAAAGAGAACGTTGCGAGGCAGAATCCCCATCTTGTTAAGCACCAACATGGCATGGCCCAGCAGGAGCACGCTCCAGGCAAGGGTGTAGACGCGCGCGAGTACATCGCCGCGGGCCCAGAGGTAAATGCCGATCGCCAGTGCCGAGGGCGCCGCGATAGCAATCATCAGAACCGCCAGGCGCATCGCCGTACCGTAGCTGACCATCAGAGAGGTCGCGCAGAGCAGGAATGCCAAGCCGGCACCACTGAGGGTAAACCAGCGCAGGAATCGTCCCCGGAGGCGCAGGTTGAGAAAGCTGTAGGTGAACAGAAGCACGAAGGCCACGTTCAGCGTAATGGTAGTGGCGAGGACCAGGTTGTTAAGGCGGGGTGCCTGGGGCCAGAGGAACTGGAAGGTCACGCCATGCAGCGCCAATTGCACGATGGTGATCGTCACGACGTTCAGCACGTACCAGACGTAACTGACTTCTCGAACGACCAACAGCACGAACAGGTTGTAGACCGCTAACGCCAGCATGATGCCGGCGAACAGGATCTGCACCGCGAGGCTGTACTGGTCTTTCTCATAGAAGCGTTGGGTTTGCCAAAGGTCCACCGGTAGTTGCACGGCACCCTCGCCGCTCGCCCTGAAATAGACTGTGCGCGCTTCACCTGCCGGAATCTGAAGTGGCAACAACACGTTCCGGTGCTTGATCGGGCGCTGGGACAGTGGGCGCTGATCGCCCGTGAACACTTCATGTGTGACCCGCTCGCCTGCCACCACATAGAGGTTGAGATAATCGAGTACCGGATTGGCCACTTCGATCAGATGGTTTCCGGGGGAGGGGGTATCGTTGATGATTGTGACTCGGAACCAATAGGCGCTTTGGCTGAAACCGAAGTTCGGCACCGCAGCCTCGCTCTGTTGCCAGGCCATATCCCGTTGGCCCGTCAGATTCTGAAGCGTCAATTGATGACTGGGGTCCTCGAGATAGGCGAGCTTCTTACCCAGAGAAACCTGACCATCGATCAATTCAGACAAACGGACGGTAGGCGTTGTCGCGATGGCGCTGCTCGCTATCGCCGCAAGCAGAAACAGAACCAGCAGTTTAGTGATATGAGTCTGTATCAAGGCTTAACCGCTTTCTTGTTTTGAGACGCTTCGCGGAGCAGAGTTTAACGGAAGCTGGCACCGGTTCACTCTGGCTGTGCAAAGAAAACACAAGTTTTTACGATTTCGGCGGAGGGCACTATGCCGAGCCAGTCAGACCAATCCCGCCTTTTTCATCATTTATTTTGCAGTTTCTCGGCACCTTGGCATAAAGAGAATCCGGGTAATATGTTGCCGGTGGCGACGTAATCAGTGAAGACTCAACACGGCCCTTCCATCAACTTACCCTAACGATGGCAACGGCTCCTCACTAACCTATACTTGGTGAATCGTTCGCGCATCCTCGACTGTGGGGGCGACAGTGAATCGTACCGAAGGGAGCCTGTCCGCTTGGGGCATGGCGTCGGATGCGCGTCAGCCAACGGAGGGTCAAGGCATGATCGAACACACGCTGGATACCGCCCACTCCATTCTCTATGTTCGGCCTACCTCCTCGCTGGAAAAAGAGGATTTCGCAAAGCTTGCGGAAACGGCGGATCCCTTCATCGAAAAAACGGGATCGCTGGAAGGGCTCATCATCAGCAGTCAGAGTTTTCCGGGCTGGAAAAGTATCGGTGCGATGGTCACGCATTTTCGATTCGTGAAAGATCATCACAAATTCATCAGGAAAGTGGCCCTGGTGACTGACTCCGCCTTTGGCGACATCGGTGAGCGTCTGGCGTCCCATTTTTTATCGGCCGACATCAAGCACTTTCCCATGGGCGAGCTCAAGGCCGCTGAGCGGTGGGTAGTGGGCGAGGGCTAGGAAGCACTATGCTGGATTGTTCGAAATTTTAAGTCGTCGGACAACGACATTGAGTCTACGCTGGATAGGGTTTGTGGTACTTAGACAACAGCGTAGATGCGCTTTATCTTTTACATGTAGTCATTGCGCATATCGGGAGGCATCTGGTGATGGTGGTTTTCGGGGGCTGCCCGGGAGCATCGTCTAACTGGACACTAAAAAGGAGCTTTAAAATGTCTGCATCAGCAATCTATTCCGCAAAAGTCGGGGCGGGTGAAGGTTTCTCATCGCCAGCCCCTCTGGCTGGCCTGGCCGGCTGGACGGTTTTCAAACAGCAGCAAACTGAAATCTATGAGATTACGCACAATCTGAACCTGAGCAATCCTGAGAGTGACATGCAGGTAGTTGCCACTTCGATGACGCCCGGAGTCAGTGTGGTTGTAGAAGCCGTTAATGCTAACTCGTTCAGGGTATCGGCCTGGACCAGTCAGCTTGCGCCCGCTGAGACGGATTTCATGTTCATTGCGCATTGTTGAGTTCGCCCCAAGCCGGGCGTTGGCATAGTGCCTGGTGAAGCCCATGTTTTCAGGTTCGGTTTACGTTGTTCTGGCAGACTCGCTGCTTGTCCTGCATGTAATATTTGTGGCGTTTGTAGTCCTGGGTCTGCTGGCTATTTATATGGGGCCGTTCCTGAACTGGAACTGGGTGCGGAATATCTGGTTCCGGGTGTGTCACCTGATTGCCATTGGTATTGTCGTCGTCCAATCCTGGCTTGGCGTGATCTGCCCGTTGACCACTTGGGAAATGGCGCTTCGGGACAGGGCGGGAGAGGCCAGCTACGAGGGCTCGTTCGTCCAGCACTGGCTACAATCCATTCTTTACTATAGCGCCCCAGAGTGGGTGTTTGTCCTGAGCTACACGCTGTTTGGTGGGCTGGTCCTGCTCAGCTGGTTTGTCGTCCGCCCCCGGTGATTGCGGAGAGGGTCAGACCGTCACCGCTCCGGCGGCGGCGTCCGACGCATTGCCGGCGCAGACGACATTACGACCCTCCAGCTTGGCCTGATAAAGCGCCTGATCGGCCATCACAATGGTTTTGTCGAGACTGACGTCTTCCGAGTCGCGATTGGCAACGCCCACGCTGATGGTGCAGTGAATGATGTCTGCGCCTTCCTGGATGGTGAGTGCTTCCACGTTCTGGCGGAACCGCTCGGCGACGTGACAGGCCTCGGGGAGGTCGGTTTCCGGCAACAGCAGAATGAATTCTTCGCCACCCCAGCGGGCGAGAAGGTCGCCTTGGCGTCGGGAACTGTCCAGCACTTTGGCGATTTGGCGCAGGATCCGGTCCCCAGTGGCATGGCCGTATTGGTCATTGATCATCTTGAAGTGGTCGATATCAATCATCGCCACGCACATATCCCGGTTGTTGCGTTTTACCAGGCTCCAGAGCGATTCTGCGACGGGCAGGAAGCCCCGCCGATTGTCCAGGCCCGTCAGATGATCCACTTGCGCTTTCCGTTCGGCCGCTATCCGCGCGTGCTGGGTTCGTCGAACCAGGTCCGCCAGTGCCAGCGCCAGCAGCATGGCATCCAGCACCATGCCGATGTCCACGGCGTAAAAGCCAATCTGACTGTACGGTAGAACGCCATAGACCGTGAGTGCGGTAATCGAGGCGCCGATCGCAGAGGCGAGTGTGCCCGCGAGGTAATAGCGAGCGGATGTCATGCCGCTCACCCAGCTGGATATGCCGAGGTACAGCATCAGGGCCGTGAAGATCGGAACCATGGAGAACGCAAGCGTCAGTGCAAACCCTCGTTCTTCCGCGATATAGCAGGCGGCAAACAGCGCGAAGTAGATCAAACAGATCGCCTGAAGGCTTCTGAACAGCTTGCGTCGCCGAAGTTTCACCTGCAGAAAACTGGTCGCAAAGGCTATGCCGGAGAAAGCAAAGCAGAACATCAACAGCGGCGGTGCCCACTGTTGCCAGACTACAGAGGAGGGCCAGACCAGCGCCATGCCTATGCCGCTGTAGGACGCCGTCATGAACACAAAAGTAACCATGTAAATGGAATAGAACAGATACCGCCTTCGCCGGAGTCCGGTAAAGAGCATCAGGTTATAGGCGGCGAGCGCAAACATGACGCCATAGACAAAGCTGTAAAAGGCGGCGTCAAACTGTTCCTGATTGTGTCCGGCCTTAATGCTGGTGAAGTAGAAGGGAACAACGACGGGATCTGAGGTTTCAACCCGCAAAAATAGGCGTGTTATGCCCGAGGGAAATGCGTATTCAGCGGTCGGTACCCGTGTGGAGAAAGAGCGCTTGTGAACCGGTATGGTGTCGCCGCTTTTGAATCGCCTGGGCGGCTCGCCTGTCGGCATCAGGTAGAAATCGACCCGGTCGAGCCAGCCAATCCGGACAGACATCCGTCTTGCGATGGGGGCGCCGGTCGGATTGAGGACATCGGCAACTAGCCAGACAGCACCCGAATCGATGCCATTGGCGATGACACGGTCATCGGTGCGCTGGAGGACGTCGGGTGTTTCCCCAATGAGGAACTGGATGTCGCCTACCGACAATTCTTCACCCTGTTCCTCGATATACGCCATCCGGTGGGCAATGGCGCCGTGATAACCCAATCTGGCATCGAGCCGGGGCACGGTCAGTTCTGCGTTGGCGGATGCGCCGAAAGCGCTGGCCATCAGAGCCAGCAGGGTCAGCAGATTCAGGAGTGTCCAATACCGTCGCACTTGGTTTTACGTCCGTTTAAAACTGTCTTCTTAGACTATATGCAAACCTGGGTTATGTCATGGTTCTGGACAGGTTCAGGTGCATGGGATCCAACCGATAATAATCGCAAAGCACCGCGTACACAGCGGGTTGCGTGTCTTTCAGGTATTGAGGTTGCTGATAGAAGGCTTCTGTCAGTACCGCAAAAAATTCCGCGGGCTGGGTCGCGCCGTAGGGATCCAGCCAGCCTTGGTGGTGATGCTGGAGTGAATGCCTGAGATCTTCGTAGGCTCTGGTCATGGTGTGTTGCCACGCTTCAGCCTGTCTGCCGTACAGCGGCGGTGCGCCGTCGGCGGAGCCATCCAGATAATCGAGTTGGTGTGCGAACTCATGGAGGATCACGTTGTGAGCGCCCTCCGGGTTCATGGCACCTTCCTCGCATTCGGACCAGGCCAGCACCACCTGGCCCAAAGAGGACGCTTCGCCGGCTCGAATCTGTTCGCTTACGCTCACCACCATGCCATCCCGTTCCGGGGCGCGGACTCGGTAGACGTCCGGATACACCAGTATACTACGCACCTCGTCGTATTCGCGGAATGGTCGGGCGAGGATAAGCAGGCAGGCATGCCCGGCAATGGTGATTCTGACACGGTCATCCACGTCGAAGCCGTCACAGCCGTAGAAGGTCTTTTCAGCGAGAAAGAGTTGAACGTGTTGTTCAAGCTGGTGTTTGAGGTCCGCCGACAGGTTGCGGTAAAGCGGTACCGAGTTTTCGAGTTCCCGCCGCCATGCGTCGGGAAACGGCTGCTTCAGTCGCCGTTTCCGGCGCCAGTTCTGGTAGAAAAAAAGGTAGAATACCGCCAACGCGATGAAGGTCACTGCAAACAGCGCAAATACAAGCAGGGCTGACATTCCGTACGATTCCACGCTTATGGTTATGCTGTCATCTTACCCCAAACAATCTTCAGGAGGCTGCCATGTCCGAAAAACAAACCGTCGTTATCACAGGCGCCAACCGCGGTATTGGTCTTGAGCTTGCACGGCATTACGCCGCCCTGGACTGCGACGTCATCGGAGTCTGTCGTGAGGCTTCCGCCGAGTTGGCAGAGATCGCGACCCGGGTCATCGACGGCGTGGACGTGACCACGGATGCCGGCATCCAGACTCTGACCAGCGCACTCGAGGGTCAGCCGATCGACCTGTTGATTAACAACGCTGGCCTGCTGCAGGACGAGAAGCTAGGAAGCATCGATTTCGATTCCATACGCATGCAGATGGAGGTCAATGCCTACGCGCCGCTCCGGGTTGCCGAGGCCCTGGTGTCGCACATGCCGTCCGGAGGCAAGATCGCCAACATCACCAGTCGTATGGGATCCATTGCCGACAATGATTCCGGGGGCCGCTACGGTTACCGGGCGTCGAAAGCGGCGCTCAATGCGTTTGGCAAATCGTTGGCGATGGACCTGAAACAGAAGGGCATTGCCGTGGCCCAGTTGCACCCGGGTTATGTACAGACGCGGATGGTGAATTTTGGCGGGTTGATTACGCCCGAAGAATCGGCCAAGGGCCTGGCGGCACGGATCGAAGGCCTTAACCTCGAAAACACCGGCTCGTTCTGGCATAGCAACGGAGACGAGTTGCCGTGGTAAGGTAGCCCTGAATTTTGTTAGCCGGTTGTCCCGGGCGCCGGCAAAATCGGGGTGTCCCTGGGGCAGTCCGGCACAGGTAGTATCAACAGGAGTTTGCTGATGAGTCTGGCGATTGCCTTGCACGTGTTGTCTGCGGTTGTCTGGGTAGGGGGCATGTTCTTCGCGTATATGGCCATGCGCCCGGCGGTGATTGAGGTGGTTGAAGCAAGTCAGCGTGGCACGCTCTGGTGTCGCACCCTGTCCCGGTTCTTCCGCTGGGTGTGGCTGGCCATCATTTTGTTGCTGGTTACCGGTTATTGGATGGTGTTCAGCGTCTTCGGGGGGATGGCCGGCGCGGGCTGGCATATCCATGCGATGCAGGGGCTGGGGTTGATCATGATGCTGCTGTTCTTTCACGTGTACTTCGCTCCGTTCCGCCGGCTCAAGCAGGCAGTGGCTGATAAAGATCCTCAGGAAGGTGGTCGACGGGTCGGCCAGATCCGCAGGCTGGTCGGCATCAACCTGATTCTGGGGTTGGTGGTCATTGTGGTCGGCGCGGGTGGCCGGTATCTGTAACGTGTGTCTGGAGTCGGGCAACCGGGTAGCTGACCATGTCTTACATTCGAAAAAAGACCATAGAGGGGCTTGAGGCGGGTGATAGCTTCACGCTGACTCGCACCTTCACCGAGGCCGATACCGTTACCTTCGGGGACATCAGCCGGGATCATAATCCCATCCATTACGACGAGCGCTTTGTCAGCTCCAAGAACCTGCAAGGTCGAATCTGTCATGGCCTGCTGGTCGGCGGCATGATTACGGAAGTAGGCGGTCAGATTGGCTGGCTGGCGTCCGGAATGAACTTCCGGTTTCGTCGACCGGTGTATTTTGGCGACACCGTTACCTGTGTTTTCACCATTACCGAGGTGGATGACAGGAACAGGGCCAGAGCAGAAGCGGTGCTTTCAAATCAGCATGGAGAGGTGGTGATTGAGGCGTGGCTGACCGGAGTTTTGCCGGGGTCCGGGGAAAAGCAGATTCTGGCCAGCCTTCTGGCTGGCGATTAAACCACGTCTTTAGAGGTTGGTATGGCCCGTTTCGAACTGTTAGGCACAGCGATCATTCCCGGTAAGGGAACCCAGCTGCGTCTGTTGCAGCGCAATGACGAATTCTCCATCAAGATTGCCGGCAGTACCGGTGAGTTGATGAACAGCCGTTTGCACGGATCCGAGGATGCGCTGGCGACGCTGGCGTGTGAGCGGATTTCCGAGCACCCTGCGCCGCGGGTATTGATCGGTGGTCTGGGCATGGGCTTTACCCTGGCAGCAGCGCTGGCTTCGCTTGGCCAGACGGCGGAGGTGACCGTGGCTGAGCTGGTGCCGGAAGTGAAAGACTGGAACCTCGGGCCTCTGGGCGCCGCCGCCGGGTACCCGCTGAAAGACTCCAGGGCTCGGGTTCATCTGGGGGATGTGGTGCAGTTGATCAAGGAATCCCCGGCCAGTTACGACGCCATTTTGCTGGATATCGACAATGGCCCGGAGGGATTGACCCGAAAGGAGAATGATTGGCTCTACACGAGCGCGGGTATCGCAGCGGCGCAGGCCGCACTGAGGCCGGACGGGGTGTTGGCGTATTGGTCGGCGGGTCAGGATCCGGCCTTTACCGAACGGCTCAAGCGCGCCGGCTTGTCTGTGGAACCGGTAACCGTTCGCGCCCACCGGCCCGGCAAGGGTGCAAGGCACGTTATCTGGCTTGCCTGGTAACGCGCCCCGGTGCCGTGAACGACCTTTCAGGTTTACCGTCTGCTTGCCGGCCGAATTCGTTGACCTGGAACAAGGCCCCTCGCGGGCTGGGCAGGGAGAATGGCGAGTAGAGGGCGTAGGCTACATGAACACAGTTCTTGTCATTCTATCATTTGTGGCCGCCGGCGGGCTGATCGCTCTCTGGCTTTGGCGCAAATGTGATCACCGCGCGGATCTGTTGGCCATGGGGCGTCTGGCGGCGACACAACCGCTGCATCCGCAGCATTTCGAACCGGCTATGGTCGACGGGTTGCCCGAGCCCGCGCAGCGCTACTTCCTGTACACCATCGCTCCGGGGACTCCGCTATACACGGTCGTGCGCCTCGAAATGATCGGCAGGTTCGGCATGGGGGATAAGGGTAAGCCGAGCTACCTGACCATGGCCGCGACGCAGGTACTGGCCCCGCTCCAGGGTTTTGTCTGGAAAATGTCTGCCGGGCGAGGGCTGATGCGAGTGTCTGGTTCCGATACGGAACGCTGGACGCGATTCTGGCTGGGCGAACTCATTCCGGTCGCCCGTGCCGGTGGAAATTCCGACCACGCGCTCTCCGCCTTTGGGCGATACGTGGCCGAATCTGTGTTCTGGAGTCCGGCGGCCTTGCTGCCCCGGCCGGGAGTGCGCTGGGACCTGGTGGACGAAAACACCGCGAGGGTGACGGTGCGCAAGGACGGCCTGGAACAGGCCGTTGATGTGACGGTGGCCAAGAGCGGCCAGCCGACACAGGTCAGTTTCCTGCGCTGGAGTGACGCCAATCCCGAGAAGCTGCATCGATTCCAGCCTTTCGGTGGTTACCTTTCCGAGTTCCGGGACTTCGGTGGATTCCGGTTGCCTACCAAGGTTGAGGCCGGCAACTTTTTTGGTACCGCCGATTATTTTCCCTTCTTCCTGGCCGATATTACCGACCTGACGTTCCCCGGTACCTGACTCGGTCGCTCAGCGCACCACGAACACCGAGATGTCACTGTGCCTGACGATGTTGGCCGCGTTCGAATGCAGGATGTGCAGACGATCACCGATGCCGGGTGTGTGCGAGGCCATCACAATCAGGTCGGCCTTGGTGTCGTCGATGGCTTCCAGAATTTTGTCATCAAGCTCCACCGCGGTATCCGGGGTCGACATGACCTTGCTGCTGGTCCGGATGCCGTGGGCCTTGCCTTGCTCCTCGGCGAACTCACGGAGCTTTTCGGAAAGCTCTTCCGGGTTGTGGGCGGCCTGGCCGGGAGCGGTGTTGGTCACGGACAAGTAACACAGCTTGGCGTCGTAATGTTTGGCAATGTCGATGGCCGTGCTCAACGCTTTTGGCATCTTGTCGGTGTGTGCCAGATCAACGGGTACTAGAATCGTGCTGTACATAGCTGCCTCCTTGTAGTGCCTTCCGGGCAATACATTCGTTTCGGGCGCATGTTAAGCATGGCAGTGGGTCTGAAAGGCTGTCAAAAAATGAGGGCATAAAAAAAGGCAGCCGAAGCTGCCTTTTTGCGGTTATTGCTTAATCCGTCAAGGATTAAAGAGCAACAACGTTCTCCGCCTGAGGACCTTTCTGGCCCTGAGTCACGGTGAACTCAACTTCCTGGCCTTCGGCCAGAGTCTTGAAACCACCGCCCTGAATGGCGCTGTAGTGAACGAATACGTCCGGGCCGCCTTCACGAGTAATAAAACCAAAACCTTTTGCTTCGTTGAAGAACTTAACGTTGCCGGTAACAGTAGACATAGATAACTTTCCTGAATTCAATCTTTAATATGCCGCCAGACTATCCTCGTGATAGTTGGTCGACGTTGTGCGGGAAACAAAAAACTGGCGGGATCAAAAACAGGACGTACAACTATTAAAGCGTTAAGGCGTCTTATTGATGAAATGCTTTGCTAAATCTTTCCAACGGCACTCACTGTACTCCACAAACCTGCAGATGCAAAGGAATTTCTTATAAGCACAAACCCGTGGCAACCTCGGGTTGTGGTGCCGGTCACATCCATAAGGGAGGAGCCTATGAAGTTTATCTTCGAAGTTCGAATGAAAGACGGACACACCGCAGAGGAGTACGCCGACGCCTGGGTGAGGGCGAGCCGGCTGATCCAGCAGGCGCCCGGTGCCCGTGGCACGGAGCTGCATCGCAAGATTGGCGACCCCGACACTTTGATTGCCATCGCCAGTTGGGACAGCAAGGCGGCCAGGGACGCCATGGAATCCAAACACAATCCGCGAGTGGCGGAAATCATCCGAAGCGCCGCACCGTTCGTGGACATCACGCCGCTTGGGGAATTCGACGATCCGGAATGGGTGGTGATGCCGCCGGAGAATTCAGATCACTAGTCATTATTCGGATAGACGTTTGTTTTGACGACATGTTTGTAGCTGGCAGTGTGTCACGAAAATACCCGTTACATCCCGTTACACTGAGCCCTCAAAATAACAAGCGGGGACTCTGTTGTGGCGGTAAAGGGAATGACGATCGGTTTGCTGTTCGCTTTTATTCTGGTCGGTTGTGGGGGCAGCGGAAGCGAAGGCAATAATCCGGCAGAGAGCACCGGGTCCGACGCCGAGACGGTGGACAACCAAACGGTTCAGTCAAACACCGGTTACTTTGTTGACGCGCCTGTAAAAGGTCTTCGTTACCGCACTGATACCCTCGAAGGCACGACGGATGCACTGGGCCGGTTCAACTATCAGCCCGGTGAGACAATTTCCTTCCGTATCGGCGGCACAGAACTCGGAGCGAGCGACGCGGTTGGCTTTATGACACCGGGCAGCCTTGATGAAACGGGGCAGTGGGACGGCACCCGCGCCATCAACATTGCCCGGTTATTGCTCACGCTCGATTCAGACCAGAATCCACTTAATGGTATCGTCATTGACGATCAGGCCCACCTTGCATTTGCCGACCTGGGCTTTGACCTGTCCGTCTCTCCCCAACAGCTGACCGAATCCAGCGTTTTGCAGGAAGCACTGAAAAATGCGGATCGCATCGGTCTCGTCACGGTTGACTACGCACGCGACCATCTGAGCTCCGTGGCCGAGCAATTGCCGGATGCGCCCTCAGAGGCCGATATCATTGCCTTGCTTGATACCGGTCCTAACTATTCTGGTCGCCAGACGCCGATGACGGCCACGCCGGATAACCTTCGCCAGGCCGCTCAGGTATTTTGGGCCGACCCCGCGAAACCGGCGCCGGATATTCACTGGCTCTTGAGCCTGTTTGACCCCCAGATTTTGCGAGACGTGTTTGTTCGCTTTGATGGCGATCAGGCCCAGCCCCCGGGTATCCGTGTCTTGGGAAATGTTGAATACGACGAGAATGATAAAACGCTATTTAAGTCAGCGAGTCTCGTGGTGTCATTTGATGATTTTAACTACGGCGGGCGCGCATATAACGGTTCCGTGGTGACGGAGATCCTGCCGGGGGAAGCCTATGAACTTATCTACCTGCCCGAAGATGCAACGGAGACGACGACGGTCAATATAGAAACCTTCGAATACGGTCTTTATTTTTACGATCTTCGGGTCACGGGGGCTGACGGTTCACTTGGCATTCATGGTTGGCAGAGTGTCGTTCAAACGGTTGAGAACCCCTATCGAATTCACCGTGAGTGGACGATGGATGTGACTCTCCGGGAGCTGTACACCGACCGGTTGGTAAGGCTGTTCGCAGAGAACCTCATGAGTTACGACGAAGATCTTGAAGGAATGGGTGCCAACTATGGCCGCACCGCGATTCTGGAGGGCCCGGTTACCGTTGCTCATTCGTCACTTGGATCGTTCGACGTGGATGGGACAATTCGCAAGGATGCTCCTGACGGTATCGTCGAGGAGGCACATCTGGAATTCTATCGTGACGATACGACTATGTTCGGCACAGTGACGGCGATCCTGCCACCTGAATCCGAGGATCCGAATGGTCATGTTCTGTCTGAAGTGTTGTCGCCTGAGACTGGCGAGTCAGTGGCATTTGAACGGTTCGAGCTCAAAACACCTTTGACCAGATCGGACGAGACCGAAAATTCGACTCCCTAGGCGCCGGGCGAGTGTGGTAAGTCAGACGGGTAGGCCCCATTGCTGCATTTGCCTGCTATCTTTAGATACAGTCACTTAGGGTAGTCGGAGCAGGGCATGTTGGAATCCATTGGGGCGGGCACGAGCTCGTGGTTGTATCCGGGCCTGACGGCCATCGTGTCCGTTGTTCTGACCTTTGCCATTTATCGGCTCGTTCTCGCGTTTATCCGGCGGCTGACACGCCGCAAGGCGGTACCCCGGCTGTTTCTGGATGCATCGGCCAGGGCGCTGGGTGTCTTCATCTGTTTGATGGTGCTCAATGGCGTCCTCGAGGCTGCCCCTTCCGAGCTCCCGTTTCTCACCGAATTCCAGCACATCGGGACGCTGCTGCTGATCCTCGCCGGCACCTGGACCCTGGTTCGCTGCACCTCCGCCATCGGCGATGTGATCGTCACCCTGAATCCGGTCCTTGAAGGGGAGTGGAAGCGGGCGAGGAAAGTGGAGACCCAGACCCGCTTCCTTGTCCGTGGCCTGAATATCCTGATCGTGATTCTTGGGCTCGGTGCGGCGCTGATGACCTTCGATTCGGTTCGTCATGTCGGCGGCAGTCTTCTGGCGTCGGCAGGTGTCGGTGGCATCATTCTGGGTTTCGCGGCCAGGCCGGTGTTGGGAAACCTGCTGGCCGGTATGCAGATTGCGCTGACCCAGCCCTTCCGTATCGACGATGTGCTGTACGTCCAGAATGAGTGGTGCTGGGTGGAAGAGGTAACCGCCACCTATGTGGTGTTACGGGTCTGGGATCTGAGGCGCCTGATCGTGCCGCTGCAGTGGTTCATCGAGAACCCGTTTCAGAACTGGTCCAGGAACACTGCCGATCTGATGGGCACCGTGTTCATCCGGCTTGATTACGGTATGCCGATCTTACCCTTGCGCGAGGAGTTTGCCCGGCTGTTACGGCAGGCTCCGCAATGGGATGGCAAGGTGGAAACGGTTCAGGTAACCGATTCCGATGATCGCACCATTCAGGTCCGTTTCCTGATGAGTGCGCCAGATTCCAGCCAGGCCTGGGATCTGCGATGTGCCGTTCGGGAGGGATTGATTACGTTCCTTCAGGAGAATTATCCGGAGTATCTCCCGCGGATCCGTGCCCGCCTGGTGGACGGCGAACCCGTTCTGGAAGCGTCACCGTCGCCACGGTGAGCGCGGCCCCTGCAGACGTTCGCCCTGCCACTCGGGAATTGTGCCGAAACGCAGGCTTTCGGCGTCCCAGTCCTGTTCGGCCTGCACGATCTCTTCCTTGTGATAGCCCACGTAGTTCCACCACATGACAACCTCCTTATCCAGCGGCTCGCCTCCGATAAGGAGGAGCTGGGTCGATGGCTCGCAGATCACCGTCAGCGTTTTCTGGCCAGCCTCCAGATAGGCAAGTTCGTCCGTTTCAAAGCGCTCGCCATTGATTTCGCATGCTCCGGTCAGTGCAAGGATGCCGTATTCAAACTCCGAGTCCAGGTCCAGTTCAAGCGTCTGGGCCAGTTCGCAGAATATGTCCACGCCAACGAGTGGTGAGTACTGCAGGGTGTCTGCCGTTCTGCCGTTAAAGTGGCCGGTCAGTAGCGTCCAGGTTGCTCCCTGGTTCTGCCAGCAGGGTAGGGAAGAATAATGATCAAATCGTGGAGGCACATCCCGGTCTGCCTCGGGCAGCGCGATCCAAAGCTGGGCCGCGTGCAGTGTCCGGTCGCCGAAGAGTGACTCTTCGGTGTGACTGATCCCGTGGCCGGCGGTCATCAGGTTGACCTCGCCCGGCCGAATGGGCTGGGCGGTGCCCAGGCTGTCCCGGTGCAGAAGTTCGCCCTGAATCATCCAGGTGAAGGTTTGCAGCCCGATATGGGGGTGCGGACCGACACGCAGCCCCTGCTGAGCGTCGTCGAAGGTGACCGGGCCGATGTGATCGAGAAAGCACCAGGCACCGATCTGGCGCCGGCCGCGGGTGGGGAGGTTTCGGGCCACGGGAATGCCGCCCACTTCTCCGGTCCTTGGCTGAAAGCGTTGCGTCATGTTTTCCGCCTTTGACAGTGAAACTTCAGCATGGTCTGCACACAAGGAAACGGCAAGCCCCTTTTTTCAGAGGCAATCGGGCTGAACGTATCAGAAATTTGATGGCCCGGGTTGTCGGCTTATGGTTAGCTGGGTAATTATGCGGTGTTGCCAACCAGGCCGGAGCGTCCTGGTTTTACAAACAATGATTATGAAGGAGTCCTGCCTTGTCTGATCTTGCCACCTACGAAAGCTTCACTGTTGAAGTCCGGAATTACGTTGCCCATGTCCAGTTCAGCCGTCCGGATGTGTTGAACACGATGAACAAGGCGTTCTGGCTCGAGCTGCCGAGATGTATGCAGGATATTGAAGCCAATTCCGACGCCCGGGTCATCGTGATTTCCAGCACCGGCAAGCATTTTTCGGCAGGCATGGATCTGGGTGTGTTCAGCGATCCGAAGGCGGTACCGATGAGTGGTGATCCGGGACGTATGGCAGAAAATCTCCGGCGCGTTGTCCTGCAGCTTCAGGACACCCTGACGTCGCTTGAGAAAGTTCGCCTGCCGGTTCTCGCGGCCATTCACGGTGGTTGCATTGGCGGTGCCCTGGATCTGGTGTGTGCGGCCGACAGCCGGTACTGCACCGAAGACGCCTATTTCACTATCAAGGAAACCGAGCTGGGCATGACGGCGGACGTTGGCACTCTGCAGCGGCTGCCGAAACTGATGCCGGAAGGCGTGGTCCGCGAACTGGCCTACACCGGTCGCAAGTTCTCTGCCCGGGAAGCCCAGAACCTGGGCTTCGTGAATGCGATCTATCCGGATCAGGAGGCGTTGCTTGAGGCGGTCATGGATATCGCCGGCCAGATCGCGGCCAATTCACCCCTGGCGGTCACCGGATGCAAGGAGATGCTCAACTACAGCCGTGACCACTCGGTCGAAGACAGCCTTCGCTACATGGCGACCTGGCAGGCGGGCATGTTCCGCCCTGGCGACATGATGACCACCTTCCAGGCCAAAGCCCAGAAGAAGGTTCCGGAGTACGGTGACCTGCTTCCGGTGAAAGGCCTGTTCGAGTCCTGAATGGCTGTGGGACGCGCCCGGTCTGGAATCTCCCCACTGTCCGCCCTGATGTTTCAGGGTGGCATTGGGGTGGTGGGGCTGGTCGCGATTCTCGCGTTCGGCATCCCGGTTCAAAATGACGGGCTGTCCTGGCGACAAGGTATTGCCTGGGGCTGCCTGGGGGCCTTCGCAACCTATGGCGTGCTGATTGCGCTTACCCGCATCCCCGGCCTGTTCCCGGACAATCTTGAACGCCAGATGAGAAACCTCCACGACTTTGCGGCCAGTTTTGGTGCCGCGGTTCTGGTGGCGTTATCGGTTGTGGCCGGGGTCGGGGAGGAATTATTGTTCCGGGGGGCGGTGCAGGGCTGGCTCACGGGCAGCCTCGGTGAAGTGACCGCCATCGCCGTTGCCTCATTGCTGTTTGGCCTGGTGCACTACATTTCCTTTACCTATTTTCTTGTTGCGACAGGGCTTGGATTGGTGCTCGGCTCCGCCTATGCACTGTCAGACAGCCTCGCCATGGTCATGATCTGGCATGCGGTGTACGACATGGTCGCGCTGTTCTGCCTGCTGCGTTTCCCGCACTGGTTTGGCGTGTCGCCGCGACATCACCCCTAGTGGGTATCCTCCTGCGGTGCGCTCTTCCGCGCTTCAAAGCTGGCGAGCTCAACGTTGATGGCGTTGGTGGAAATCTGGATCTCGTAGAGCGAGTACAGGAGTGAGAAAGATAGCAGAACCAGGCTGATGCCGAAGGCCACGATGCCAGGCATCTCCGCGCCCAGGAACAACAGGAACATGGACACGGTGCACAGGAAGAAACTCAGGACGCCATAGGCCTGCATGCGCTTGGTCAGCACAATGCGTTTGCGCAGCATGTTGATCTGGCGGGCAATCAGCCCATGGTCTTCCTCTGTGTCCATCTGTTTCAGCTGACGGATGAGCTGGGCAAGAACCAGAAAGCGATTGGTGTAGGCCAGCAGCAACAGGGAGATTGCCGGGAACAGCAGGGCAGGCGTTGTCAGGTCCAAAATCGGTTCCTTGTCTTTTCGGATAGAGGGGCCTCTTCACCGGACGCCCGATACGATACGCCGGTGAGATGCAACCGGCCTGTTGTAAATATAGACCCAGGCTGAGCCGTGCTGTGTTGCCATGCGGGTGCGCAGGTACAGGCTCTCTTTCGGTGCCGCCGGGAAGTAGTCCTCCAGAATGTCCAGATCCGCAAGGGTGCGGTCGTCGATGGCATACACCTCAACCAGAACCCCCTTCGAGGCCCTGACCACGGCACCCGGGTAGGGGCCGAGATCATACAGCGTCAGCCCGGGCAGGGAATCCTCACCAAGATACGTTGCCCCCCGCAGCCATTGGCTGTTGGAGCCACCGCGCTTCAAGGTGCCATAAACCGCGACCAGGTGTTTCATCGTGGCGCCGGTGCTGTTGTCAGGTCGGGGATACGCCGATCAGCCACTGGTGGGCCCAGACGACGAAGACGACATACACCGCAAGCCCGCCGATGATGGCGATCAGGTCGTTTGCTTTCCCGGCGGGGAGCGCAGGGATCGCCCGCTGGGTGCGTCGTTTCATGGAAATGCGGTCAACAACGGCCCAGGCCAGGAAGGCTCCGAACAGAATCACATCGTGCAGCATGCCGTTTGCCAGCAGGTGGGCCAGGGCCCATAGCTTGACTGCAACCAGTGTCGGGTGTTTGACCGTGGCCTTGATCCGTCCGGGGAAGTAAGTCGCCAGAAACAGTGGGAACACCGGCACCAGCAACAGCATGGCCAGATGCCGTAACCAGCCCGGCGGCGAATAGAGAACGGTCGGGTCCATTCGGGCAGCGCCGTAGCCATTCACGATCAGGGCAATCCCGATCAGGGCGATGATGGAATAGAGGCCTTTGTAGGGCCATTCGCCCAGAGCGGCCTGCAGGCGGTTACGCAGTGGCTCGTTGACGATGGATAGCGAGTGAATACCGAGAAACAGAACCAGGCCGGCAATCAGTGTGGCCATTCCCAGAACTCCTTTAGTAAGTGAATGGTTTGGCGGCGATCAACGCATCGGTCAGTCGATCCATGATGCCGCCGCCGTGGCGCCAAAAATGCCAGTATAGCTGTACCTGCAAGGACTTACCGGGTGCAATGCTCACTAATGTTCCGGCATCGATCTCCCGGCGCGCCTGCATCTCGGGAATCATCCCGTACCCCATGCCCGCCAGGGCGAGTTTTACGAACCCCTCCGAGGACGGGCACAGGTGATGGGGAACGCTGCCATGGAAGCCGCATTGGGCGAGAAAGCGGTGCTGGAGCTGGTCGTTGGGCCCGAACACGATGGCCGGCGCTGTCTCCAGGCTGTGTTCGTTGAAGCCGTCACCGAAGTGTCGCCGGACATACTCCGGGGTGGCCAGCGGGAGATAGGCCATGCTGCCCAGCGGCACGCTGCGTGCGCCGGCCACGGGTTGCGGGCTGCTGCACAGACAGGCGGCCACATCGCCTTCCCGCATGCGTCGCAGGCCAATGTCCTGATCCTCGATGACCAGGTCGAGCAACAGGGCCTCGTCACTGCAGAACGCGCCGATGGCCTCGGCCCACCAGGTCGCCAGGGTGTCGGCATTCAGGGCGATTCGCAAACGGGCGGACGGTTCCGAAATGGCAGGAATCGACCGGGCGAGATCGCGCTCCAATAGCTGAACCTGTTGCACATGGTTCAGCAGCCGCTGCCCGGCGGGCGTGGCTTTCAGGGCAGGGCTGCGCACCAGTACCGGCTGGCCCAGGCGGATTTCGAGCGTCCGTATGCGCTGGGACACCGCAGACTGGGTAAGGCCCAGCGCGGCGCCAGCGCGTTCGAATCCGCCACACTCGATGACCGTCGCCAACGCTTCCAGCAGTTTGTAATCGATCATTAGAAAAACTTATGTAGCATTATGAGTATGAATTTCCAGTATAGCGGGGAATCGCTATTCTTGCGCCATCAACTGAGGAGTTCGCGCTGTGCTGGAAAGTTATCTGACAGGATTGGTGGTCTGCGGTGGCATCATCGTGGCAATAGGGGCCCAGAATGCCTACATACTCAGTCAGGCGATCCGCCGTGAGCATCATTGGTGGTCCGCCGGAATCTGCATGATTGCCGACGTGTCCCTGTTTACCCTGGGCATGTTCGGGGTCAGCGCGGCCCTGATGGCCGTGCCACAGGCACTGGAAATCCTGCGCTGGCTGGGAGTCGTTTTTCTCGGCTGGCTGGCGGTGCAGGCCTTCTACCGGGCCAGTCGCGGGCGGGTGGCGCTGGAAGCCGGCGAAATTACCCGGCGTAGCCTCAAAGGTGTGCTCTTTACCACGCTGGCGGTCACGCTGCTGAACCCCCAGGTCTATCTCGATACCCTGCTGCTGATTCCCGCGGTGGGCGCGCAGCAGGAAAGCACGACCACGTTTCTGGCCGGGGCCAGCAGTGCTTCGATCCTGTGGTTCACCCTGGTGGCGTGGGGAGGCTCGGCGTTGGCGCCCGTCCTGTCGCGCCCGATGGCCTGGCGCATCATTGACGGGGTCATCGGTCTGATGATGGCCGGTATCGCCCTGCAGCTTGCCTTTGGTGGATTGTAAGCCCGGGGACGCCGGAAAAAAATTCAAACGACTGTATGAATTTCTGTTGCATCTGCGGGTGCACCTGTAGAAGATAGGCTGCTATGTAAAGCCGAATTCACTGCAGGGGCGTGCTCATGAACAGAAAAATCCGCGAGTGGTTTGCCAGCGCCGGGGCCATGCGGCGCATGCTGACAACCTTCGGGCCCTACCTGGGTGCCGGCGTCAAGGTGAGCCACATTGCCGACGATTTCAGCGCGGCGACGGTCGAGATGCGTCAGCACTGGTACAACACGAACTACGTGGGTACCCACTTCGGTGGGTCGCTCTACAGCATGGTGGACCCCCTCTACATGCTGTTGCTGATGCGACGGTTGGGTACCGATTACATCGTGTGGGACAAATCAGCCAGTATCGAGTTTATCCGGCCGGGCAAAGGCCGGGTGAGTGCCCACTTCGACCTCACAGACGACCGCGTGGCGGAGATCCGCCGCAAGACCGCAGGCGGTGAGAAATACCTGCCCGAGTGGGACATCGAGATCAAGGATGACAGTGGCGAGTTGGTGGCCCGGGTTCACAAGGTCCTGTACGTGCGTGAGAAACGCTAGAGCGAGTCGGGCTCGCTAGTCGAATCGCCGTGCCTCGGTATACCGGTCCTTCCAGTAATAACCGTCGAGTTTCGACTGGGTGACGCCCACGGACGTGGAGGCGTGAATAAAGCGGTCATCGCCCATGTAAATGCCCGCATGCTGTTCCTTGCCGCGGATTCGGAAGAACACCAGGTCGCCCGGTTGGATGGCATCGGGCGCAACGACTTTGCCATACCGCAGCATCTGTGAAGTCGTCCGCGGCAATTGTTGACCAAGGCCTTCCCGGTACGCGGTCAGGATAAAACCGGAGCAATCGAATCCCCGGGCCGATGTACCGCCATACTCGTAGGGCGCGCCGGCATAACGTTCGTAGACCTGCCAGAGCCGCTGGGCCCTATCCGACGACTGAGCCGGCTCAACCGGCGTAAGCCCTGCATCGTGTCCGGTTTGCAGGTTCTGGTTGCTGGCACAGCCGCCGAGCGCAAAGGCCAGAATCACCAGGATCAGTGATTGTCTGAGCGTGACTGCCATTCCGTAACTCCGGGAAGAAGGTTTACCGCCAACCTTATTATCGAATGGTTGGAATGTCAGGTTACGATTTGGTGTTAATGGGTTGATTTGCTGGGGGGCGTTGCGGCCATCCGGTTCTCGGCGGTTTTTTCCAGGATATGGTCAGCATCCAGGCTGGCGATCGACACCCGGGTATCCCTCGGTATATCGCCGCTCAGTTGCAGGGCAAGATAGCGCATGGCACACACTCTCAGAAACGAAGTGAAGTTTCCGAGATCGTGCCCGGCATCAATGGATTCATGGTAGAGACGCGTAATCATCTGTGGCAGGTTCATGCCATCGCGTTCCGCCAGTTCGGCAAGAACATTCCAGAAGGTATTCTCCATGCGCACGCTGGTCACCATGCCATCAATGCGGAGCGAATGGGTTTTGCTGACCCAGAGATCCGGATCCGCATTGATGAAGAGCTTGCACATGTCGGTCGTCCCCCCGGCGGGTCCGGCCGGGGGAAACCCGGCATCCCGTCCTGTTACTTGTCCAGCAGTTTGAAAAATTGGGCCAGCCAGGCCGGGTGGGCAGGCCAGGCGGGCGCTGTTACCAGATTAGCATCGGTGACGGCCTGATCAACTTCAAGGCCGGCGAAGCTACCGCCCGCCAGTTCCACCTCAGGCTGACAGGCCGGGTAGGCTGAGCATGTACGTCCCTTCAGGACCCCGGCTGCCGCCAGCAACTGTGCGCCGTGGCAAATGGCGGCCACGGGCTTCTCGGTATCGAAGAAATGACGCACCAGGTTTTGTACGTCGGTGTTGAGCCGCAGGTATTCCGGTGCCCGGCCGCCCGGAACCACCAGGGCATCGTAATCGGCCGGGTTGAGGCCCTCAAAATCGGCGTTGAGCGCAAACCGATGGCCGGGTTTCTCGGTGTAGGTCTGATCGCCCTCGAAATCGTGAATCGCCGTGGCGACCGTGTCGCCGGCTTTCTTGTCCGGGCACACCGCATGTACGGTGTGGCCGACGGCCTGCAGAGCCTGGAATGGCACCATGGTTTCGTAGTCTTCGGTGAAATCACCGGTGATCATCAGAATTTTTTTCCCGCTCATGGTTCTCTCCTTGTGTTGGTTCCTCAGACCAGCCAGTGAAAGCTCGGCCCTGATCTCAGGAACCATAGCAGTGGTCCTGCCGCAGCGGGTATTAGCGGGATACTACAGAGGCATCGGGAGCGTCAGATCCTGTTGATCAGATCCGGGGTGTTATGGCGCGGGTTGTTGACGTCCGTGGAGACCCGGAACGCCTCAAGCTGATCCCCCGGCAGGCGGTGAGTGGCAGCGCGAATGCCATCGCGGTCGGTCAGGGACGGATCCAGCCAGCGCGGGAAACAGGCAGGATCAAGCACCACTGGCTGCCGGTCGTGGATGTGCCGAAACGCCTCGCTGGCCGGTTCGGTGATGATCGCGCAGGCCGTGGTGTCATCACCCTCTCTGGGTGTCCAGATACCTGCGAAGAAAATGGCGGGCGTTCGCTCTGGATTGGCCGGTGTGAGGTAGTGGGGTTCTTTCCCTTGAGCGGTCTGTTTCCATTCGTACCAGCCGTTGGCCGGGATCAGGCAGCGGTGGTGGGCGAACGCCTCGCGGAAGTACCTGGATGTGGCCACGGTTTCGGCGCGGGCGTTGATCGGGGCAGGGGCCTTGTCGCCCGCCCAGACCGGCCGGAAGCCCCAGTGCGAATGCGTGAGGATGAGGGGGCCGGTCATGCTGGTTCGAATCATCGGAATGCCCACCCCGGGCGGGATGTTGTACTCCGGGTCGAAGTGGCCGTCGACTTCCAGGCCATCCGGAAAGAAATCGTTGATCAGCGTTTCCGGGGGTGTATAGAAAGTGAATCGTCCGCACATCGCTCCGTCTACCGGGTTTTCGAGGCCTTGAGCCCCGGGATTTGTTACCCTTGTTCCATGCTGAAACTATCCAATGCTGTTGAACTCGCCGACTGGGAGATCGACATCACCCAGATCCGTGCCCAGGGAGCCGGCGGCCAGAACGTGAACAAGGTCGCCTCGGCTGTTCATTTGAGGTTCGATATCCTGCACTCGAGCCTGCCTCCGTTCTACAAGGAACGACTGATGGCGCTGAACGATCAGCGGATCAGCAAGGACGGCATCCTTATCATCAAAGCACAATCCTTCCGCACTTTGGAGCTGAATAAGGAAGATGCCCTGCAACGCCTGAAAGACCTGATCCTGGAAGCGGTAAAGCCACGCAAGGCGCGCAGGCCGACCAAACCCTCCAGGGCCGCCCAGCGCAAGCGGGTCGACCGCAAAACCCAGAAGGGAAAGACCAAGGCGCTTCGAGGCAAGGTTCAGGTCTGAGCCTGCTGCTGGCCGTGGCCGGCTTCAACCTCCTGCAAAAATTCCCGGATATCCTCGAAAGCCTCTTCCGCCTCGGGCAATAACGGGACGAAGATGTGCCACACATGGACCATGCCGGGCCAGGTGTGCAGCACCACCGGCGATCCCTCGGCCTGGGCCTTGGCGGCGTATCGGCGGGCGTTGTCCAGCAGCATTTCGGTGTCGCTCGCGTGGATAAGAGTCGGTGGCAGGTTGCGGAGATCCCCCCGTACCGGCGATGCGACGGCACTGGCCGGAGATACCCGGAAAGCGGCAAGCGTGGCCCACCAGATGACCGGCAGGGGAATTTTTGAGAGCCCACCGAACGCGGGCCCGAGCAGTGGGTCTGTGCGAATGTTGTCGCGATTGCTGGGCGCCGTCAGGGTCAGATCGGTAGACGGGGAGAGTGCCACCGCTGCGTCCGCCTGACGGAGCCCGTTGTCACGGATCCAGGCCAGCAATCCCAGCGTGTGGCTGCCGCCGGCCGAATCACCCGCCACCACCACAAACCTGGCCTCTCCGGGGCCATCCGGCCCATGTTTTAACATCCAGGCGTAGGCCTTTCGGCAATCCCGGACCCCGTCCATGTAACGATTTTCGGGCATTAACCGGTAATCCACCGCAAAAACCGCCGCATTCGCCAGGTGGGACAGTCGGTCGGTAATGGCCCGGTGGCTCCTGGGACTGCCCGCAGCCCAGGCGCCACCGTGGATGTACAGGACTCGCCGGCGTGTGTCGACACCTGGCGCAATCACCCATTCTCCCTGGGGGCTGTGGTTTTTTCGAAATTCCGAATCGAGGTCGAGCCCGTCGCTCAGGCCATCCATGTGTTTCCGCAATGCGGTCAGTCGCGCCTTACCCCTCAACCCACGGGAACTGTGGCCGAGTTCGCGAATGCGACCAAGGACTTCCTGATGGGCGTCGCTGGGTGAGCCTTCCCGGACCGGATGGTCGTGACGGTCCAGGTGAGACAGGTCCTCCACTCGGAAAAGCAGCAGCGTGACGACAATGATCAGGGCTACGATGGCCAGAAGAATCCAGAGCATGGGGCGTCCGTATCAGATTGGCCCCGGACATGGGGGCGAACTATGCTTTCAATAATACTCGCTGATCGTGGCGGGATCTGCCCTCAAAGATCACAGAAGGAGTAGGGCGATGCAAATAGCCTATCGGGCCAGGGATATCACCGAGGCGCACATCGTGGCGGGGTATCTCAATGCCCACGGGATCGACGCCCACGTGGGTGGACATTACCTGCAAGGTGCCATGGGCGAGATCGGGGCAGCGGGTTTCAGTAATGTTCATGTGGAGGATGAGGACCTGTATAGGGCCCGGGAACTGGTGCAGGAGTATGAAGCCGGCGGCCACACTGCGGTCGCGTCCGACAAGGGTGACGACAAACCGGATTTCTACGCCCGTTGGTTCCTGCTCGTCCTCGCCATCCTCGCGGTGCTGTTGATCAATATCTACTGATCGGCAGTTTCCACAGCGACGTACCAACGCACACGGTTTTCAAGATTGGGGAGCACAGTTATGGCAAATCAGCCGGTCATGCTGATTACGGGTGCCTCGTCGGGCATCGGTGCGGCTACAGCGCGAGCAGCCGCCCACCAGGGCTACCGACTGGTGCTGGCGGCGCGATCCAGGGAAAAGCTGGGAGGCCTGGCTCAGGAGTTGGGTGAGAAGACGAGCATCCTGACGGTTCAGTGCGATGTTCAGGATGGCGACCAGCAGAAGGCCATGGTCGACAAGGCCATGGCCACGTTTGGCCAGATCGATGCGGTCTTTGCCAATGCCGGGCGTGGCGGTGAACCCGGGGGGTTCAGTCAGGCCGATCCGGACGTCTGGAAGGACATGATCCTGACCAATATCTATGGGGTCGGGCTGACCGTGCAACATTGCCTGCCGGCACTGCGGGAAAGCAAGGGGCATCTGTTGCTGACCGGTTCTGCGGCCGGCCGGGTGACGATTCCGGGCTCCATGTACAGCGCAACGAAGTGGGCGGTCTCCGCCATTGGCTATGGTGTTCGCGAAGAGCTTCGCGGGTCCGGTATCCGGGTCACCTTGATTGAACCCGGCATGGTGGACACGCCGTTCTTTGACGAGCGCCCGGAGCACGCGTTGTTGCCGGAAGACATCGCCAGTGCGGTGATGTATGCCGTGTCCCAGCCCGCACATGTGGATGTGAACGAGATTCTGGTGCGTCCGACCCCGGCCGAGAAGTAGCCGTTCCAATGCGATCCCCGCCCTGGCGGGGATAGGGGCATGGGTTGTTGCGCTTTGGAAACTCTTTTGCTAAATTAAATCGCACACGATGTAATCGTTAGCGAGGTAAATGCCTTGGAACTGGATAAACGTCATGGCTGCGCGTCCCGGGACGACTTGCTGAAGCTCGACCAGCAGATGTGCTTCGCCTTGTACTCGGCGTCGTTGGCAATGACCAAGCTTTACAAGCCGCTGCTGTCCGATCTTGGCCTGACCTACCCGCAGTACCTTGTCATGTTGGTCCTGTGGGACCACGACGGCGTGTCAGTCTCCGCACTCAGAGAGCAGTTGCACCTCGATTACGGAACGTTGACGCCGCTGATCAAGCGTCTGGAGTCGCAGGGGCTGCTTTCCCGCCGTCGGTCTGCCGACGACGAGCGTCAGGTGCTGATTCATCTGACGGAACAGGGGCGAGACCTGCGGCAAAAGGCGATGGGGGTTCCGCCCCAAGTGGCGTCGGCCTCGGGGTGCTCCCTGGACGAGCTTGACGACCTGAAGAACCAGCTGACTGCCCTGAGGCAGCGCCTCCACGATCACCTTGAATCCGGGGCACCCTGAGGTTGCATGGCAGCCTGGGGTATCCATCACCGAAGAAGCGAAGGAGAGTGTTATGTCCATTGAACAAGTTGTTTATCGTGCGTCTGCAGAAGCCACCGGCGGTCGTGATGGCCGGGCCATTTCATCAGACGGCATTCTCGATGTGGAACTGACCACGCCCAAAGAGCTCGGCGGTGCCGGTGGTAAGGGTACCAATCCCGAGCAGTTGTTTGCCGCGGGCTATTCCGCCTGTTTTATCGGCGCCATGAAATTCGTGGCGGGTCGTGACAAGCTCGACATGCCGGAAGATGCGTCCATTGAAGGCACCGTTGGTATCGGGCAGATTCCTGGTGGGTTCGGCATCGAAGTGGAACTCGGGATCAGCCTGCCAGGCATGGACGACGCCCAGGCCAAGCAGTTGATTGATGAGGCGCACAAGGTTTGCCCATACTCCAACGCCACCCGGGGCAACATCGACGTTACCCTGAAGCGCGTCGACTGAGCTGCGGAGCGCTTGACTCGCTGTCGGGTTTTCCGGCAGCGGCTTCCTTCCTGATTGCCCTGTTTTCCTTCCTGCCCTTGCCAGATTCCCGGTTAGCCGCGACGATTAGAGTGAATATTCCCGTGACCGGAGGCTACCGTGAACCCTTCTGAACGAGTGGCATTGGTAACCGGCGGTGCGAAAGGCATTGGCCGGGGTATTGTCCAGCATTTGAGCAACGAAGGCTGGAAAGTCGTTTTCAGCGACCTTGATGACGCCGTTGGCAAAGCGCTGGCGGCATCGGGCGACGGCTTGCTGAAGTTTGTTGCGGGGGATGTGGCCAGCGAACGCGATGTCAAACGGCTACTGCGGGAGACCCTGTCCTGGGGCGGTCGCCTGGACGCCGTCATCAACAACGCGGGCATTGCCCATCCGGAGACCGGCCCCGTCGAGTCGCTGAGTCTCAAGGAGTGGCAGCGACGGCTGGACGTCAATCTGACGGGCCCGTTTCTGATCACCAAACACGCGGTTCCCCACCTGAGGCAAAACCGGGGTGCCATCGTCAACATCGCCTCCACCCGGGCCCTGCAATCCGAACCGGATACCGAAGCCTATGCCGCCACCAAAGGCGGCATTGTTGCCCTGACTCACGCCCTTGCCATGAGCCTCGGCCCGGAAATCCGGGTCAATTGCATCAGTCCGGGCTGGATCGATACCCGTGCCCATCAGGGCCGAGCCGAGGGCGTTCCGCCGTTGACCAAGGAAGATCACGCCCAGCATCCGGCCGGCCGGGTCGGGGTGCCGGAAGACATCGCCTCGCTGGTCGATTATCTGATATCGCCACAAGCCGGCTTTATCACCGGCCAGAACATTGTGGTGGACGGTGGCATGGTCCGGAAGATGATCTACGGGGAGTAGATGAATGCCGCGCCTGTTCTTCGCCCTCGACGTTCCGGCACCGGTCAAGAAAAGACTGCTCAAGGTGAGCGCTCCGGTTGCCGGTGCCAAGTGGCAGAACGCTAACCAGTTGCACCTTACGCTGTTGTTTCTGGGCCAGGTGGACAGCGAGTTACTGCCGGAAATCCGTGCGGCGCTTCGTGAGTTGCCGCTGGCCCGCTTTAACCTTGAGGTCCGGGATGTCGGGTGTTTTGGCCAGCCAGACACACCGCGCAACCTGTGGGCTGGCGTCAGTCCTGAGGCGCCGGTGAGCGCACTCCATGATCTCCTGAAGCAACGCTTGGGGCATCTGGGGTTCCGGTTCGAGTCCCGGCCCTTCCGGCCTCATATCACCCTGGCACGGTTCAGGAAGCAGCGGGGTTCTGTGGCCGGGCTGCTGGCGGAACACCGGGACGCGTTTTTCGGCAACGTCGAGGTCGACGCCTTTGTCCTGCTGGAGAGCAACCAGGGCGGTGCGGGCTCTGTCTACACCGTGGTCGAGCGTTTCGAACTGGCGAATTCCCTTGACGAAACCGCCGACCCTCACCAAAGATGAGGAAAGTCCTGCGCTTGCACTGAGGTGGTTATGAGTCCCCCGTTTTCGGATCCCGATCAGCGCCTGTTCGTGCGCAATGCTTCCCTCTCCGATATTCCCGGAATCATTGAACTGAGCCGCCGAGTGTACGAAGGCACCGGCATGTATGGCTACACCAAAGGCCCCTTGACTGGCCAGATCAACACCTTCCCCGACGGCCAGTTTGTTGCCATGCTCGGTGACACGGTAGTCGGCTACTGTGCAACCTTCCGTATAGACGGCTCGATTGCATTGGCGCCCCATGACTGGACCTCCATCACCGGTAATGGCTACGCCTCGCGTCATGATCCGGAGGGTGACTGGCTCTATGGCATGGAAGTGTGCGTGGACCCTGAATGTCGCGGTTACCGGATTGGCGAGCGGCTCTATAACGAACGCAAGCAGCTCTGCCAGACCCTCGAATTGCAGGGTGTCGTGTTCGCCGGCCGGTTACCGACCCTGCGCAAGCGCCTGAAGAAATACGAGTCCGTTGAAGACTACATTGAGGCCATCCGATCGAAAGAGCAGTCGGATCCGGTGTTGTCGTTCCAGCTTCACAATGGCTTCGAAGTGCACGGCGTCATTCCCCATTATCTCGATGCCGATCACGACTCGCTCGGGTACGGCATTCATCTGGTCTGGCGTAACCCGAAAGTCCCCCAGAACGGTACGGGCGAACAGAGCAAACGCTATGGACGGCGAATGCCGGACACCGTGCGTGTGGGTACCGTGCAGTACCAGCAGCGCCCGGTGAGCTCATTCGATGAGTTCAGCGAGATCGTTCGCTATTTCGTGGATGTTGTCTCCACCTACAAGGGCGATTTCGTCGTGTTCCCCGAGCTGTTTACGCTCCAGTTGCTGTCCATTGAGCGACGAGAGGGCAGCGCCGCCGAGGCGTTTGCCGCGGTGACCCATTACGCGGGGCGCTACCGGGACCTCATGCGGGATCTGGCGCTGCGATACAACATCAATATCATTGCCGGCTCCACGCCGGTGCGCGAGGAGGATGGAACCGTTCATAACACCGCCTACATCTGCCTGCGCGATGGCCAGGTCTTCACCCAGCCGAAGATTCATCCGACCCCGAACGAGGCGTACTGGTGGAACGTGAAAGGCGGGAATCGGGTCAGCGCCATCGAAACCGATTGCGGACCGATCGGCGTGCTGATCTGTTACGACGCCGAATTCCCGGAGCTGACCCGACACCTGGTGGATCAGGGGGTCCAGATTGTCTTTGTGCCGTTCTGTACCGACGAGCGCCAGAGTTACCTGCGGGTACGTTATTGCTGCCAGGCGAGGGCGGTGGAGAATCAGGTTTACGTCGTCATGTCTGGCAACGTCGGCAACCTGCCCAACGTGCCAAACATGGAAATCCAGTACGGCCAGAGCTGCATACTGACGCCCTGTGATTTTCCGTTCGCCCGGGATGGTATTGCCGCTGACACAGAGCCCAACGTGGAAACGGTGGCCTTTGCCGACTTGCGTCCGGAAGTACTGATTACTGCGCGCAACAGCGGCACGGTGAAGAATCTTCAGGACCGCCGCCATGACCTCTACAGCGTGAACTGGCGAGGAGAATGATGCGGCCGCCGCTACCGCTTGGTGCTGCGCTGGCGCTGTTTCTTTGGCTTCCGGCTAGGTGCCGGTTTGGCACCTGAACGCCCCGGGGGCTTCCCGGCCGGCTTATTGCCAGCGGCGGATTTGCGGGCTTTGTTGCCAGGACGCTTGCCAGTGGCAGCGCCGCCCGGTTTGGCGGGGCGGGTTTGTTTGCGGGTTCCCGGCGGTGCCTCGGATGAGGAATCTTTGATGGCGTCGAACAGCACCGCCAGCTCCTTGCTGGTGAGGTCTCGCCATTGGCCAACCGGCAGGCCCCCCAGGCTGACGTTCATGATGCGGATGCGTTCGAGTTTGGTGACGTCATAGCCGAAGTGTTCACACATCCGGCGTATCTGGCGATTCAGACCCTGGACCAGAACAATCCGGAAAACGAATCGGGATTCCTGTTGAATCTTACACTTCTTGGTGACGGTGCCCAGGATCGGTACGCCGCCGGCCATACCTTGAATAAAGTCTTTGGTGATGGGCTTGTCGACGGTGACCAGGTATTCCTTTTCGTGATTGTTGCCGGCCCGGAGAATCTTGTTCACCAGGTCACCGTTGCTGGTCATGAAGATCAGCCCCTGGGAATCCTTGTCGAGCCGGCCAATGGGGAAAATGCGCTCGCTGTGTCCGACAAACCGCTGGATATTCTGCTTTTCGGCGGTGTCGGTGGTACTGACGATGCCCACCGGCTTGTTGACGGCAATGAACACCAGGTCTTCTTCTGATCGCGGCTCAATGACCTGGCCGTTGACCTTGACCGTGTCGGTCGGCAAGACCTGATCGCCCACCGTGGCGCGTTTACCGTTGATGTAGACGTTGCCCTGTTCGATGTAACGGTCCGCCTCCCGCCGGGAGCAGAGTCCGCTTTCGCTGATGTATTTGTTCAGACGGGTGGAGGAACTGGTGGTCATCGGTGGTCCGGTCGGTGGCTGAGTGAGCACATGATAGCAGGGGTGCAACGGGCTTACAGCCTCTGCGCTGGCGCTTTCACACCGGCTCTGCCATGATTTGGGGTCATTCAAATCATGCTTCGAAAAATGTCACCCACAAGCACAAGGTCTTTATGGAAAAGACACGCATCACGATTGTCTCGGTCACCGGTATTGTTCTGTTTTTCCTGGCGAACTACCTCTGCCGCTTTCTCCTCGGCTTCACGGGTGTGCTGCCCTCGGTGCTGATCGCCGTTTTGATTGCGGCCTACATGGGCTTCTCCGTGGCCCGCGCCCTGAAGCGGGAGCCTCTGCCGGAGGAGCGGTCGCGGGCGCTGTGGATTTACGGCGGGTTTCTGGGGGCCTTGTTCCTGGCGTTTGGGGTCTGGGTATTCATGGATACCGGCTTCGATACGCTGACGGCCGCGACCCTGCTTTCCCATTACCTGCCGTATCCGGCGTTTGCCCACGTTTTTCTCTCGGACAGACTCATCCGCCTGTTTCTAGACGGCAACGCGCAGGCCTGACCCGTGCGGAGAACCCGTTGACGACGCTGACCTTGGACAAGCTCTCCGTGGGATCGCTGGAGGGCATCGATCTCTCGATTTCCGGTGGTGACATCGTCTGCGTGTCCGGTCCTTCGGGCAGCGGAAAGAGCCGCCTGCTCCGGGCTGTTGCGGACCTGGATCCTCACGACGGGGAGGTGCGGCTGGACGATACCGCCCAGGGCAATGTCCCGGGGCACACCTGGCGTCAGCAGGTCATGATGGTGCCGGCGGACAGCCAGTGGTGGTTCGAGGATGTGGGTGCCCATTTCGGGCCGGATGCCCGGACGGTGCCCGGTGCACTCGGCTTCCCGCCCGAGGTGATGGACTGGACCGTGAGCCGGTTGTCCTCGGGGGAGAAACAGCGTTTGGCGGTCCTGCGGGCGCTGACCCGGAATCCCCGGGTCCTGTTGCTCGACGAACCTACCGCGAACCTGGATGACGCCATGATCCACCAGGTTGAAAATTGGCTGCTTGCGGAAATCCGGAAACGGGATCTGCCGGTGATCTGGGTCGCCCACGATACCGCCCAGATTGAGCGTGTGGCGAGCCGGCATTACCGGATCCGGGGGCACACGCTGGAGGCGGTCCATGGAAGTCATTGATCTTGCCTGGTGGAAACTCGCGCTTACGGCGGTGCTGATCCTGGTGCTGGCGGGCGTTAGCCTTGTCACCCGGCTTGGCGTTGCCCGCAGCCTGCTCATTGCCGCCACTCGCACGATCATCCAGCTGGCGTTGATCGGGTTGGTGCTGGAAGCACTGTTCGCATCCTCCGAATTCTATTGGGTTGCCCTGCTGGCCATGATCATGCTGCTGGTCGCCGGACGGGAAGTCATGGCGCGGCAGCATCGCCGGTTGCGGGGCTTCTGGTCCTTTGGCATCGGTACCGGGGCCATGTTTGTTTCCTCCTTCACGGTGACGGTGCTGGCGCTGGTCGTGGTGATTGGTCCTGAGCCCTGGTATGAGCCGCAGTATGCGATTCCACTGCTCGGGATGATGCTGGGTAACACCATGACCGGCGTGGCATTGAGTCTGGACCGCCTGAACGAGTCGGTCTGGAGCCAGCGCTCGATCATCGAGAACCGCCTGATGCTCGGTGAGCCCTGGCAGGGTGCACTTGAAGACATCCGCAGGCACGCCATGCGAAGCGGTATGATGCCGTCCATCAACGCCATGGCCGCCGCGGGCATCGTCAGTTTGCCTGGGATGATGACCGGTCAGATACTGGCAGGGAGTCCGCCCGCGGTGGCGGTCAAATACCAGATTCTGGTGATGCTTACGATCACCGTCGGTACCGGTTTCGGGACCTTGATGGCGGTGTCCTGGGGCAGTCGGCGACTGTTCGACGATCGTGAGCGTCTCCGACTGGACCGTTTGTTAACACAGAAGAACTGATAAGGCTGCACGAGCACTCATGAAAACATCCATCCCGACCAACCTGATCCTCGGTTTTCTGGGTGTCGGTAAAACCACTGCGATTCTGGACCTGTTGAAAGCCAAACCGGACGGCGAGGTCTGGGCCGTGCTCGTCAACGAATTTGGCGAAGTCGGCATTGACGGGGCGATGCTCCAATCCGAGGGCGCGGCGATCAAGGAAATTCCCGGGGGCTGCATGTGCTGCGTGGCTGGCCTGCCCATGCAGGTCGGGCTGAACCAACTGATCCGGCAGGCCAGGCCGGATCGCCTGATTATCGAGCCTACGGGACTGGGTCACCCGTCACAGATCCTGGACACCCTGACCGGTGAACACTACGCCAACGTGCTTGATCTGGGTCCGGTGATCACGCTGGTCGATCCGCGCAAGCTTGAAGACCCTCGCGTGCTTGAGAACGTGCAGTTTCGTGACCAGGTGGCGGCCGCTGACATTCTGGTCGCCAACAAGACCGATCTGGCCTCGCCGGCGCAGATCGACGCGTTCGAGCAGTGGGCTGCCTCCCTGTCCAGTCCAAAGCGTGGCGTGTTCCGGACGAGTCAGGGCCGGCTGCGACCCGAGTGGCTGGACGGTCAGACCGACTTGCCCACGGTAACGACGCCGCACGCCCATCACCATCACGACGAAAAACACGTTGAGCCCGCGCCCGACATTGGCGAGCAGCCCTGGCAACTGGTCAGGAATGCGGGGCAGGGATATGTCAGCCTGGGCTGGCGGATTCATCCGGAGATCCGGTTTGATGAGAAACGGCTGATGTCGCTGGCCATGGACGATCGGTTTGACCGGTTCAAAGCGGTTGTGCACTGTCTCGACGGCTGGCGAACGCTCAACATGGTGGACGGTTCGCTGTCTGTGACGGAGTGCGAACCCCGCGAACTGTCCCGGATTGAAGTCCTCAGTGTCGATGAGATTCCTGAGGCTGAGATGGATGACTGGGTGCAGGCGGCTGCCGGACTCCGGGAGGGCGACGCCATCAGAGGCCAGATGTCGTGAACTGCCCGGTGTGCGAGCGGGGCCGACTGGTGGATTTCGAGACAGTCGGCACCCATCACTACCAGCGCTGCCCCCTGTGTGAAGCCACGGTCATGGCAGAGTCTTGTCGGCTATCGGAAGCCGAGGAGAAAGCGATCTACGATTACCACGAAAACGAATCGGGCGACCCCGGTTATCGGCGCTTTCTGTCCAAACTGGCGGAACCGCTATTGGAGCGGCTGGAACCCGGACTCTGCGGCCTGGATTTCGGCTGCGGGCCGGGGCCCGAGCTGGCCGGGATGCTGAGGGACGCCGGCATGGACATGCGTGTCTATGACCCGTTTTTCCATCCGTCAACGCAGGCCCTCCGTCACCAGTATGATTTTCTGACCTGTACCGAGGTCATTGAACACCTGCACAAGCCTGCAGCGGTATTTCGACAGCTCGACGGTCTGCTTAAGCCGGGTGGCTGGCTGGGTATCATGACGTGCTTCCAGACGGACGATGCCCGGTTCGCCAACTGGCATTACCGCCGGGATCCCACCCATGTGGTTTTTTACCGTGAGCAGACGCTGGCCGTTATTGCCGGCCAGTTGGGTTGGGAATTGATCGTGCCCCGAAAAGACGTCGCACTGATGCGAAAGCCGGCTACTGCTGAGGGGCGCTGAGGGCAGGACACGACAGCGTCGGGCAACTTTCAGGACGCGGCACGACCTTGCCTTGTTCGATCTGAGGGCCGAAACGCTCTGGGGCCAACGCGGAAGCGCAGCGTTGGGCCTGCTTGGCCTCCTCAATGCATCCGGTCTCGCCCAGCGTATGGGCCAGGTTGTTCCAGCCGACGGCTTCCCGGGGGAAGCGGGTAACCAGGCGGGTAAAGTGGTCGGTGGCGTCCGTCAGGTTCTGGCGCGTGTAGGCAATGTTGCCCTGGCCCAGAATGGCGGCGGGTTGATCCGGCCACTGTTGTTCCGCGGTCTGGTACGCGGTCATGGCGGCATGGGTTCGCCCCGTGGTTTCGAGGTCGTTGGCTGAGGCGAGAAAGGCCAATGCCTCGGCGCTGGCAGGAATCCGGTCGGGTGGCAGCATAACGGCCGCCCAGTTGTCGGTTCGGGACCAGGTGTTCATGAACACCTCCACACTGGTTTCATGGCGCTCACGAGTGTCTGTATGCAGGATGATGGTCTGCTTCTGGGGGTCGAAGCCGATCACCACGGCAAAGTGCCACTGGGGCCACCAGTTAAACAGCAGGTTCTGCATCACCAGCACGGGATTGCCTGCAGCCACTTCCTCAAGCAGGCTTTCCAGGCTGCCATCCAGCGGGTAGACCAGCATGTTGTGGGCGCGCCCGGCGGCCACCATTTCCACCTGCAGCGATCCTTCCCGGCCGGGAATGTAGACCAGATCGCGCAACAGTTCCGGGTTGGTGTTCAGACCCTGGCTGTTGAGCATCATGGCCAGTGAAGCCGGCCCACATTGATAGCGTTCCTGAGGGTAGAACGGCACATCGTCCAGAACAGTGCGTGTCTGAAGGGTCTCATCGCCTTCGGGGGCAGAGGGCCATTTGGGGGCTGAGGCGCAACCGGCCAGCAGCAGGACCAGTAAGAGACTGATCAGGCTGCCGGTCGGTTTAAGAGAGAGCGTGAAAGGCACTTACCGGATGCAGTTGATGAACGGGAAGATGTTCGTGGCACACAGCATATCGGTAATGATGAAGACAAGCAGAAACAGCACGATGATGCCGACCACGTCCTGGCCGGCGGGGGCTTCCGCGAGTTGCTGCTCGAAATCGGCCAGTTCCTGCGGCGTGAGGTTCTGGATGCGGTCACGGACCTGATCGTCGCTCACACCCATCTCGGCCAGCTTGTCCTGTACTTCCTGGGTTTCCAGCATATCCATCAGTTGCTGACGATCCAGTTGCACTTCCTGACCACTGATCATTTCGCCGGTGCCGACCATGGCGGCGGACGCGGTGGAGGACCAGACAGACCCCAGGCTGATCATCAGGGCCATGAAAAACGAAACGTATCTCAGGTGCTTTCTAATACCGGACATCTTTGGCTCCTGCTTCTAGTTGTGTCTTATGACCATAAACCAGACACAGGTGACCGTTCAATATACGAAATTGTCATCTGCTGGCCATCAGAACGTTGAAAGACCGGTAAATTCCATAAGGCGATAGCGCCAATACCGGACGCTGGAGTGATCGGCCCACGCCTCGTACGGCAGGCTCATGACCGGATCATCCCCCGGGCCAAGCTGCCATTGTTCGTTGAAGAAGTGCGTGACTTTACGGGCCGTGGGAGCGCCGGGCGCCAGGGACAGCCAGACGCTGGTCTCCAGGTTGAGGTCGTCCAGGTTTCGGCGGGTAAAGTTGGCGGAACCCAGCAGTATCTCGCTGTTACCCTGTTCCGGGCGCAACATCAGCAGCTTGCTGTGGCACTGTTCGCCCTGGGTATTGCACCAGCGCACCGATACGCCGGCCTCGTGCAGTTCCAGTGCGGTCTGACGGTTGGGAACCCCACTCTTTGAATGACCAAAGGCTTCGTTATTGGCGTCCAGCAACACCCGCAGGGTTGCGCCTCGCCGCTGGGCCTCCAGCAGGCCTTCCACGATGCCTCGATGGGAGAGGTAGAAAATCGCCAGGTCCAACCGGTCGCCGGGGCCGGCGCGGCCAATCATGTCCAGGGCCGAGTCCCGGATCGCCGATTCGGTGAGCACTCGTAGGTGGCCCGGGCTGGGGATGTGGTCACGTCTGTTGTCCGGCGTTGCCTCGAGATCCTCGATAACACCAATCCACCGGTCGACAACGGAGGTGTCGGCACCGGACATGGACAGAACCGCCCGCTCGCTTTTCAGGAGATCGCCGACGGCGGCACCGGTGAAGCTGAGGCCAATGTTGCTGTGGCGGCTGCTGCCGTCGTGGGGGTTGGCGGAGGTGACCAGGCCCCGAAAGCCGGCCTCCTGGTCGACCACCAGCATTTTGCGATGGTTGGCCTTGAAGTTCAGCAGGGCCAGGTAACTGCGCAGGGTGACTTTGCGGTCGCCCAGAGCGTTGGACAGCCAGCCGTGGTCTGGGTTATTGCCCAGCCACTGGCAGCACAGCCGCCAGAGGGAAGACCAGGTCGGGTTGCTGTCCCGCAGCGGGGGCAGGCTGGTCTCGATTACGGTAATTCCGGCGTCGCGCAGCGTTTCGAACCAGGGCGATCGGGAGCCGCCGTACATGGTGTTGAGCGGGTCGGAAATGACGATCACATCGATGTCCGGCCGGGCTCGTTTACGGGCAACGAGGGCGTCCGTTAATTGCTTCGCCAGGGGGCGGTGGGCAACGTCTTCCGGCCCCGTGCTGTTGTAAAGAAACATGTCCACCAGAACAAACGTCTCGGCATCGCCAATCAGGCGCAGAACCTCGTCGAAAATCTCATGGTCCCGGGTTTCAGAGCCGTCAGCATGATGGCGGGTGACGTCGGTGAGGAGCACCGGGTTCTCCAGTGGCAGGACGCTGCCCCGGTAACTGATGCCCGATGGCAGGGATTTGTGGGTGTGATAAAGGCCCATGCCGGCCAGAAGGAGAAAAAACAGGGCTATCAGCAACTTCAATGTCATGTCTGTACGTCCGCGTCCTGTGTCGATGCTCGGGCTACTATACGTGAGCTTCCTCTCAGGTAAACAAACACTTACAAAAAACACTTCGTTCCCGGTATCGCCGCGGGCCCACTGTTTCTAAACTAGCCAGATCAATCGTTTAGAATAACGTGTCCTGTGAACTCACTTTTCTTCCTGTTTTCGCACCTGTTCAGCCTGAGGCTGCTGGTGGTCGTGGCGGCGGTGGTGTTTGCCGTTGCCGGCGATCACCTTGCGTTCCTCAGTTGGGCCGACCGTGTTCTGCTCAGTTTGCTGGGCGCCCCGGATTCCGACAACCTGTCGATGCCGATCCCGGCTGACGCGCTGCAGGCGACCCTGACGGCGCGCGGTCTGTCCGAGCCGGTCTGGTCCGATCTGGCCATTCGCGTGGGCCTGGTGTTGTCAGCGCTCTATCTGGTGCTTGCAATCCCGAAGATGGGGGCGTCGGTGGCGCTGCCGGTCACGCTCCTGCTGGGTGGTTCGCTGATTGTTCTGCAGGCAGCGCTGACCTTCTACAACAGCGAATGGTTGCCCCTGGGTGAGGTGATCACCTTGCTGGGCGCCGGGTTTGTGACCATGCTCTTCTGGCTTCAGCCGGATCGTGAGATACGCGCATTGAGCGCCAACGTCCGCGAGGCCCGTGTTCGACTCGCCAAGCTGCTGCTGCAACAGGGGCACACCGACGAGGCCCTGGACGCCATAATGGCTTGTCCGGTGTGTGAGGATGCGCTGGAGGTTCGTTATGAGATCGCCATCCAGCAGGAACGGAAGCGTCAGTACGAGAAAGCAATCCAGACGTATCGGGGCATCCTGGAGAACCGGAAGCACTTCCGGGACGCCGCAGACCGGTTGGCGGCGCTGGAGAAACTCTCCCCGGAAACAACCTCCCTGCAGACAGGTGGTTTCGACAGTACCCGAACATTGCTGATGCCGGCGCAGTCCCTGAGCCGACCCACCCTGGGCAGGTACGAGATTGAACGGGAAATAGGGCGGGGTGCCATGGGCGTTGTGTACCTCGGCAAGGACCCCAAGATCGCCCGTACCGTCGCCATCAAGACTCTGAGTTATGAGGCCTTCGACGACGGCCACCTGGCGGAGTTGAAAGACCGCTTCTTCCGCGAAGCCGAAGCCGCCGGCCGGCTCAATCACCCGGCCATCGTGACCGTTTATGATGTCGGCGAAGAGGCAGACCTCGCCTACATCGCCATGGATTATGCGAGGGGCCGGCCCCTGAGCGATTTTGGCAAGCCGGGGCGGTTGCTGCCGCTGCATACGGTGCTGGATATCGTGGCCCAGGTGGCGGATGCCCTGGCCTATGCCCACAGCCAGAAAATCGTGCATCGGGATATCAAGCCGGGCAACATCATCTACAACCCGGACGACGGTGGCATCAAGATTACCGACTTCGGTATCGCCAAGATTTCCGACGATTCCCGGACTCGCACCGGCAGTGTGATGGGCAGCCCGCTGTATATGTCGCCGGAGCAGCTCAAGGGCCAGAAGGTCACCGGTGCCTCGGATATCTACAGCCTCGGTGTCACCCTGTACAAACTGGTGAGCGGGGAGACACCCTACCAGGGGGATACCCTGGCCAACCTGACCTACCAGATTCTTAACAAGCGTCCCCGCAGTGTTCGCGAATTCAATGCCGATCTTCCAAACGGCCTGGTTCGACTGATCAATAAGGCAATCCAGCGTGAACCGGACAAGCGATTTGCGTCCGCGTCCACCATGGCCGAGGCAGTCCGCCGGCTCGCCGTCAGGGAAGCAAAGGAGGTCTCCTGATGGGCGTTCAGATTGCAGGCCGTAGCCACACCGGCGCCGTACGGGAAAACAATCAGGATGTGGTGGTGTGGCAGGTTCGTGATGGCGGCGATGGCGCACTGATGCTCGTCGCCGACGGTATGGGTGGGTACCAGGGGGGCGAAATCGCAAGCCGGCTGGCGGCGGATTCCGTCATGGAGGCACTCACGCCCGGGTTGTTCGGCGGTGAAGCACCCTGCAAGGAACGTCTGGAGGCTGCACTGGTACTCGCCAATGAACGCATCCAGGCACGACGGGCCGAGGACAGTCAGTTGGACAAGATGGGCACCACCCTGGTGGTGGCCTGGGTTGAGGGCTCCACAGCGCATATTGCCCACGTGGGGGATTCCCGCTGCTATCTGATCCGGCAATCTCGAGCGGACTGCCTGACCCGCGACGACACGGTGGTTCAGAACATGCTTGAAGATGGCAGCATCTCCGAGACGGATGCCCCCAACGTGCCGTTTCGAAATGTCCTCACGCGGGCGGTCGGTGCCATGGACCCACTTGAAATCAGCTACGGTAGCCACGCACTGAAGCCCGGTGATCAGTTGCTGCTGTGCTCGGATGGCCTGACCAACTCTGTCCCTCAGTCAGACTGGGAGGACCTGATCAAGAACGCTGACAGCACGGAATCCGCCGTGGATGCACTGATTGAAACCGCCCTGGACAATCAGGCGTCGGACAACGTGTCTGCAGTATTAATGACCCTGAATTAAGCAGAGGAACCTGACATGGCATCGTTTTCACAGCTGGTAGACAACGTGGTCGTCAACACGTTTGAACTGGAGCAACCCGAGACCCGGATCGGCCGGCGCAACGACAACGATATCCAGATCGACGAGATTTCCGTGAGTGGTCATCATGCGGTGATCGAGGCCGTCCCCAACGCCTACCTCGACGGTACGATTGACTACTACATCACCGACAGCAACAGCACCAACGGCACCTTCGTCAACGACATCCGCATCGAGAGCCGTCAGCGCCTGAACAGTAACGACATGGTCCGGGTCGGCTGGAATGAGTTCCGTTTTATCGACGAGGACGAGAACGCGCTCGAGAAAACCGCCTACATTCTGGACTGAACGCCGGGACCGGGTTCAGTCGAGGTTGTCGATGACCAGATCGGAGAAGCGCTGCAGCAGGCTGGAGGCCACCGGTGCCGGTTCGACCGCTGCAAGCAGTGCGTCCGGATCCAGGTTCTCGGCGGCCAGCTCGGGCGCCTGGACGCCCAGGTAGGCTGTCATGATGGCGTCCGTGAATTCCGGGTGGAACTGGACGCCCCAGGCGCAGTCGCCAACCCGGAATGCCTGATGGGGTTCAAACTGACTGCGGCCCAGCAGAACGGCTCCTGGCGGTAGGCCAAGCACCGATTGCTTGTGGGTCAGTTGAGCCTTGAACGTTGCCGGCAGGCCGGCAAACAGTAGGTCGGATTCGGCGACCGGCAGCAGTTCGATTGTCTTGGTGCCGGTTTCACGGCCCTCAGGGTGGTACCCGACCTCGCCGCCCAGGGCATGAGCAAGCAACTGATGGCCATAGCACACGCCCAGAACCGGAATCCTTTGATCGACAGCGCCTGCCAGCCATTGGGCAGTCGCTTCGCTCCATGATGCCCGGTCACTGACCATGGCGGGGGAGCCCGTCACCACGATGCCGTCCCAATCGTGGGCATTGCCGGGGACGTCACCCTGCTCAACGTTGACCACGGTGAGCGCGAGCTCGTTCGAAAGTCCCCGAACGAACCAGTCCTCAAAATCACCGGAAACCTCCCTGATGGTGGGGTAGGTGGTTCCGGTCTTCAGGATGACGACCCTGGCCTGGCGGCTCACTCGGCTTGCTCGGGCAGTTGGGCGTTGTGGAACACGTTCTGGACGTCGTCCAGATCATTCAGCATGTCGAGAAACTTCTCGAACAGGGGAATGTCATCGCCTTCCACCTGGGTGGTGGTTTTCGGCAGGAACTGGATTTCGTCGGCTTCAAAATCAATGCCTTCGAAGGCTTCTGTCAGAGCCTGGCGAGCCTTGGCGTACTCGGTGTTGGGAGTGAAAACGGTGATCAGTCCGCCTTCGTTTTCGATGTCCGTGACGTCGACGTCCGCTTCCATCAGTGCTTCCAGTACGGCTTCTTCGTCGTCGTGCTTGAACGCGAAAATGGCGCAGTGGTCGAACATGTGCGCCACGGCGCCCGGCGTGCCGATCTTGCACTTGGTCTTGGTGAAGGCGAGACGGACGTCCCCGAAAGTGCGGTTCGGATTGTCGGTGAGGCAGTCGACAATCACCATGCAGTTGCCCGGGCCATACCCTTCATACCGGGCCGGGGAATAATCCTCGCCAGCGCCGCCCTTGGCCTTGTCGATGGCCTTTTCGATAACGTGAGACGGTACCTGGTCCTTCTTGGCCCGATCAATCAGCCCTCGGAGGGACAGGTTGCCATCCGGATCTGTGCCGCCGGACTTGGCCGCCATGTAGATCTCTCGACCGTATTTGCTGTAGACCTTGGTTTTCGCTGCGGCCGTTTTGGCCATCGACTCTTTGCGGTTCTGGTAGGCTCTGCCCATCTGCGCTGCCTCTCTATTTCTTGGGAAAGGGCCGGATTTTACTCAACTATGGCGTCATCGAACAGGCTTATTTGCCTTCTCAATGCATGTTGAGCGGGCGTGGTTGCCCCCGTTTGCAGGGGTCGGGAAGCCTCGGTGGACTCTGAACCAAATTTCTTTTCAATTTCATGTAACGATTTGCAGAATTTACCCTCTAAGCCTTACCCGGTTGAGGCCGGGTTTATCCTGAATTCGTGGGTCAGGCCCGGGTGGCTGGCCCGATGATGCTGTTCCTGAGTCCGGGGATATCGGGCTTAAGAAGGAGGGTATCTCAATGAAACAGGTAGTGATTTGTTCGGCAACACTGGCGATGACGCTGTTTGTTGCACCATTATATGGCGATAACTGGGAGCGTCAGAACCAGCGTCAGGCGATGATGGAGCATCAGGCGCAGATGGATTCCAGCATGGCGATGCGCCACAGCTATTCCGAAACAGAACAGAACCGCCGAAGGCAGTTGGAGCGGGGCGCCCCGCAAAGCATCGAGGACATCGAGAGTCTGCCGTCTACGGCAGCGGGTCGTCCCGATGACCGGGGAATGGAATACCGGGACGACATGAATGACAGAAGGAAAGGTCACAGGGGAGAGATTGAATACGATTACTAGAAAGCATTCCCCCATAGAGTCGGTTGTCAGGTTCGCCTTGGATCGACACGCCGGCACCAAGGAACAGCCGTCCGGGGCCGTTCCTTTCTGATCAGATATAGTCCACCGGGCGCCGATAATTTTCCTGCGTCATCAGGTCAATTCCGCACTCCATGTCGCTCACCCAGTCCAGGAAGCGCTCAACCATGGCCGGTCCTTCGAAGCGCTTGCCGTGCTGGGGCACGATCATATCCACGTCCAGTTCCCTCACCATATTCGCCCACAGCTGACAGACCTTTCTGGAAGCAATGTAACGGCGGTGAAAGCCGATCATGCTGGGAATGTGCTTGTCGAAATCGGCGACGGGCAGATGGTCGTCCTCGCCTCCGAGTGAGGCGCCCAGGTCGCCAGAGAAGAGTATCTTCGCCACCGGATCGTAGAACTGGAGGTTGCCAACCGAGTGCATGAAGTGGGCCGGCAGGCACTGCAGGTAGGAATCGCCGAACTTCACGTTTGCGCCGGCGTCGGGCACGCTCACGATGCGGTCGTAGACGCTGCCGCTGAGCTGGCTGGTGACGTAGCCGGACACCAGGTGAGGCAGGAATCGCGCCCAGAGCCGGGAGGTGACAATCTTGGCCCGGGTGTGAACGATCCACCGGTCGATGGCGCCGATGATGTCCGGGTCCTGGTGTGACGCGAAGACGTAATCCATATCGCGAATGTTCATATACCGCGATGCCGCGACAGAAAGGGGGGTGTAGGTGAGATCTCCGCCCGGATCAATCAGTGCTTCGTGCTTGCCATCAACGATCAGGAACTGGTTGGACTGAACGCCCTCGCCGGTTACCAGTGAATCGAACATCAGGCATTTGTGGTGTCCGTTATCAAACAGAACAATCGGCTCGGCTGCCATGTGAAATCTCCCGCTGGACGTGGAATAACCGGCCCCATGGCCGGTTACTGCAAAGTGCGCGGAGATTACAAAATCGCGAATAGCAACCTATTGCTGCAGGTCAAATATCTGATATTCATCAAGTAAGGTTTTGTACGCGCAACCGGTGTTCAGGCCAGTTCGGGCACACGCTTGATGCCCCGGCGGATGCCTTGCTCCAGTGCCGAGCTGACCACTTTGCCGGTGAAGGGCACGATGTCTTCGAAGCGAATGGTGTAGTGGACACGGGTGTAGCCTTCCGGGGTGTCCTCGAACAGGATTCGGCCGATGTGGTTCTTGATCGGGCTCATGCTGGTGATGGTGTACTCGATCAGTGAATCCGGCTCGAAGTTCAATATGGTTTCTTTCAGGCCCAGCGGCCCGATACCGATTTTGCGGACAGAGCCTATGCCGTTCGGGTCGGCCTGGTCGCTGTCCTTGATGCGCTTGACGGGGGCTCCCAGCAGCTTTCCGAAACGTCGGTGATCCGCGAACAGGGCGAACACCTTGCTTCGGGGAACGTCAAATGTTTCTTCAATTTCAATCGTGTACATAGCCATAGGCTCACTCTTCTTGTGCGTTATGTCGCCCAAGAGTATCCGTTTCATTTTACCAACAAAAGTCGCGGTAATGGACAGGTCCAAGTCTGGCCCGAATCGCCCGGTTCAGTGCCGGGCCGTGTGTCGGTAATCCCGGGGTGATTGACCCATTACCTTCTTGAATAACCGCGAAAAATAATAGGCGTCGTCATAGCCCAGACGGCGGCTGATGTCGGCGAAAGTGAGCTCGGTGGTGTCCAGCATCTGACAGGCCCGCTCCACCTTCAGGTGCAGGAAGTGCTGGATGGGCGAGGTGCCGGTCTGTTCCCGGTAGCGGGTCGCGAAATGCGCCGGCGACACGCCGGCGAGTTCGGCCAGTTGCTCGAGGGAGATACGCTCGTCCAGATGTTCGCGCATGTAGTTGTGGATGGTGTCCAGCTCTGCCTTTTGCTCGTGGCTGGTTTCGTCCGCGTTCAGCGGCACAGCCGCCATCAGCTGGCGCAGCCGGTTGGCTGCGTGAATGAGGCCCCGGGCTCGGAAGCCGGTCTGCCGCACCGAGAGCAGGCCGTTAAAGTCCACCAGCAGACGCGGCTGGCGCCCCAGATGCCGGATCCGGGTGGTCCCCGAAAACCCCATGTAATTCCGAAACTCCTCGGCCAGGGGACCGGTGTAGTGGACCCAGTGGATTGTCCATGGGTTGTCCGGATCGGAGGTATAGCGGTGGTGCGCGCCGGCCGGTAGAAGCAGCAGATCCCCGGGCTCTACCGTGTAGGGCTCACCCAGCACGTTCAGGAACGCCTTGCCCTCGGTGCAGTAGATCAAAAGATTGTCGCTGTGGTGCTCCCGGTGCATGTGATGCCCCGCCGCCCTGCGATAGTGGCCGAACGCCAGGGGGTACAGGTCCCGGGTCAGCGGGTGGCTGGAGAGCAGCCGGATTATGGGGGCTGGTACCACGTAGCGAACGCTGTCTTCCGGTACCGGCCACTGCGAGGTTTGTGTCATTGCCATTGTCGCTGTTTTTGGTGGTGATCGAAAGATAGTCCATCAAGAGCGAAATTTAGTCAATCACGCTCCCGCACACCCCGTGCTAGTCTTTTTGCATTCGTGGTCGGAACCTCACGGTTTTCGGCTTGCTTCCCTCATAACAACAAACAGGGATTTTGCTATGAAAAATGTACCTCTGTACCTTGCCGGTGAATTCATCCAGAGCCAGACCCATGAATGGATCGATGTCACCGACCCCGCCACCAACGAAGTGATCGCCAAGGCTCCGTGCACCACGCACGCGGAAATGGAGCAGGCCATCAAGTACGCGGGTGAAGTCTTCAAGACCTGGAAGGAAACGCCTGTGTCTGAGCGTGCCCGGGTCATGCTGCGCTACCAGGCGCTGCTGAAAGAACATCATGACGACATCGCCGAAATCCTGTCCCAGGAAACCGGTAAAACCTTTGAAGACGCCAAGGGCGACGTCTGGCGCGGTATCGAGGTAGTCGAGCACGCGGCCAACGTGGCCTCCCTGATGATGGGCGAAACCGTCGAAAATGTGGCCCGTGGCGTTGACACCCACTCCTGGACCCAGCCGCTGGGCGTATGTGCGGGCATCACCCCGTTCAACTTCCCGGCCATGATTCCGCTGTGGATGTTCCCGATGGCCATCGCCTGCGGCAATACCTTCATTCTGAAGCCGTCCGAGCAGGACCCGCTGACGCCGATGCGCCTGGCGGAGCTGTTTGAGGAGGCCGGTGCCCCGAAAGGCGTGCTGCAGGTTGTTCACGGTGGCAAGGAGCAGGTCGACACCCTGTTGACCGATCCGGCGATCCGCGCCATCTCCTTCGTTGGTTCCGTTCCGGTGGGCCGCTACATCTATGAAACCGGCACCCGCAATATGAAGCGCGTGCAGAGTTTCGCCGGCGCCAAGAACCACATGGTCATCATGCCCGATGCCGACAAGCAGCAGGTCATCAACGCGCTCGTCGGTGCCTCCGTCGGCGCGGCCGGCCAGCGCTGCATGGCGATTTCCGTGGCCGTGTTCGTGGGTGAGGCCCAGCAGTGGATTCCGGAACTGAAAGAAGCTATGGCCAAGGTTCGCCCGGGTGCCTGGGACGACGCTGGCGCCAGCTATGGCCCGATTATCAGCGCCAAGGCCAAGGACCGGGTTGAATCCCTGATTGCCACCGGTGAAGCGCAGGGCGCCAACCTGCTGCTCGACGGCCGTGGATGCACCGTCGATGGTCTGCCGGACGGCAACTGGGTCGGCCCGACCCTGTTCTCCGGTGTGACCACCGAGATGGACATCTACAACGAGGAAATCTTCGGCCCGGTTCTCTGTTGCATGGAAACCGACAGCCTGGGTGAGGCGATCGAACTGATCAACAACAGCCCGTACGGCAATGGTACGTCCATCTTCACTGCATCCGGTGGCTGCGCCCGCCGCTTCCAGCACGAGATCGATGTGGGCCAGGTGGGCGTAAACGTGCCCATTCCGGTACCCCTGCCGTTCTTCTCATTCACCGGCTGGAAGGGGTCCTTCTACGGTGATCAGCACGCCTACGGCAAGCAGGCGGTGCGCTTCTACACCGAAACCAAGACGGTCACGTCGCGCTGGTTCTCAAGCGAAGCCAGCACCAAGGCGAACTTCTCTATCCAGTTGCGTTGAGTGTGTTGTAGGTGGGGTAAGTTGGGCCGGAACCTGTTTCCGGCCCCCTTTTTTGCTCCGCCTCAGCCCAACCTCTTAGATCTGGAGTGATTCAATGGACTTTAATCTGACCGAAGACCAGCTGGCGTTCCGTGAGGCAGCGCGCGCGTTTGCGGAGAAATCCATGGCGCCGCACGCGGCAAAATGGGACGACGAGCATATCTTCCCCATCGACGTCATGAAGGAAGCCGGCGAGATGGGCTTTATGGGCCTGTACACGCCGGAAGCGCTGGGCGGCATGGGGCTGTCCCGTCTTGATACGTCGGTGATTGTTGAAGAGCTGGCCGCGGCATGCCCGTCCACGGCGGCGTTCATCACCATCCACAACATGGCGACCTGGATGGTGGCCAGTTTTGCCTCGGATGACCTGAAGCAGGAGATCGTGCCCAAACTCGCCAGTGGTGAATGGCTCGCCTCCTACTGCCTGACCGAACCCGGTGCCGGTTCGGACGCAGCCAGCCTGCGCACCAAGGCGGTCCGTGACGGAGACAGTTACCTGATCACCGGCAGCAAGGTGTTTATTTCCGGTGCCGGCAGCACCGACATCCTGGTGCTCATGGCCCGAACCGGCGCCCCGGACAGCGGTGCCAAGGGTATCTCCACCTTCGTGATCCCGGCGGATGCCGAGGGCATTACCTACGGCAAGAATGAAGAAAAGATGGGGTGGCGCAGTCAGCCGACCCGAATGATCAGCCTTGAGAACGTGCGTATCCCGGCTTCCAATCGCGTGGGCGAGGAGGGTGACGGCTTCGCCATCGCCATGAAAGGGCTGGACGGCGGCCGGCTGAACATCGCCACCTGTTCCCTCGGGGGCGCCCAGGCCGCACTGCTGCGAGCCCGCAACTACATGCACGAGCGTGAGCAGTTCGGCAAGCCCCTGGCCGCGTTCCAAGCCCTGCAGTTCAAGCTCGCCGACATGGCGACCAACCTGGTGGCGGCCCGCCAGATGGTGCGGCTGGGGGCTTTCAAGCTCGACAGCGCCGATCCGGAAGCGACCCTGCATTGTGCCATGGCCAAACGCTTCGCCACCGACGTCTGTTTCGACGTGGTCAACGATGCGCTGCAGCTGCACGGTGGCTACGGCTACATCCGGGAATACCCCCTGGAGCGCTACCTGCGGGACCTGAGGGTGCACCAGATACTCGAAGGCACCAACGAAATCATGCGCCTGATCGTCGCCCGTCGGCTGCTGGATGACGGCGTGGCCGAAGCGATCCAATAAGGAGAATTCCATGAGCGACCTGATTCAGCTCGAAAAACGCGGACATATTGCGGTACTGACCATCAATAACCCGCCGGCCAACACCTGGACGGCGGAATCCCTGCCAGCGCTGCGCGACACCATCCGCGAACTGAACGCGGACCGGAACATCTTTGCGCTGGTGGTAACCGGCCAGGGGGAAAAGTTCTTCTCCGCCGGCGCCGACCTGAAAACTTTTGCCGATGGCGACAAGGCCCGTGCCAACGAGATGGCCCAGGCGTTCGGTGAAGCCTTCGCCACCCTCAGCGCTTTCCGGGGTGTGTCCATTGCCGCGGTGAACGGCTACGCCATGGGCGGCGGCCTGGAGTGTGCGATGGCGTGCGATATCCGCATTGCCGAGGAGCACGCGCAGATGGCCCTGCCCGAAGCCGGTGTGGGCCTGCTGCCGTGCGCCGGTGGCACCCAGAACCTGCCCTGGCTGGTGGGAGAAGGCTGGGCCAAGCGCATGATCCTCTGCGGCGAGCGCGTCAAAGCGGACAAGGCCCTGCAGATCGGTCTGGTGGAAGAAGTCGTGCCGTCTGGCAAGAGCCTGGAAAAAGCGCTGGAGCTGGCGGAAATGGCCTGCAAACAGAGCCCGTCCTCCACCGCCCGCTGTAAATCCCTGGTGATGAGTGCCCGTGACGGCCGCAGCCACGAAGACGGCTGGCGGATGGAGCGTGAGCTCTTCGTGGAACTGTTCTCCACCGAGGACCAGAAGGAAGGCGTGAACGCGTTCCTCGAGAAACGCGCACCGGAATGGAAGAACCGCTGAATCCCGTGGCAGTGCAACGGTTGAAGGAAATGTTATGAGTGACCAACCCATCGTTTTTGAAGAGTGGACAACCGGCGACGATGCGCTGATTGCCGTGGCGCGACTGAACACGCCGAAGGCCCTGAACTCCCTCTCGCTGGAAATGATCCGCCTGCTGGCGCCACAGCTCAAACGCTGGGCGGAAGACAGCCGTATCCGCGCCGTCTGGCTGGAAGCCGAGGGCGACAAGGCGTTCTGTGCCGGGGGCGACATCGTGGCCCTGTACCGCAGCATGACCGAGCCCCAGGGCGCCAGCGAAGGCGAAGCCTTCTTCACCGAGGAATACGAGCTGGATTACCTCATCCACACCTTCCCCAAGCCGATCGTCTGCTGGGGCCATGGCATCGTCATGGGCGGTGGCATGGGCATCATGGAAGGGGCGTCTCACCGGGTCGTGACCGAGGGCTCGAAACTGGCCATGCCGGAGATCACCATCGGCCTGTACCCGGATGTGGCCGCAGGCTGGTTCCTCAACCGCACCCCCGGACGGACGGGGCTGTTTCTCGGCCTGACCGGCGCCCGGATGAATGGCGCCGATGCGTTGTTCACCGGCCTTGCCGACCGATTCATCCGGCACGAACTCAAGGCGGACGTGATCAAAGAACTCCGGCGACGGAACTGGCAGGGCGAGAATGGCCATGCGGTTGTTGGGAGCGTTCTGCGGCAGTTCGAACAGCAAAGCGCCGATGTCATGCCGGAATCCCCGGTCCGCACCCATTTCGACGAGATTAACCGGGTCACGGACGCGGATTCGCTGGAAGATGTGGTCAACCAGCTCAAAGAGCTTGCCGGTGGTGAGGGCTGGGTGGCGAAAGCCACCAAATCCCTGGCATCGGCATCACCGACCTCTCTGGCCCTGGTCTGGCACCACCTGCACAACTGCAAGCACGATGGCCTCAAGGAGGTTCTCGACAAGGAGCTGGTGTTGTCCCAGAAATGCCTGAGCAAGGGCGAGTTCGCCGAGGGTATCCGGGCGCTGCTGATCGATAAGGACCAGCAGCCACGGTGGCGCTACGCCTCCCTGGCGGAAATGGACAGTGCCTGGATCGACGATTTTTTCAAACCATAGCCAAACGGCCACCGGCACCGGTGGCCCACTCAATCGAATAGAACAATAAGGGGAAGAGATATGGCAACGATTACATTTATTGGTCTTGGCAACATGGGCGGTCCCATGGCCAGCAACCTGGTGAAGGCCGGTCACGACGTGACCGTGTTCGACCTGTCAAAAGACGCCGTGCAGGCGCTGGTGGCCGAAGGCGCGAAGACCGCAGAGACCGCCCATGAGGCTGCGAAGGGCGCGGAATGTGTGATCACCATGCTGCCCGCGGGGCAACACGTGGAAGCGGTCTATCTCGGCGAAGACGGCCTGCTGGCCAAGCTGCCCGAGGGCACCCTGGTGATTGATTCCTCCACCATCGCGCCGGAAACGGCCCGCGGTGTCGCTGAGGAAGCCACCGCCCGGAACATTCCCTTCCTGGATGCGCCGGTCTCCGGCGGTGTCGGTGGCGCCAAGGCCGGTACCCTGACCTTCATCTGCGGCGGTGCGGAGGACACCTTCAACAAAGCCAAGCCGATCCTGGACGCCATGGGCAAGAACATCTTCCACGCTGGTCCCCACGGTTCCGGCCAGGTCGCGAAAATCTGCAACAACATGCTGCTGGCGATCCTGATGGCGGGCACCAGCGAAGCCCTGGCGCTTGGCGTAAAGAATGGCCTGGATCCGGCCGTGCTCTCGGAAATCATGAAGCAGAGCTCCGGCGGTAACTGGGCCCTGAACGTCTACAACCCGTGGCCGGGTGTGATGGAAGCGGCGCCTGCATCCCGCAATTATGAGGGCGGCTTCCTGGTGAACCTGATGAACAAGGACCTGGGCCTGGCGTTCGACAACGCGGTGAAAAACCACGCTTCGATTCCCATGGGTTCGCTGGCCCGCAATCTCTTCGAGATTCACGCGGGGCAGGGCAACGGCAGCCTGGATTTCTCCAGCATCCAGCGACTGTACAAGCCGGAGTAAGGGCAGGAGGGCGCGGCCCGCTCGTGCCCTCGGTTCTGCGTTCCATGAGGATGCGCCGGGACGGGGATTTACGGGCGTTTTCGCGGCTTGCCGTACAGTGCCCGCAACTCGTCCTTGGCCGCTTCCAGTCGCTCGCGCTGCTCTGGCGCGAGCTGTTTTCCTGCGCGGTTGATGTAGAACGTCAGCATCGACATCGCGGAGCGGTAGGGGTCTGACTTCCGTCGGGTGCTGTCCTCCGCGGACTGCTTCAGCGAACGGGCGATGTCGCGGGGATTCTTCAGGGAGAACACCCCGTGTTCAAGATTCAGCGCATCGCTGGATTCCGTGACCCTCTGTGACCAGTGTTCGGTGCCCTTCATCGATTTCGCCATCACGAGTCTGGCAGGCACACCCGTTTGCTCTGGCTGGTGAGCCGGTTCCATTTCGGTTCGTTATTGTTGCGCGTCTTGTACAGGTAGTCGCTTACGTCTTCAAAGTGGGTCTGGGTAGCGCCCAGCTTTCTCGCCTCCGTGCGGTGCCGGCTGGACAGCATGGCCAACGCCTGCTGTTGATCGGCATTGTCATCCAGCATTTCGCTGATCATCGACAGGTGGGAGGCGCAGAAAATATGCATGTTGCGCTTGTCGTAGTCGATTTCTTCCGACCACCCGTTGAGGCTGATGAAAACCAGAATCGTCGCAAGACCCGCTGCTCGTTTCATGGGTAATTGTCCTATGCCTAGGTGTCTGACCACACAGCATACTCATTGCCATTGGGGTCTGTGAAATGGAAACGACGCCCCCCGGGAAATGAGAAGATGTCCTTAACGATGTGCCCGCCTGACTGATTCACGGTTTCCAGCGTGGATTCCAGGTCGCCGCTGTATAGAACAACGAGCACGCTCCCGTTGCGGGTCGTCGCCACCTGGTCGGATTTGAAGAATCCGCCGTCCAATCCGGCATTCTCAATGGCGACGTAATCTGGGCCGTAGTCGACAAACGACCATCCGAACGCATCAGCAAAGAACCGCTTGGTGGCTTCAAGGTCGGTTGACGGAAGTTCGACGTAGTTGATTTTCCCGGTTTCTTTCACAGTTTCTTCCTTGTTGTAATGACGTTCTGTGAGGGCGATGAGATACGAACATAAAGGACCAACGATGGATTTCATAGCCCCCTGAACCAGGTGCGGCGTTACTCAAAGCGCGACGATCAGGCAGCAGTGCGGGGCGCCAGTCAAATCAGGCGGCCAACCGACTCTTCGATCAGAGGTCGAAACAGGCGTCGGTACTCGCCCGGCGTCAGGCCCGTCAGGCGCTTGAACAGGCGGCGAAAGAAGGACACATCCTCATAGCCGGCCTCCAGGCTCACTTCCTCTACAGACAGCTTTCCCTCCTCCAATAGCCGCTTGGCCGCTTCGATGCGAAGATTCTGCAGGTACTCGATCATCGAGGCGCCAGTGGCAGCCTTGAAGCGCCGCTTGAGCGTTCGCTCGGGCAGGGGGGAGCCCTCTATCAGCCGGGAAATGGCTGCGGGATCCCGGCAATGCTCCTTCAGCCACTCCTCGCACCGGCGCACCGCCGAGTCGGCATGGTGCGTTTGTCGGACCAGGCCCGTGAATGGAAGCTGGCCCTCGTCATGCCATTTGAGCAGGTAGACCTTGGCAATCCGCAGTGCTTCGCCGATGCCCACGTGGCGGGCAATGATATGCAGTGCCAGATCATGCCACGACGTGGTTCCGCCCGCCGTCACCAACCGGCCACCGGGATGGGCGTAAACCAGGTTCGTTTCCGGCCTGAAATGCACCTTCGGATAGTGAGTGCGAAACAGCTCCTGATACCCCCAGTGAGAAGTGGCCTCGCAGTTATCCAGCAGGCCGCTTTCGGCCAATAACACCGACCCGGAGCAGGCGGAATAGATCGTGGTACCCGAGCGGAACCTGGCGTTGACCCACTCCATGAGCGCGTCATAGCGACCACGGATCTCTTCATGGGGACCAAGCCAGATCTCCGGGAGGATCAGGATATCCGCAACAGGGTCGTCGGCGATGGCATAAGCCGGCTGCACCGGTATCCCGTGGCCGCAATAAAATGGCGTGGTCTCGATGGAAACAATCTGCACATCAAAGGGTTGGGATGGACTCGCATCGCCCACCAGCGTTTGCCATATGTTGCCTGTCGACATTAACACATCGACCATTCCATACAGCGCCGACCCCGCCGTTTCCGGCAGCGCCAGAATGAGAACTTTTTTCTGCCGGCATGACATGTTTCGTCCCCCCTTAAATTGGTGGCACGAATGCCCCCTTTTTGTCAGATATCCATCTGAGCGTGTCCGCCGCCTTGTCTTACTTTATACCCAGACGCCACACAAAGCGTCTCCCGGTTCCCGGGTCCCTGTAGACGATGAAGCAAGGTGAGAATGATGAACGCACAAGTAGATATCCAAAGCCGAAATGGCCTTGACCTGGTTCAGATGGGGCAGACAGTTGAAGCCCTCAAGAACAATCCTAGCCTCGCGCAGTTCGAGTTTCGGGCAAGCAACCAATGGGTGAACGGCGGTGAAAACCGCTCCACTATTCGAGGCTTCTACGGCGCTGGCGCCGAAGACGACTCCCGCATTGAAGACTTCGTCTTCACAAACGGAGAGCCACCGGTCCTGCTCGGCAACAACGAAGGCGCGAATCCGGTGGAATTCCTGCTGCATGCGCTGGCTGGCTGCGTCACTACCACTACCGTTCTGCATGCAGCCGCGCGGGGCATTACGATCAGGAAGTTGTCGACCAGACTGTCAGGCAATATCAACCTGGAAGGACTGCTGGCGCTGAACGACGACGCCACGGTTGGTTACGAGAGCATCCGCATCCTGATGGACATCGACGCTGACTGCAGTGAGGAAGAGCTGGATGATTTGCTGTCGTTCGCCAAGAACCACTCTCCTGTATGCAACACGGTGTGCCGGCCAGTTTCAGTGATGCTTGAGCGGATTTGAGAGAAAGCCCATTAGAGATCCAACCGCATAGCAGGCGCGAACAACCGCGTTTGCTATGCGGTTGATGTTGGGGCCCAGCACCGAATCGCGGTGATAGCCCCCCAGTAGAAGGTATGCATTGGGAAAAGCGAGGGAAAGATACCGAGGTCTTTCAGTGGGCCAACCTGATCCTTACATGGTCTGCTTGTCGCTGATTGCAGGGTAGCCCGCATAATCTTCGCCCTTTCCCGGGGGCGGCAGGAGGCTGGCCGCGAGAGCCTGGAAGCCAATCATCCAGGCATGGCCGTGGGAATCGACAAAGCCTTTCACCAAGGACATCTCCGGAGATCGGGCGCAAGCGCCCGATCCCCAGATTGGACCCGCGAACCAGGGGGAAGTTTAAACGTGGGCCTTAATGCCGTCGTCAGGCGTTTCCCGATGGTGGCTACAAACGATTGAGAGCTTCCACCATTGCCGGAACCACATCCGTATGATGGTGTGTCATCTTCCACCCACTGGCTTCTCGCTGATAGATATTGGTCACGCGAACTTCGCCCGACACCTTCTGCCCGCCCAGAGTAAACTCGGCGTCCTCTGTGCCGAGTTCGTAAGCGACGTCTCCCGCGACGCGGATAAGTTGATCCTTCAGTTCAACTTTCCCGTCTGTTGTCGCCTGGGCTACCTGCTCCCAGGCTTTTTGAACCTCGCTCCATCCGACTTGCCGACCACCGACCGGGTGCATGGTGGTGACATCCGTGTTGTGTGACCAGATATCAGACAGTGGGGCGGCATCACCATTGAGCATGGTGTTCAGCGCCGCGTAGAACTGCGTTGATGCCTTACGGACTTCCTCTTCTGTGGACATGGGAGGACCTCCCTTTTGTGGCGGTATGCGACGGTGTACCGCGCGCGCCTTACGCCGTCAGGACTGTTTGCTTGTATGGAGGCGCAACCAGATCACGGGTAGTGAATAAGATCAGTTTATAGCGCCGCCATCGAACAAAGTTGGACCCAGATCAAGTTTGCGACTTGCTGGGTCGCCGGGTTCGATGGCGGGAGTGCCGAACGATCTGACTGGCCTCTTTTTATCGGTCAGCTAGGGGCCGACAGGGTGCTCTTCGAATTGCTTGGCGGAGTCGCCAATCTTGAGCCAGCTCGGCTTTTCTGAAACAAACTCATGGAACTGGTTTTCAATGGCCATATCGCCATCAATGCAATTGGCCGCGATCGGAAACGAGTCCTCCGTCGACAGTACCTCGCCCAGCGCTGAGCCGCAGATTGAGCAAAAACACCGATTGTATTGGTAGGGCGGTTCGGCTTTGAACGTGGAGATGTGATCACGCCCCAGGGTAATCCGGAACGTATCGGACTTAACAAACATGAGGGTGCTTGCACCCACTTTGCGACACCGGGTGCAATGGCACGTGCCCATCATACCGGGCATTTCCGTTAGCTCGAACTGAACAGCTCCGCAGCAGCAACTTCCCTTGATCATATTGTGTCCTTACGAAAGATGATGGAGTCAGTTCAGCAATCTATATCAAAAGCTGTATAAATGTACAGTTTTCTGTGCTGTTGTTTGTTCTGATCAGTGGATTTGCACCGTTCGACGAAGCGCTGGCGAAAGAGCTTCTGGTCGCTGTAAAAAAGGGAATCTAGGAGGGCTCACGAAGCACTTCGATCTTTACGTTGATTAAGCCTTCGGACGTACTGCCGATGCGACGGAACGCGGATTTGGACAGGTCGATTATTCGGCCTTGAACGAATGGTCCGCGATCATTGATCTCGACAGTGACGCTCTTGCCATTCTTGATGTTCGTTACTTTTACCATTGAACCGAAAGGTAACGTCTTGTGTGCAGCGGTCAGTCGGTCGTGCGTGTAGAGCGCACCACTGGCTGTGGTTCGGTTCTGGAATTTATCCGCATAGTAGGACGCCTGCCCGGTTTCAGTGAAGCCAGCCCCAGGCTGAACCGTTGAGCATCCCGCTATCACGCTAAAGAATGCAATGACCAATACGCGTCTGAAAGTGATCATCATAATCCGAGTCTTTTGTTGTGTTCACATAGGTATAACTGTGGGGCAGGGGCTTTTCGAGCGCTCCGCCGGTATTGTCCCCTAGGCGTTTATCCACCACTAAGCCATCACGGCAAGGCATCCCGCAACCAACGCATAGTGCGGGCGCCAGGATCCCCGCGTTAACGACCAGGCCGAGCAAACAAGGCCAAGCAACCCAACCGGGGCGAACATGTTTACTCCGAAAATCATTCAGGTCTCACAGTCATAGCCAAGCGGTCTACCTTCACAGAATCCGGATAGTGGCCAGATTGCCAACAGCAGCAATGATGCCGATAGCAGTAATTCAATCCAAGACACTACTTTCAGCATGTTGGTGTGCCACCCGGAAAGGGATACCGCCCGCCGCTTCACTACCACCGAGGCCCGTGACCTCAACGTCAATGATCACTTCGCCTGGCTTTGGACGTGGTGGAGCGAGATTTACGAGATCCAACTGGTGCGGACCATTGAGCAGGAGAGCTTTCATCCAGGTTATACCTCCTTGTATAACGCGTTGTATAAGCGGGGTGCTTTTGCACCACTTTGTTTGACACTTTAGGCACTGAGGTTTTCATACTCGTCCGGGGATTGGTAGCCCGGACTCGAGTGCAACCGCTCAGTCGTGAGAATCCTTACGGTGGGCGTGACTCATCAGATACAGCCCACCGGCCAACGCCAGAACCGACACGGCAAGGTATATTGCGTCCAAGGGGGTTTGAAACCTTATATCAACGACCGCCCTGAAGAACTCAATAATCACAGCCAGTATTACGACCCGGGCAATTTTGTCTTTGAGCTGATCAAAGGATCCGACGTTGAACGGATGGCTAGGGGTTCTGTCTTCAGACTGGTCAATCGGTGAGATGAAAAGGCGATAGATGCCAGAACCGAAAATCAACAGGACAATAGCAATCAGGTAAATGTCGACCGCAATGATAATTTTAGGAATAACGGTATCGTGAATATCACCCGAGCCGACGCCCAAATAGTACGAAATGGTGTCAACGACAATGCCAAACACATCTGCGGTGCCAATTAGAAACAAAACTGTCGCCCCCAGAAGGCTAGGAACGACAGCGAGCATCACAAGCAGGCGAGAGTTCCAAAGGAAGAACTCGAAGCGGTTCTCCAATTTGCTGGGCAGTGGCTTCTCTCGTTCTTTCTCTTCACGCATATCAGAATCCAATTAATGTTTGCGCTGAATGATCATGAGTGCGACTTGATGATACGTGGCAGCCGTATAACGCCGCAATCACGCGCTTGTCGCGTGGTTTGCCTTGTAAGCGCCGGTGAAAATTACGGACGCAGGCTTATGAGTCTTGGGGTGAATGGGCTCACGTATCTCCAGCAATTGAAATCCGTTGTCTGAGAACAGGGCCACCCAGCTTTCGAGCGTTCTGAAGTACCAAGGAGCCGGATCAACAAAGTCTGAGCCAAAACCAACCCAGGATCCTTCCCGCCAACCGTCGATATAGGGTAGGTCGCTCGCGACCACCGGATGAGGGGTTTGAACAATAAAAACCCCGTCCGTTTTCAGGCTCGCCGGTACGGCTCCAAACAGCGTCTCGACCGACTCCTTTCCAAGCAGCGAAAAATTACAAACAACGACGTCGAACAAACCTTCAACTGCACCGGCAGCGATGTCTTCGTACGATGCGACCAGAAAATGTCCCCCGCCGGCACTTTCGGCCTGCTCAATGAGATCAGGTACTACATCGACCCCGACTAGATGCGATACTTGAGACGCGAGTTCACGGATGAGCCATCCCTCGCCGCACCCAATATCGAGGACAGATTCGGGAGAATGACTCAACACAGCCTCGACGATTGCCTTGTTCGTGATTAGTTTGCGGCTCTCGATATGACCACCTCGGACAGCCGCAGACCACTGAGAGGCATTCTTCTCCCACGAGTTGACAATTTTTTCATCACTATACGGGTTCATAAGGCAATCTGTTCTAAGCGGCTAACGCCTTGGGTAAGCTGTCGGTATGGAGCGCAGCTTAGTACCGGTCAGTTTCACCCATTGGTTATGCATGGTGACCCTCGATTTTTCGGTTCGCAAACCTAACAAATTCATTTTCTTCAATTTGATCTGCAAATGACCTTTTTGGAATTATGTGTGCAACCGAAGTATCCAAAAACAGATAGATGTGGTCCTGGTTGACTGCTAACGATTTCACAGCACCCCACTCAGTAAATGAGCTGTAGTTTTTGGCCTGCTCACCTATTCCACTTTCTCCTACTTCATATATATGCGATCCAAGCACCATGCCGTTTTCCAACGGCATGTAGTTTCGCATCTGTCTGGCACTAACAACCAGAAAATAGATTACCAAAACCAGGAAGGGGAAAGCTGCGGCGCCACCCGACACCCAGTCAAAAATTCGATGTTCGCCGCCGTAGAACTCAAACAAAAACACGAAATATGCTGCATAAATTATTAGAAAACAAAAGTTGAGATACGAAATTTTTTGTTTTCCAGGGGCCGTTCCCGATGAAAGAACCGCTCCAACATAATGCAAATATGCCTCAAAATCTTTTTGACTTATATTTGTCTCAATTTGCACTTACTGATCCCTTGTAGCGAATGCATAACGCTGGGCACAGCGGCCGCTGAAAGCGGTCCGGTGGTCATGAGCCAGCAACTTCTGCGCCTTGTTAAGCGCGCTATTCACAGACGAATCCATGATTTTCCTTGTAATACTCTACTTGTTCTTTGGGCATACTCTTGAAAAGTGCACAGATCGTAAAGCTGCCAATTTGTCTGCCGTTTTCGACGTAGCCCCAATCAGAAATCATCGACCTATCGAATTCGATCACTTGGCCATATGAAACTGATCGCACAACTTGAGGCTCATTAGCCAAAACACCCTCGAATTTGCCATTCACTATTGCACGAAAAGGTGTTACCCAAAAATGCTCAGTGCCATTACTATCGGAAACCATTACTTTTAGCTTATAACTCTCAACATTCGGAATGTTGTCTGAGTGCTTTTGCAAGAAACTATCAAGCGTTCTCCTTGCATTCTGAATGGCTTCGATCATGACTGGATCTTCACCTTCAACCCAAACCACTTCATCTTCATCGAGCTGGCCAGCTTGGGCGGAATGCGCTATCAGCAGAATGAGCAAAATCGACAGTTTTTTCATGATTAGCGAGACTCCATGTCTTTAAACGTTTAACGCGGAGCGAAGCGGCGGCCGTCCGCCTTGCACGATTGGTTAGGCTTTTGGCTTTATTATCGAGGCCCCACAACCAATAACGAATATAGCGAATAGAAATATAACGACAGCGAGACCCTCATTGCCGAACGAATTTCCAATAAGGTTTGCTATATGAGCGCCTAGGCTCGCCCAGCGACTAGAACCGTCCCACTCCGAAAATTCTTGTTCAGACAATAGGGCGACACCGTAGTTAGCGAGAAAAACTCCTAAGACGATCAACAAACTTCCGGCAATCGGTAACGCCTTTTTCTCTCTCGCACTTTTATCGGTCTCGCTGTAACCAATCCAAAGGATCCTAAATACCGCAATTATTACCCAGTTCGCCAATAGGCCATGCATTACCGCCTTAAACCACGAATGTATCTGACCAAATATTGTTAAATTTATTAGAATTAACAATACGCCGGCTATAAAAACCAGAATCCATTTCATTTTTTATGCACGCCTAACGCTGAGTGAGCTTTGCGGCTGCCGGTGCACAGCACCGGCAGCCGCAACAGTGACTTGTTATGTGCTTAGTCATGGAAGTGCTTCAACTTAGATTCCTTGATGTAGGGAGAGAGCGATTCCACAGCTCCATTATTTTTATGCCAGATGATATAGGTGTAATCCCATTCTTCGCTTATTACACACCTCAATTCCGGGATTATTAAAGTTGTGAACATCGAAGAGTCTTTGCTCATACTATCTGTGTAGCTCGATAGCACTGACTCTATGTTGCTTACCTTACGAGTAGATTGGCTTTTGAAGTCGACGGTCTCAAGAACGAAGGCCTTAGCCAGACTTCTCAGCAGCTCGTTAAACCTAGACCAATCCTCTTCCGTCACCTGATCTAACTTATGGTAGTGCTCATCACCGAGCCAACCCTCCCACAGTGACACATACTCTTTGGAAAACTCTGGTCTAACATTCCATTCTTCAAAATATTCACTAAACATAGTTATTCAACAACACGTAACGCCGTTGTTCAGCGATGCCCTTGTAGCGCAGCGAAAAGGGCATCCGGTGGAGGGCCTAGTGGCCCGGAACGAACTGCAACTACTTGTTAGAGAGGCCCTTGGCACGTAGCTCCTCTAGTCGCTGTTTGCTCGTTGAAGTGCGAAATAAACCGCCACACATGGGCGGATCTGGCATTATCAACTGGAACTTTGCTCCGCACTCCTTACAACGATAGGCAGATTCAAACGCCGTGTCTGCGGTTACTGCCTCCCACGCATCTGACGCAACCATTCTGGCTGAAAAGTTCTCAGCCTGTTCGAAGTCCGCCTTGGCTATGAAACGGCCTAAGATCTTCGACGGAATATTTGTGCAGATAGCGCAGTTCATATCGAGGCTCTAACGCCAATATCAAGCGGCGCCCCGACAGGGGCGTCCGGTGGACGGCCGCCAGGCCGGGAACGTACTTGAATGAATGGTTAGAGCATGCCAGCGACCAGCAAGTAGCCGATACCTGCCTCCACGATCACCCCACCCACATTCTTGCCGCTGAAAGCCTGATCCAGAAAAATGGAGACGATGCGGAATACCGCCGCTAATAACCAGGCCACCCCAACCGCAACGTAAACCTCTGACTGCTGAAACCACAAACACGCCGCACCCAACCCGACAAAAAGCCCGCCGTAAGTGGCACGGACCTCTGATAGCCCCAGCGCTCCCTCTGGGGCAACTCCGACAAGATCAGAAACTTGTCGGGGAGCCACCAAGCCCAAAATCCCGAGAGCCAGTGTGCAGACGGCACCGAGAAGAGGAATCAATTCCATAAATTCAGATTCCCCCTGTACGGTCAGTAAGCTCTAACGCCCGCATTTGCGGCTGGTTTGGAGCGCAGCGGAAAACCAGTCCGACAACATGCGCTTGTTAAGAGACATTGGAACGCTCCGCTTCGTCTAGCTTCTTTAAGGCGAACTCGCCCCTTTCATTTACCGAGCGAGATTTATCTGAAGCGAATTGCTCAGCGAACGCTCTAGCTGCAGGACCTAGATTGCCTAGTTCTCGTATTAGAATCTCTGCTGAAACTCGTCTAACTATAGAAGAGCGATCTTCAGAGGATCGTTTTAGCAATTCGAACAGTGGAGTTTTTATATTCAGTTTTCGCTCAGCGACCACAGGTTTTAGCCTGCCTTCGCAATATCGAATATCGGTCCACTCCCACTTCCGGCCCTCCATCCAAGCAATCCGCCCTTCAAATAAACTGCGGTATGCTTTCGCTCGAACTGATGGCTGAACAGCAAAACTAGCAATTTCTTCAATTTTTTCATCAAGTATCGACGTGCGACCGAGCTGAGAAAAGAGTGATGGCATGGGCCCGGAAGCCGATGAAATCAACTTATACCGAAGCGACTTTGCTATTTCCTTTTCGCAAATGATTTGCAGAAGAACATCTTTATCCACATTTTCTATTCTGCCCCAAGAGGTCCAATTGGACAGTGCGATGCATAGCGCTTCAACCACATATTCTGGGTCAGTTGATCTTGCTATCTCAGGAAGTTTGTCCCTTGCTGCATTTCGAACCTGTGGCACCCAGTCATTAAGCCTACGAACAGCAAGAGAAAAAAAGAATGTATTCGGTGCCGCACCAGACAAAGCTCGTAAAGCTTTTTCTCGCTTGTGACCATCCCAGCTAATCAGATCAAGCCAAGTTACTAGTTCTTTAGGCTTCGACCATACCTTCCACTTTGGAGGATTTGATTCTCTTAGTGCCAACGAAAACTCAGAGCGAATCAATCGCTCCCAGAAGTCAAAGCTCGAAAGAGGTAACTCATCCGTGACATCAATCAGTGCAGACATATCTGCCACGACCTTACTGCCCGAGTTTATCGAGTTAGCAAAGTCCTTTACTGCTGAAATAATCTTATCTTCCATGATCTGCGATTGTTGCACCTGCTACTTGCCTCTTAACGCCGAACACACCGGCGGCCTGACCAGGCCGTCCGGTGCTGTGTATTGTTATGCATATTTTGCCAGCATCCGCTTAGCTTCGTCTGGCACATGCTCATATGACGGGTACTCTGGTTCCATCTGCGATACCAACTTCCATTGCTCAATCGCTTTTTTCTTTTGGCCAGATTCAAGGTAGGCAGTTGCCAAGAACAATCGTGCATCGCCTTCACAATAATGAGGCTTCAACTCGATACCGTGTTCCAAAGGCGCAATGGACTGCTTCCAATGAGATAACCGCTGAAGGCAAACCCCATACGCAATGAAGTAACGAGGATCATCTGACCCTTCGATAAGCTTTTTGTACACAGACAATGCACCGGGGAAATCTTGTTGCTCTTCGAGCTTAAGCGCCTGCTGGTAGTCCTGCTCTTTACTCATAGTTGTGATGCATAACGCTTTTGTTTAGCGGCGGCCCGAAAGGGCCATCCGGTGGAGGCCGTAGGCCGGAACAAACTACAACAACTTGTTATGTGATTTCACGGTCACTTCACTGGACCTGACATTGTCGACAGCACGAACAGATAGGTAATCACTAACAATCCCAAACTGAACACAAAAATCCCACTCTGGCGTTTGGTATTCAGCGAGAAAAATTTCTCTCTGTGCGATAAGACCGGGACCAGGGTTGCCATTGCGATCAATGCGCTGATGCTCCCCTGATAACCATCGTAAAGACCGCCATGAGCATAGAAGGCAAATGCTCCGAGCAATGCCAAGGGAATCAGAGACGACAGGACGACAACGGTTGCGACCCAGGTTCTGGTTACACTACTTCTCATGAGGAATTACCCCTCAGGCACATAACGCTTGAGCTCAGCCGCCGCTTTCAGCGGTCGGCTGCAGCGTTTGGTTATGTGCTGGTTCTGCTGCCGCAGAGTACGTTGCGATTCCGATTTGAAGGACGCCAACCAATACACCAATGAGGCTCAGCATCTGACCTATTCTCGCGAGCCTATGTGATGAATGTTCAGCTTGCTCGTGCATGCGGAGCTGAAACCAGTTCTGCAGGCTTGCGATTTGCTCATCCAAAAACCACTCAGCAATCCATTCGTGAGTCCACTTTTGAGTTCGGTCTTTATCCGCTTCTTGAATTACACCACGAGAAGCATTCAGTTTATCTATCAATAGCGTTACGAATCGGGGCTCAGGCTCTGAGCCAGCGATAAGGCCAGAAGCGTGTAATTGAGCATGCAGCATCTGATTGGCTACTTCTTCGATACTCAAGGTTTCCGCCCCGTCCACTGAGGTAAGCTTGGGCCTCAAATGATCACAAGACTTTTTACCCATTCTTCCCCCTTACTTTTCTCGCCATGCACATAACGCCAGCCATAAGCGGCGCCCTGACAAGGGCGTCCGGTGGAGGGCCAAAGGCCCGGAACAGACTTAATGGCTTTGTTAAGCGGTGCCTGGTACTTACACGGCATGGCCGTTCCACTGTGTTGTTTGAATTACGTTGGATGAATGCCAACGTTTTACGTAGTTCTGAATATCACCCAAATCGGTTTCGACCAAGTTTTCTAATTTGGACAGTCTCTTGGACAAACCTCTCCTTGTCAGGTACCTACCAACTTTGTGCCGCGGCATCCCCGCAAATATCAATCCCCTTGGCGGTTCTAATCTGGCTTTGGTTTGACTGTTCGGGGGTAGGTGGAACTGTAGTCCATCAACGCCTGATAGGTTTTCGATTGCTTCGCAATGTGGCACCAAACTAAAGATATTTAAATGCTCTTGAATCCAACGGTCTCGCAGGCAGATGTTGACTTCAATTATCTGCAATTCCGAATCTTTCGTGAGGCGGCATAGCTCGTAGCTATACCCTCCGTGGTCATCCTTGCCGAACCAAGAGGTTGAAAAAGGCGATTTACAGAAACCCTGCCTTTCCAAAGCAGGAAGACCATTTTCGAGAAAAATTTTATTCCTCTCCTCCCGCAACTCCTTGTCAGAGGCTTTGTAAAAAATGCTCACGCGACCTCTCTTATTTCGCTTAACGCCGAAGCACAGCGGCGCCACGCCAGTGGCGTCCGGCGGCCATCGGCCGCGTACTGATGCGTCTGGTTATGTGACTACTATGCACACCATTCTCCTACTGCATCCGAGGATGAAAATCCGTGCATCATGATGTTTTCGGGCGATTCTCCGAAGCCCAAAGCGAACTCATTTCCAGACTCAAGTGTAAGTAGCCAACTATTTTCCATGTGCGCGATGGCTAACACTTTTGAACTTTGGTACTTCTCAAAATCGTACTCGGGAAAGCAAGCAGAAGTGACAGTAACCGGTATAGGATCAATTACGTGCTCAAAGAGTGCGCGTGATACCTCGGCCAAGTGCTCCTCGTAAGTTTTGCCCTCAGGGGTAATCAGTTGCGCTCCTTCAGCTATGGACTGCTCAATCTTCTTGATCGCTTCAGACTTAGTCATAACTGATTGCACACATAACGCCAACAGCAGGGGCGCGACGAAAGGAGCGTCCCTTGCCTGTACTGGTTATGTGGTTGATCGCCCCTAGAATTACCCTTATAAACGGTGCCATTACCCATATAGATAGAGTAGCTCCTCAATGATCTCTTTATCTGACACGGAAAAATCTGGGTGCTCTCTACTCTGTCTTATGCTCTCTAGAACGCCCCGAATGGGCAGCCCTGGTCTGGATGGATCTTCGATCACTGCAATAAGCCGGTCACGCTCGGATGCTTCAGGCAGGTATCGATTTACAATCCGAATTAGCTCTTTTTTGCTCGTTTGACCATCCATATCAGCAGATTCCATCAAGCTTGATCAGCGTCGTGTTTTCCCGCCACATAACGCCGCGTACAGCGGCCGCTGAAAGCGGTCCGGTGGCCAACGGCCACATACTGATGCGCCTTGTTATGCCTGTTGGTAAAGTTCATGAATCTGATCCAACTCATCCGCAGAAGCATGGTATGAGAAAAATGGTGCAATCCTTTTGAACTCGGCCGGTGGGAACCATTTCCTAAAAAACGGCCAGAACTTTTTATTCTGCGGAAGACTTTCATAAAAGGCACACACTGCTGCAGTTGAAGCCTCGGTGGGTAACTTGCCGGATTTATCACTGATGGACCAAGCTGCGTATGAAAGAACTCTTTTTATGAGGTCATCATTCGACGCTAAAAACGCCCTTTCAAATTCCATGCTTAGCTCGATCCACAGGGCCATAGGACCCTCGGCCTCCTGGATTAAAGATTGATACTCAGGTAGCAATCTCTGAGCTTCCCTTCTCCACGCACTCATGATTCTCTCTTTAAGGCATAACGCCAAGCTTTGGGGCGGCTGTAGCGTAGCGTAAGCCGTCCCAGCCGCGATAGCGGCGACAACAGCGCCTTGTTATGAGTTCTTGATCCCATAGAACTCCTCCACTTCCTCTTTTGTGAGCCCCACCGGATATGCCCCATTTGGATTTTCCCAGTAGGCACCACACTTGTTGCATTGGAAGAGCCTCGCCTGTCTCTCCCAGTTCGGGTCTGCCAGTAGCTTCAGTATCTCGTCTCGATTTTCCAGAAATGGATGCGTCCAATACTTTCGACAATAATCGCAACCAGTTTCAGGAAACATTATCGGCATGACCAAAACTCATAACGCTTTGCATAAGCGGCGGCCTGACAAGGCCGTCCGGTGGAGGCCCATAGGGCCGGAACAAACTTAATGCACTGGTTAGGCTGTCGTATATCACTCATCAAAAAACCATTCCCGACTAGCGCAATCCATGCCCTTGTGGGGGCCCAGCGGCCACTGGTAATAATATACCCAGCACCCCTCTGGCCGATTCGAGTAAACAATCTTCGGCCCGTTAAAGACGCCCCAAACCTCAGTGCTAGCCACTTCCATTTCTCCAGGGTAGCTTCCTGACGCCGTATACATTTCATTGACCTTGTTTACCGTAGCGACAACTCCTTGATCGCCGCTATCTTCCCATCCCCTGGAGAACTCCAGAATGACAAAATACAGACCGATGGCTGTAACAAGGAAAAGAACAGAGATCTTTAGAACAGCACGCATTCAAAATGCCTAACGCCGAACGCACCGGCGGCCGTTTTATGGCCGTCCGAGTGCCGTGACTTGTTAGTTGCCTTCATGAACTGTGATGGCAACCGTATTTGAATTAACCCCAGGGGCGCACCAAAGAGAGGAA